>JBJTBF010000013.1:0-19381 GCA_046091145.1 Acidimicrobiales bacterium | reverse complement strand
CTTCTTCCCGCGCGGGCTCCTGCGGTTCGTGGTGATGATGTTCGCCACCGCCTGGTTCGGCCGGTTCGTGCTGTCTGTCGCCGACAACCCCGTGGATGCGCGGCCGCTCGCGGTGTTCATGCTGCTGCCCGGGGTTCTCGTCGGCATGATCGACCTCGTCGGCCGCGAGGGCGGCGAGTGGCAGGACAGCAACACCAAGCGGATAGCCGGCCTCGCGGTCTGGATGCTTGCCGTCGCCGTGCTGTCGGGCCGGATCACCGTCTGACCCGGCGACACCGGCGGCTAGCGGCTGGTGGGCCTCAGCGTGCCGTTCGCGACACCCTCACGCAGGGCCGTCTTCAGGAACTTGCCGGCGGCATTGCGCGGCAGCGGCTCGTTGATGATCACCACGTGGTTCGGCACCTTGAACGAGGAGATCTTCCCGTCGAGGAACTTCCAGAGGTCCTCGGCACTGAACGCCATCCCGTCGTTCGGCTTGATCGCAACGGCGACTTCCTCACCGAGACGCTCGTGGGGCACGCCGAACACGGCGGCCTCGTGCACCGCGGGGTGCTCGTAGATGGAGCCCTCCACCTCGGTGCAGAACACGTTCTCGCCGCCGCGGAGGATCATGTCCTTGATGCGGTCCTTGATGAAGAGGAAACCGTCCTCGTCGATGTAGCCGCCGTCACCGGTGTGCAGCCAGCCGTTCTCGATGGTCTCGGCGGTCGCGTCGGGCCTGTTCCAGTACCCGCGGATCAGCATCGGGCCGAACATCATGATCTCGCCGTACTCGTTCGGGCCGAGCGGCTTCTTCGTGACGGGGTCCCACACGGCAAGCTCCATCGGTCGGTTCGCACGCCCTGTCGACGTGGGACGCTCCGTGTAGAACTTGCCGATGTTGCCGGGGCCGAACGCGTTCGTCTCGGTCATGCCGTAGCCCAGTTGCGGCCCGCCGCCCTTGATGCTCTTGGCCACCTTGTCGACGAGCGTTGCCGGCGCGGGTGCTCCGCCGCCGCCCACGGCCTTCAGCGACGACGTGTCGTGCTTGTCGAAGTCGGGGTGGTTCACGAGGTCCCAGCTCTGGGTGGGGACACCCACGAAGTTCGTGATGCGCTCCTCCTCGATGATGGGCAGCGCCTTGCCGGCGTCCCACTTGTACATGATGACGAGCTTCAGGCCGGCCACGAAGCACGACAGCATCACCGGCACGCAGCCGGTCACGTGGAACAGCGGCACGATGAGGATGAACGACGTCGGCCACTTGCTCTCCGACAGCATCTTCTCGTCGGGGTCGCTCGCGAGTGACAGCACCTGGTTGCGTGCCGAGAACGCCATCAGCGAGTTCACCACCGCACGGTGGGTGGACACCGCGCCCTTGGGGCGGCCGGTGGTGCCGGAGGTGTAGAGGATCGTGCAGTCGTCGTCGGGTGCGATGTCGGCCACGATCGGGCCGAGACCGCTCTTCACGACCTTCGACCACTCGTCGATGCCGGGGCCGACCTCGCGCTCGGGACGCGCGACCAGCATCCGCACGCCCAGTTCGCGGCACGAGTGGTGCGCGGTGTCGATGCGCTGCTGGTCACCGATCAGCACCTTCGCGCCGCTGTCCTTCAGGGTGAAGTCCATCTCGTCCTCCGTCCACCAGGCGTTGAACGACACGTTGATGGCGCCGATCGAGATGATCGCGGCGAACGAGATGATCCACTCGGGGAAGTTGCGCATGGCGACAGCGACACGGTCGCCCTTCTTCACGCCGTACTCGTTCACGAGCACGTGACAGAGCCCGTCGACCTCGTCCATGAGGCGGGCGAAGGTGTAGCGCTCACCCTCGTAGATCAGGAACGTGGCGTCACCGTGGTTGCGTGCGTTCTGCAGCGCGAGCGCAAGGTTCGGCGGCGCGTTCTTGAAGACCTCCATGTGCACGCCACCCACCTCGGTCTCAGTGAGCTCGAACGGGGTTCCCGACCCCGGGTCGAGCACTGCTTTCTGTGCCTCGATCCATGACAACGGCATGTGGCTCTCCGGGGGTCGTTGGGTTGTGGTGGAGCTGAGGGGAATTGAACCCCTGACCTCTTCATTGCGAACGAAGCGCTCTGCCAACTGAGCTACAGCCCCGTGAACGGGTATGAAAGCGGAAGTCTACGGGCGAGGGGTGCTGGCCTTCACATCCCCTGCGGGTTGCACGGGCCCTCGGGCCGGCGCGGATCAGGCGGCGCGGTGGGTGCCGTAGTGACGGCGCAGGTACTCCTGGTTGCGGATCTGCACGAGTGTGTAGCAGTACCCGACCAGGGCCACGGCGGAGAGACCGAACGCGTAGACCATGGCGGTGCTGCCGGTGGTGAACGCGAGGAAGAGGCTGAGACCGTTCAGTGCCACGAGCCCGAACAGCACGTTGGTGCGGCGACGGCGCACGATCTCGCGCGGGCTGAGGTACATCTGCTCGGCGGCCACGTGGTGTCGCGGAAGCGAGGCGGTGTGGTGGCTGCGCCGGTGGCGCGGCTCGACGGCTGGTGCGGTCTCGACGGCCACCAGGTGCGGACGTGCCAGGGCCGCGCGGTGGGGGGCACGTGCGGCAGGGCGCGGTGACGGGGCGAGCGGCCGGGCCATGGAGCGCATCGGGGCCTGGGCGCGGGGTGCCTGGGTGCGCTGGAGGGTGTGGAGCTGGCGGCGGAAGTCGTAGACGGACGACAGATATCCGCCGTCGAAGCGGGAGCGCATCAGCGGCGGGAGAAGGACGGCCATCCAGGCTGCGCCCACGACGAGAAGAATCATGGTTCCCATAACTCGAGATGGAGCCTAACGATGGTTTCCGGGGAGGCACCCCGTTATCGGCCCGTCGATACCCCGTTTGTCGGCCTGTTCTCGCCGATTCCCACTGGTTGACAGCATTTCGTGCCCCGGTGTGACGGACGTTGCCCCCTTGACACGGGCCTGTCCGGGTGCCTCAGGCCCGGCGGTAGTCCCCCGAGCGGCCGCCGGATTTCTCCCACAGCACGATGTCGGTGATGGACATCGCCCGGTCGGCGCTCTTGCACATGTCGTAGACGGTGAGCGCGGCCACGCTCGCGGCGGTGAGTGCCTCCATCTCGACCCCCGTCTGGCCGACGGTCTCCACTGCGGCCTCGATGTCGATGCCGGAGCCGTTCACCTGCAGGTCGACGGTGACCGACGAGACCGGCAGCGGGTGGCACAGGGGGATCAACTCGCTGGTGCGCTTGGCGGCCTGGATGCCCGCCACCCGCGCGACGGCGAGCACGTCACCCTTGCCGACCAAACCGGACGAGATCGCGGCGGCAACCTCGGCGGTCGTGTTCACACGGGCACGGGCCACGGCGCGGCGTCGGGTGACCGGCTTGTCGCCCACGTCGACCATGCGGGCGCGACCCGACGCGTCGAGATGGGTGAAGGTGGGCTCGCTCACGGACCCGAGCGTACGGGGCTCAGGAGAGCTTCAGAAAGAGGCGCTCCACCTCGTCGAGGGTGAAGCCCTCCCTGGCACCGCGCTTGGGGTCCTGCAGGCAGCGCTGCATCCCGGACGACAGCAGGCGGAAGCCGACCTGCTCGAGCGCGGTCGAGGCGGCGGAGATCTGGGTGATGACGTCGCGGCACTCGCGGCCCTCCTCGATCATCTTGGAGACCGCCCTCACCTGGCCACACACCGGAGTCCATCTCCGTGGTGGTGCGCGAACGCGCCGGCGACGCGGTTCCCTACGGCGTCCTGACCGGGGACACCCTGTTCATCGGCGACGTCGGCCGGCCCGACCTGCTGGTCAGCGTGGGCAAGACGGCCGACGAGCTCGGTCACATGCTGTTCGCCTCGCTGAAGCACAAGCTGCTCACACTGCCCGACGACACCCGGGTGTTCCCCGCGCACGGGGCGGGCAGCGAGTGTGGCAAGAACCTGAGCACCGAACGCTGGTCCGCGATCGGCCAGCAGCGCACCGAGAACTACGCACTGCGGTTTGACGACGCGGGGTCGTTCGTGGTGGCTGTGACAGAGGGCCAGCCCGAGGCCCCCGGCTACTTCGTGTACGACGCAGTGCGCAACCAGCAGGACCGTGACGTGCTCGCCGAGCACGAACCACCGCACCGGTTCTCGGTGACGCAGCTGCTCGATGCACGTGATGCCGGCGTGCAGATCGTCGACACCCGCGACCCCCAGTTCTTCGCCACGGGGCATCTCACCGGCTCGGTGAACGTGGGACTTGCCGGCCGCTACGCGGAGTACGCGGGTTCCGTGATCTCCCCCGACGAGGACGTGGTGATCGTGACCGAGGCCGGCCAGGAGCTCGAGGCCAAGGTGCGCCTCGCCCGCATCGGCTACGACCGCGTGGTCGGCTGGTTCCCGGTCGACGACCTTGCAGACGTTCCCGCGGAGGTGTCGCGCGCGTCCCGTCTCACCGCGGCCGAGTTCGCGGGCCGCCGTGCCGCGGTGGACGGTCTCCAGGTGGTCGACGTGGGCGGCGCGGGTGAGTTCGTGGCTGGCACCGTCGACGGCGCCGTCAACATCCCCGTGGCGCAGCTGCGCCGGCGCGCGGGGGAACTCGACCCCGCCGCACCCACCGTGGTGTACTGCGCGGGCGGCTACCGCTCCTCGATCGGGGCGAGCATGCTGCGCAAGGCCGGGTTCGTCGACGTCAGCGACGTGCTCGGCGGCATCGAGGCCATCCGACGGACGGCGTGAACTGCGCCTAGCCGCGGCGCCAGGGCCAGCGCGGTGCGCGCTTCGCCAGGAACGCAGCCACGCCCTCGCGCACCTCGCCGCTCGAGTCCATCGCGGACTCCCAGCGGATCGTGGTGGCCGGCTTCACGCGGCCCTCGGAGACCACCTCGTGCACCATGGCCTTCGTGGCCACCTGCGAGAGGTGCGACCGCTCCAGCAGCACCGAAACGAAACCGCTCACCCGCTCATCGAGGGCGCCCGCCGGGTGCACCTCGTCGACAAGACCGATGCGCAGTGCCCGCGCGGCGTCGACAATCTCGCCGGAATACATGAGGTGCTTGGTGGCGGCGCCACCCACGAGCCTCACCGTGCGCTCGAGTGCGTTCGTGGGGTAGACGATGCCGAGCTTGGCGGGGGTGATTCCGAACGTGGAATCGTCGGCAGCGATACGCAGGTCGCACGCCGAGGCAATGCTCACTCCGCCGCCGATGCAGTTGCCGCGCACCACCGCGATGCTCGGCCCGGGGAAGTTCGCGATCGCCTCCTCGGCGGCCCAGTTCACCCGCGCGTACTCCCCGCCCGGTCCGTTCGTGAGCTCCGTGATGTCGGCCCCCGCACAGAAGTGGTCGCCCGCACCGCGCACCACCAGCACCCGCACCTCGGTGTCGGCCGACAACTGGCTGACCGTGTCGGCAAGTGCGGCCCACATCGCGAAGGTCACCGCGTTGCGCTTGTCGGGGCGGTTCAAAGTGATCGTGGCGACGCCGTCCTCCACCTCGAGCTCCACGGGCATCGCCTCACGGGGGATGTCACCCGTGTGGTCCACGGGTGGTTGGTTGATGCGCGACACGTCAGCCGCCGATCTGGCTCATCGAGCGGTTCGGTCGGATGAAGTTCACCTGGTTGATCTGGTGACCGGCCCACTTGCGCCCGACGGCCGCCACGAGTGCGTCGGTGATCTCGTCGTCGCTGCCGCCGGAGCGCAGGATGGCGCGCAGGTCGGTCTCCTCGGTGGCGAACAGGCACGTGCGGAACTGTCCGTCGCTCGTGAGTCGCACGCGGTCGCAGTCGCCGCAGAACGGGTGCGACACCGACGGGATGACACCCACCGTTCCCCTGCCGTCGAGATAGCGCCACCGGTCTGCGGGTGCCGCCCCGCGCGCGGGCACGGGCTCCAGCGGGAACCGAGCAGTGACGATTGCGACGATCTCATCCTGGGTAACCACCTTGCGGCGCTCCCACTCGTTCGTGGCGTCGAGCGGCATGAACTCGATGAACCGCACCTCCACGCCCGTGTCGCGTCCCCAGCGGGCGATGTCGACGATCTCGTCGTCGTTCGTGCCGCGCTCGATGACGGCGTTCACCTTCACGGGGTCGAAGCCCACGGACTTCGCCTCCTCGATGCCAGCAAGCACGTTGTGCAGCTCGTCGCGCCGTGTGATGGCGGCGAAACGCTCGACACGCAGCGAGTCCAGGCTCACGTTGATGCGGTCGAGGCCTGCGGCGCGGAGGTCGGCGGCGATGTTGCGCAGGGTGGCGCCGTTCGTGGTGAGCGCGAGGTCGGGCTTGCCACCGTTGGGAAGGCGCAGCGATGCCAGCCGCTCGACCAGCCGCGGCAGGTGGGCCCGCACGGTCGGTTCGCCTCCGGTGAGTCGGATGGATTCGATGCCGTGGCGCTCCACCAGCACCCGGGCCACACGCTCGATCTCCTCGTATGTCAGCAGTTCCTCACGGTCGAGCCAGGCGAGGCCCTCCTCGGGCATGCAGTAGGTGCAGCGGAAGTTGCAGCGGTCGGTGACCGACACGCGCAGGTCGCGCACCGTGCGTCCGAAGCGGTCGACCAGGTCCATGCGCGGAGAGCCTACGCACCCGTGGCTGTCGCCAGCCCCGCGCCGAGAAGCGTGACCCACACGTCGTCACCGGCGGCCACACCGTTGCCGTCGGGTATCTCCACCAGGGCGTTCGCCATGGCGGTGGCGGCCAGTTGGTGGCTGCCCTGCGCGGAGACCCTGCTGACATGCAGGCGACCGTCGTCACCGAACCATGCCGTGCAGCGGTCGAAGTGCACCTTGCCGTCCGGCCGGCGCTGCACGACGTGGTCAATCACCCCGCGCACCCGACGTTGCCCGGTCATCGACGTCGAATGGCCCGACATCACCTCGAGTGCCGGACGTGCGATCAACTCGAAACTCACCAGGCTGCTGACCGGGTTGCCGGGCAGGCCGAACACCGGCACGTCGCGGCCGGCGGGGCCCGGCAGGGCGCCGAACGCGAACGGCTTGGCCGGCTTCATCGCGACCTGGAACCACGCCATGTCGGCGATGCGCGACAGCACCGCCTTCACCACGTCGTAGTCACCCATGCTCACCCCGCCGCTCGTCACGAGCACGTCGATGCCGCTGCCCACCGCCGAGCGCACGGCGGCCTCCACCACCGTCTCGTCGTCGCGCACGATGCCGAGGTCGACGGCGTCGGCTCCGGCGGTGCGCACGAGGCGCAGCAGCATGGTGCGGTTGCTCTCGCGGATCTGCCCGGGCCCGAGCGGAGAGCCGTCGTCCACCAGTTCGTCGCCGGTGCTCATCACACCCACCGTGAGACGGCGCAGCACGCGCACCGTGCGCGCGTTCAGTGTGGCGAGCACGGCCTGCACGGCGGGCGTGACCACGGTTCCCGCACCCAGCGGCACATCGCCCTCGCGCACGTCGCTGCCGGCACGGCGGATGCTGGCCCCGGCCTCCACGGTGCGCAGCACGCGCACGGTTCCGTCGCCGGGGTTCTCGGTGTCCTCCACCATCACCACCGCGTCGCAGCCGGCGGGAAGCGGCGCACCTGTCATGATGCGCACCGCGCACCCGGGCAGCACCCGGTCGGTGTGCGCGGCACCCGCGGCCATCTCGCCGGTCACACGCAGGGTGCACGGCGCCGCGGCCGTGTCGGCGGCGATCACGGCATACCCGTCGACCGCGGTGTTGTCGAACGGAGGCACGTTCTCCGGGGCGGTCACGTCGGCCGCCAGCACGAGACCCTCGGCTGCGTCGAACGGGGCGTCGACCGCGACGGGTGCGGGCAGGCGCGACAGAACGTGTGTGCGCACCTCGTCGAGCGGTGTCATCCACGAAACGGTATCGGTGCCCCGTTCGGATAGAACTGTCGCATGGCGAACTACGGGCCCCTCCCCTCGTCGGGGGCCGGGTTCTCGTGGCTGCATGCCGACGGCACGCCCTCCAGCACCGTGCACCTGCGCTGGGAGAACGAGGGCTGGACCGCCGAGCTGCGCCTCGAACGTGACGACGCGACCGTGGTGCTGCGTCTGTCGGCCCAGTGGCGGGTGCAGCAGATGCTGCTGTTCCGCGACATGGAGGAGCCCGACCTCTGGCTGGCCACCGACGGTCACGGCCGGTGGGGCGAGATGAACGGTGCGCACCGCACCGAGTTCGACGGGTGCGGGGACGTCGACTTCACGAACAGCCCGTTCACGAACTCGATCGTCACCCACCGGCTGCCGCTGCACGTCGGCCACTCCGCGGAGATCCCCGTGATCACCGTCGACGTGGAGACTCTTGCCCTCGGGCGTGCCGTGCACCTGTACACGCGCACCGCGGAGCAAGAGTGGACCTACACCTCGCTCGCGACCGGGGGCGACGCGCACGCCACGGTGGATGCCCACGGGTTCGTGGTGGACGAGGTCGGCACGTTCACCCGCGCCTGAGTAGAACGCCTACAGACGACCGCGCAGCCACTCGCGCAGCTGCGGCCCGGTGTCGGGTCGGCGCAGCGCGTTGTCCACGACCGCGGTGAGCCAACCGAACGGTGTGCCGGTGTCCCAGCGCTCGGTGGTGGTGAGGTGCCCGAGGATCGGCTTCACACGGGACTGCGCGAGCAGCGCGTCGGTCAGCTGCAGCTCCCCGTTCGGGCGCGGTTTCAGTTCCGCGATGTGCCCGAAGATGTCGGGGGTCAGCACGTAGCGGCCGAGGATGATGAGGTCACTCGGTGCGTCCTCGCGGCGCGGCTTCTCCACGATGCCCTCGACCTCGAACGGACCGTCGACGGGGGACGACGCCGACGGCGTGATCACCCCGTAGGCCGACACCTCGTCCATCGGCACGCGCTTCAGTTCGATCGCACTCACGCCGGTGCGCTCGCACTCATCGGCCAGCATGGAGAGAAGTCCCGCGTCGCCGCGCAGTTCGTCGGGCAGCAGCAGCGCGAACGGCTCGTCACCCACCAGGTCGCGCGCACAGCCGACCGCATGGCCGAGCCCGCGCGGCTCCTCCTGGTGGCAGATCTCCACGTGCACGTCGGTGCCGATGGCGGCGAGGCGGTCGGCGATGTCGGTGCGGCCCTGCTCACGCAGCATGGCCACGACCGCGGGGTCGGGGGTGACGTAGTTCTGCAGGCCGGGCTTCGCGCGGCTCGACACCAGCACGATGCGGTCGCACCCCGCCCCGACGGCCTCGTCCAGGATCAGCTGCAGGGCGGGCACGTCCACCACGGGCAGCAGCTCCTTCGGCACCGCCTTGGTGACGGGATAGAAGCGGGTGCCGAGCCCGGCGGCCGGGATGACTGCGGTGCGTGCCCTCATGGAGAGCCAACCTAGTCAGGTACCATTCCCCACCCGACGACACACACTGCCGACCCCCGGAGCAGAGATGCCGACCTACGTGTACAAGTTCATCGAGACGGGCGAGACCATCGAGGTGCAGCAGGCATTCACCGATGAGGCCCTCACCGAGGCGACCCATCCCGTCGACGGAACCGTGCGACCCGTGAAGAAGGTGTTCACCCCGATCGGGGTCACCTTCAAGGGCGGCGGCTTCTACAAGACCGACTCCGCCGGGTCGAAGTCATCCGGCTCGTCATCCGCATCGTCAGATTCCTCGTCTGCATCGTCGGATTCCGTGTCGTCGTCATCGTCGTCGGACTCTTCCGCGTCGTCGGCCAGCACGGCGAGCACCGCTTCCTCCTCGGCCGACTGACCCACACATGGGCCCCGTGAGGGTCCACGACGACGAACCGCCCCGCATGCGTGAGCGTGCCGCAGAGATCCTCCGCGCGTCGCGTGCCCGGCTCATGGTCGACCGTCGCGTGCAGACTGCGGTCGCCGCGTGCCTCGCATCGGTGCTGGCGGTGTCGGTGCACGGCATGGTCACCGCACCCGGCCCGTCAGCCGGCACGGCGCCGTCGACCACCACCGTCCGGGTGCCGTCCGACCACCGCATGGTCACCATCCCCGTGGGGTCACCGTTGCCCGGCGTCGTGCCCGGCAGCAGGGTCGACCTGGTGGCACGGTCGTCGCTGCTCGTGGCTGATGCCGTCGTCACGGGCACCGGGCAGGGCACGTTGTCCGTGGCCGTGCCCGCCGGGTCGGCGCCGGGCGTCGCCGATGCGGCCTCCATCGGGGAAGTCTGGGTGGTCCTCAGGCCCGGATGACGCGCTCCCCCCGTTCCGAGGTCACGTCCCCCGCTACTGTCTCCGACAGGGCACATGGTCAGGGGGTTGCGCGTGGCATACGGAAGTGACCGCATTGATTCGGAGCCGGTGAAGAACTGGCTCACCGACTGGGACTGGCTGGATGACGGCTGGGGCGAGAACGCAATCG
Source organism: Acidimicrobiales bacterium (assembly GCA_046091145.1). Lineage (GTDB taxonomy): Bacteria > Actinomycetota > Acidimicrobiia > Acidimicrobiales > Ilumatobacteraceae > UBA2093. Next base: position 9,137 of record JBJTBF010000013.1, on the reverse strand, counting down.
ACATCTGGAACGAGGTGCGCGAGCAGTGCCCCGTGGCCACCACCGAACGCTACGGACGTGCCTTCATGCCGGTCACGATGGAGGCAGTGCGCCAGATCGCACAGGACACTGACAGTTTCTCCTCCATCTGGGTGGGCGTGGCACGACCGGACGCACCGCGTTCCCCCGCGCCGCCCATCACCAGCGACCCGCCCGACCACCACGGTCACCGTCGTCTCATCCTCCCTGCGTTCAACCCGAAGGCAGTGGCAGCAATCGAGCCCGAGTTGCGCGCCTTCTGCCGCAGGTTGATCGCCGACATCGGTGACTCCCCCACCGCGGATGCCGCCGAGCAGTACAGCCAGCACATCCCCGTGCACGGCATCTGCATCCTCACCGGGCTTCCCGAGGAGGACGCCGACCTCTTCCGCGACTGGATCTACAAGAACTTCCAGCTGGCACCGAAGGACAACTCCATCCGCATCCAGGTGATCACCGAGATGACCCAGTACATCGACGTGCTCCTGAAGGATCGCCTCGCGAACCCGAAGGACGACCTGCTCACGGTCGTGGCGAACGCGGAGATCGACGGCAAGGAGGTGCCGTGGGAGATCAAGGTCGGCTACATCCGCCTGCAGATCGTCGCCGGCATCGACACCACGTGGTCGGCCATCGGTTCGGGCCTGTGGCACTTCGCCCAGCACAACGACCAGGTGCAGCGGCTCATCGCCGTGCCCGACGACAACGAACTGTGGCAGCAGGCGAACGAGGAGGTCCTGCGCTACTACGCACCGGTCACCATGGGACGCAAGGTGGTGAAGGACGTCGAGGTGTCGGGCTGCCCGATGCATGCGGGTGACCAGACACTGGTGACCTTCCCCGCCGCGAACCATGACCCGGACGAGTTCGAACGCGCGGACGAGTTCATCCTCGACCGCCAGAACAACCGTCATGTGGCGTTCGGTCTCGGCATCCACCGGTGCGCGGGCTCGAACCTCGCACGGCTCGAGATGATCGTGGCGTTCCAGGAGTGGCTGCGTGCGTTCCCCGGTTACTCGCTCGACCCGTCGAGGAAGACGACGTGGGCAAACGGCCAGGTGCGCGGGCCGCGCGTGCTGCCGGTGCTCACCGGCCGCTAGTCGAGCAGGCGGCGCAGGGTGGTGACACCCATCAGTGTCATCAATGGGTCACCGCCGTCGTTGTCGAGGTACACGAACGCGGAGTGAACGGCCCACGCACGTGCTCGTCCGGCGAGACCGAGGTGATCGTCGACCCCGTATGACGCGAGGAACTCCCCGCGGGCGGGTGCGTCGAACAGCATCCATGCGATCTGCAGGTCGCACGCGGGGTCACCCGCGCACAGGTCGCCCCAGTCGATGACGGCACTCACCGCGCCGTCGTGCACCAGCACGTTGCCGGGGTGGAGATCGCCGTGCAACCACTTCGGCTCCTCGTGGAAGCCGAAGCCGTCCATGCCCGACATGTAGGTGTGCACCAGGCGGTCGACATCGAAGCCCTCGTCAATGAGGCGGAACATCAGTCGTTCGCGTCGCACCTGGAACTTGTCGACGGTGTCCCACAACGGGATGCCGCGGAACGGGTTGGTGGGGGCATCGGGCGGTGCGGTCACGTGCAGGGTGCGCAGGAACGCCGCGAGTGTCCGTGCCGTGGCCGACTGGTCGACGGGCGGGGTCACCGCGGCCGCACTGCCGGGGAACCTCGGCACCACGCTCCACGGCCACGGGTAGCCCGCGCCGGGCTGCCCCAGCCGCACTGCGGCGGGAACGGGAAGCGGCAGACCGGCCGCGATGCGGGGAAGCCAGAACTGTTCGTTGCGTGCGAACGGCACGGCCGCGGCACGCCGGGGCATGCGCACGAGCAGGTCGTCACCGAGGGAGAAGATCTCGTTGTCCCAGCCGTTGCCGAAGTGCGTGATGCCGGGCGACGGGAGGTCGGGGTGCTGGGCAGTCAGCAGCTCACGCACGAGGTCGACACTGATCGGCACCTCGGCCGGGGATGCACCGTTCACCATGACAGCCAGTCAAGCACGAAGGTGCGCGGGCGGGGTCGGACTAGCGTTCGCCCGGTGGCACTTCCCCACAGACGAACGGTGACGGCGTGACGGTCGACGGCGACGGACTGGTGCGCATGGTGCGCGACGCGGTGGAGCGCGTGCGCCGCGGTGACCCCGGTGCGTCGGTGGCCGAGGCGATCTTCGCCATCCCCGCCGATGACATCGGCATGTTCTGGCACTCGGCGTTCGTCGCGGGGGCACCGCGAACCGCGCTCACCATGGCGCTCGGGGCGTCGCCGGGGGCAGCGACAGGCCGCGTGGTGCTCACCGCCGACGAGGCACTCGCGGTCTCGGCCGACGGACAGCCGGTGATCCTCGTGCGGCCCGAGACGACGCCCGAGGACGTTCTCGGCATGCAGGCATCGGCCGGCATCATCACGATGCACGGCGGCATCACCTCGCATGCGGCGGTGGTGGCACGCGGATGGGGCATCCCCGCCGTGGTGGGCGCTGGCGAGGTGGCGGTCGACGCGGAGGGGATCACCGTTGCCGGCACCCGCATCGGGCGCGGCGAGTGGGTGTCGATCGACGGCCGCACCGGCGAGGTGTTCGCAGGTCACATCCCCGTGGAGGGTCTGCGCCCACCCGAGGAACTTCCCGTCGTGCTGGAGGTCGCCGACCGCATCAGGCACGGTGCGCAGCGCCCGGTTCTCGTGCGCGCGAACGCCGACAACGCAGACGATGCCGCCCATGCGCGCCGGCTCGGGGCAGAGGGCGTGGGGCTGTGCCGCACCGAGCACATGTTCCTCGCCGCCGACCGTCTGCCGCTGGTGCGGCGGTTCATCCTGACCGACGACGCACGCACGGAGGCCGGCGCCCTCGCCGCTCTCGAGGAGGCGCAGCAGAGCGACTTCGAGGGGATCCTCCGCGCGATGGACGGCCTGCCTGTCACGGTGCGGCTGCTCGACCCGCCGCTGCACGAGTTCCTCCCCGACCTCGAGACACTCGCCGTCGCCGATGCCCGCGGGGAACTGGATGACGAGGGTCGCGTCGAACTCGCCGCCGTGCGCCGACTGCACGAGGTGAACCCGATGATCGGCACGCGCGGCGTCCGTCTCGGTGTGGTGCGGCCCGGCCTGTACGAGATGCAGGTGCGCGCACTGTGCAGGGCGATGCATGCGGTCTCGGCTGACGGGGTGCGCTGCACGGTCGAGGTGATGATCCCGTTGGTGGTCGGCCCCGCCGAGATGCGCACCGCGCACGACTGGGTGGCCGGTGCACTCGCGGCCGTCGGCATGCCCGCGGGCTCCGTGAGTGTCGGCACCATGGTGGAGACACCGCGCGCTGCACTCGTGGCAGGTGAACTCGCGGCCGTGGCCGACTTCTTCTCGTTCGGCACGAACGACCTGACGCAGCTCACCTGGGCGTTCAGCCGTGACGACGTGGGCAGCAGGTTGATCCCCGCGTACGCGCGCGGCGGCCTCATCGACCATGACCCCTTCGACCGGCTCGATGCCGACGGCGTGGGACGGCTCATCTCCATCGCGTGCGCCGAGGGACGTGCGGCGAACCCCTCGCTCAAGGTGGGCGTGTGCGGCGAGCATGCGGGTGACCCGTACTCCGTCGAGTTCCTCGTGGGGTGCGGCGTCGACTACGTGAGCTGTTCGCCCTACCGCGTGCCCGTTGCACGGCTCGCTGTGGCCCAGGCACTCCTCCGCTCCGGCCTCGTGAGTGCCGAGGTGCTGAACGGCATCACCGCGTCACTCGTGGCCGCACCGGACACATCGGGTACGGTCACCGCCGATGACGTCGCATGGAGCGCCCATGACCCGCAGGACACCGAGTTCCTGGTGCTGCACGGGCTGCGCATCAAGGGCTTTGCACCCGCGGAGACCGTGGCCGAGGTGGTGCACATGGACCCCGCCGTTGCCTCCACAACTCTTCTCGCGCTCTCGGAGCGCGGCCTCACCAAGTTCTTCGAGGCACGCAACCTGTGGCAGCTGACACCCGAGGGCAAGGCGCAGCATGCGGAGCTGCTGCCTGCGCATGCGGCGACGGCGGGCGGCCTGCGCGGCCCCTATCCGACGTTCCTTGAACTGAACGAGAGGTTCAAGGAGTGCTGCGCGGCGTGGCAGACACGCGACGGCGCGGTGAACGACCACTCGGATGCCGCATACGACGCGCCGCGCATCGCGGCACTGCGTTCACTGCACGAGGAATCCTCCGCGGTGCTCACGGGGTTCGCCGGCGCGGTGCCGCGGTTCGCCGGCTACCCCGGGCGTCTCGCGCTCGCGCTGGCACGGGTGGAGGCCGGCGAGACGAAGATGTTCACCGGCGTGATGTGCGGCAGCTACCACGACATCTGGATGGAGCTGCACGAGGACCTCATCCAGTTGCTGGGTGTCGACCGCTCCGCCGAGGGCAGCTTCTAGGGCCGGCCGGGGCCGGCGTCAGCTGGGCTCGATCGAGTCGCGCGACACCGACGGCACGATGCGCGGGCTCCACGGCCGCGCCTTGTCCCAGTGGTGACCGACCACGTGACCCTCCGCGAGTTTCGCGAGGAAGTCAGCGGAGCCGTCGAAGTCGGGCATCTCCACGTACGCACTGCCGAGCGCATGCGGCACGTGCGCGTCACTGCCCGAACCCATCGCGAGACCGCGGTGCACGGCGAACTGCTTCGCCTTCGCGTTCAGCGACTGCAGCGAAGTCTTGGAGTTGTGCACCTCGACGGCGTCCACCAGTCCGGCGTCGCTGATGATGCGCAGTGAGTCCTCGGTGATGTTGCGGCGCATGGGGTCGAACGGGTGCGGCACGTACACGAGACCACCCTGCGCGCGGATGGCCTCGCAGGTGCGCACCGCGGTCTCGCCGAACGGGATGCGCTCGGTGAGGAACAGGCCGATCACCTCACCGGTGTGGGTCTTGACCTCCTCGCCGGCCACGACACGGCAGATACCGGCGTCCTCCAGCAGTTTCTTCAGCCGCACCGCCCCCTCGAGCGCGTTGTGGTCGGTCACGCACAGCACGTCGATGCCGCACTCCGTGACGCTCTCCACGATCTCATCGAGCGTGGTGGTGGAGTCCCCCGAGAACATGGTGTGGGAGTGCATGTCGACGCGCACGTGGCCGGGCCGCTTCGGTTGCGCCAGGTGCGGGTGCCGCTCGATCGCGGCCGCCTGCGGGGTTCCCACGTGCGGCCCCTAGGCGCCCGACATCGTGACGTCGGAGATCACCAGGCTCACACCGGCGGCGCGCATGGGCAGCCAGTCGACATCCCCGCCGATGGCCTGCACGTTCTGCAGCATGCGCTGCAGCGTGCTGGCGATGGTGAACTCGCGCAGCGGCTCGGCGGTGCGGCCGTTGCGGATCATCAGGCCGGTGGCACCGGTGGAGAAGTCCCCCGACACCGTGTTCACGCCGCTGTGGAGGCCCTGCACGCTGTCGATCAGCACACCCTCGTCGATGCCGGCAATCAACTGCTCCTGGGTGAGCGTGCCCGGCACCAACTGCAGCGCGAGGCACCCGACACCCGAGCCCACCGCGTTCCCGGTGCTGTGGGTGCCCGCACGGCGCGCCGAGTACGAGCTGTGCACGAACATGCGCAGGTTGCCGTTCTCGATCAGCGTGTTGCGCCGCGCCGCGAGACCGTCGCTGTCGATCTCCGTGGCGGTGAAGGCACGTGAGTCGGTGGGATCGTCGATGAGTGTGATCACCGGCGATGCGACATCCTCGCCCAGGCGGTTGGCGAACATGGAGCGGCCCTTCACCACGTTCTCACCGTTCATCGTGCTGCCGATGATGCCGAGGAACTGCGCGGTGACCATGGGGTCCAGCACCACGGTGGTGCGCCTGCTCGCGGGCTTCACCGCACCGAGCAGCCGGGTGGCACGCGTGGCTGCCTTGCGTGCGGCCTCGTCGAGGTCGAACTCGCCGGGGTTCTTGCCGAGCGCGTAGCTCCAGCCGGTCTGTGTCTCGCCCGCGTCGTCGGCCAGCAGTTCCACCGACGCATAACACGAGTTGCTGCGGTACGAACCGCGGATGCCCTTGGTGGTGGCGAACGCCTCCTCCATGTAGCGGTCGGAGTAGTTCGAGGAGTCGATGCGCAGCCGCGCATCCTGCGACACCGCACGACGCTCGAGCTCCAGGGCGATGTCCACCTTCTTCTCGGTGGGGAAAGCCTCGAGCGCACTGTCCCACAGTTCCTGCGGGGTCACGGGAACGCCGTCGGGGTCGGCGAGAGCGGCGAACTCGTCACGGCCGGCGAAACCGGCGTTCTCGCGCGCCTCCTCCAGCACCTCACGGATGGCGGACTCATCGAGGGTGCCCGCATGCGAGGTTCCGGTGCGCCCGTCGATGATGACACGCACGGAGACATCGGCACTCTGCGCTGACACGAAGTGCTCCACGTTCCCCTGGTCCGCGCGGATGTCGGTCTCGCCCAGGCGAGAGAAGGAGACCTCGATCTGCTCGTTGCCCCGCGCGTCGGCACCGATGCGGTCGGCGATGGCCTGGAGGTCGTCGACGGTGCGGCGGCTCATGCCGCGGTTCCGCCGATGGTGAGCGACCTCACGCGCAGCGTGGGCTGGCCGTCGCCCACGGGCACTCCCTGGCCGTCCTTGCCGCACGTGCCGGGGTTGCCCATGGCGAAGTCGTTGCCCAGCAGGTCGATGTCGGAGAGCACCTGCGGGCCGTTGCCGATGAGGTTGCTCTCGCGCAGCGGCTCGGTGATCTCGCCGTTCTCGATGAGGTACGCCTCGACCATGCCGAACACAAAGTCACCGGTGGCGGTGTTGACCTGGCCGCCGCCCAGCTTCGCCACGTACACGCCGTGGTCGGTGGCGCGGATGATGTCAGCGGGTTCCTCGGTGCCGTTCATGACGAACGTGTTGGTCATGCGCACCATCGGCAGGTGCTCGTAACTCTGGCGACGGCCGTTGCCGCTCGGTGCGCGGCCCTCGTTGACGGAGCGGATGTGGTCCCACATGTAGTCGGTCAGCACGCCGTTCTCGATCAGCACGTTGCGCCGGCTGGGGTGGCCCTCGTCGTCGATGCCGATGGCACCCCACTCGCGCGACATCGTGCCATCGTCCACCAGCGTGACGAGCGGGCTCGCCACGAGCTCACCGGTGCGGTTCGCGTACACCGACGCGCCGCGTGCCACCAGGTCGGCCTCGAGGCCGGGGCCGCACGCCTCGTGGAACAGCACACCGCCGGAGCCCTGCTTGATGACCACGGGGATCGCACCGCTCGGTGCGGGACGTGCGTTCAGCTTCGTGACGGCCTGCTTCGCGGCACGGCGCGCGATCTCCTCCACGCTCTCCTCGTCGAACAACTCGAAACCGCTCGTGTGGCCGAGGGAGTCGTACCCGGTCTGCAGGCCGGTGTCGCCGTTCGCCACGGCGTTCAGGCGGAACAGGGTGCGCACCTGCTCGTCCGAGGCCAGGACGCCGTCGCTGTTGGCGACCAGGATGCGGCGGGTGGAGTCGCTGTAGCCGGCGCTGACCTGCACGATGCTGGAGTCCGCACCGCGGGCGGCGTCGTTCGCCAGCATGAGTAGCTCGATCTTGCGGGTCTTCGGCACGGAGACGGGCGCGATGCGCACCTCGTTCACGCGCTGGCGACGCGCCGCACCGAGTGACACCACGTGCCTGCCGCCGTCACCGCGGTTCGCGGCGCGTGCCGCCGCCTCGGCGGCCGCGAGGAGACCCTTCTCCGAGAGGTCGGTGGTGTGCGCGTACCCGGTGGTGTCTCCGCTGATCACGCGGATGCCCGCGCCGAGGCTGCGCGAGTTGCTGACGGAATCGACGGTGCCGTCGTCGAGGCTTGCCGAGGTGCTGCGGCGGTCCTCGATGAAGATCTCGCTGAAACCGGCGCCGGTGGAACGGCCCCTCTCGAGGACCCTCGCGAGAACCGCGGGGTCGAACTCCTGGGCGAGGTCGGGGATGACGAAGGAAGTGCTCACGGCCGCGAATCCTACTTTCGGGGCGTGGCGGAAGGGACTGCCGTACCCCCGTGGGCCTCGAGCGGGCCACCTAGTGTGGAAGGCGCATGGGCGACATCACGGCGGGGATCCAGAGGGAGCACCGCACCCGGCTGGTGAAGGAGTTCACCATCATCGGCACGTTCTACCTGCTGTACTCGCTCACCCGGAACAGGTTCGGCTCCATCAGCATCAGCGGCACCGACGTGCCCATGAACGCCTTCAACAACGCCATGAAGGTGATCCGGGTGGAGCGTGCGATGGGCCTGTACCACGAGGAGTCCATCCAGGAGTGGTTCCTCCCCTACCGCAGTTTCCTGCAGGCCCTCAACACCTTCTACGGCACCGCGCACTTCGCGGTGACGCTCACGGTGTTCTTCGTGCTGTTCAAGTACCGCAAGGACGTCTTCCCGGTGTTCCGCAACGCGCTCGCCATCTGCACGGGGCTTGCGCTCGTGGGGTTCGCGCTCTTCCCTCTGATGCCGCCGCGCCTCCTCGATGCCCCGTGCCCCGGCACCGTCGCGAACGAGATCACCTTCGGCGGTGCCTGCATCCCGCACGAGACACGCAACTACAACGGCGCGACCTCGTTCGGGTTCGTCGACACACTGGACGAGTACGGCGGCCCGTGGGACTTCAGCGACGGGGCGGTCGCGAAGGCCTCCAACCAGTTCGCCGCGATGCCGTCGCTGCACATCGGGTGGGCGTCATGGTGCGCGTTCGGCATGTGGCCGCTGATGAGGCGCAGATGGACGCGGGCGGCGGTGCTGCTGTACCCCGCGCTCACGCTGTTCTGCATCGTCGTGACCGGCAACCACTTCTGGCTCGATGGCGCGGGGGGTCTTCTCGTGCTCGGGCTCGGCTTCGGTCTCGGGCTGTGGCTCCACAACACGAACCAGCGCCGACTGAACCACAAGTACATGGAGGCCAAGCTGGGCCACCCCGCGGGCTGAGGCTCAGAACGAGTGGTATCCGCCGTCGATGGTGAGAACGTCGCCGGTGTGGTAACGCGATGCATCGCTCGCGAGGTACGCGGCGATGCCGGAGAAGTCCTCCTTCGTGCCCCAGCGCCGCAGCGGCACGCGCGGCAGCACCTTCTCCACGAACTTGTCCCAGCTCAGCGCACCGGCGGTCATGTCGCTCTCGATCCAGCCCGGCAGCACC
>JBJTBF010000012.1:0-24406 GCA_046091145.1 Acidimicrobiales bacterium | reverse complement strand
CTCGTCGGCGTCGTACAGGAGGATGTCTGCTGCCATGAGCGCGGGGTACGTGAAGATTCCCGCTGACACGAAGTCGCCCTCGCGCTTCGCCGACTTGTCCTTGAACTGCGTCATGCGGGAGAGCTCGCCGTAGGACACCGTGCACTCCATCAGCCACGCGAGCTCGGTGTGCTCGTGGATGTGGCTCTGCACGAAAACCGTCGCGACATCGGGGTCGAGACCGACTGCGAACAGAATCGCTGCGAGCTCGATCGTCTGGTCCCCGATCAGGCCGGGCGTGTCCACGACCGTGAGGGCATGAAGGTCGACGATGCAGTGGTACACGTTCCCGTCGTGCTGGCCACGGACCCAGTTGACGAGTGCCCCCAGGTGGTTCCCGAGGTGCACGGCACCTGTGGGTTGGATTCCTGAGAGCACGCGGGGCACGCCAGAACGCTAGCCCCGTCCGTGACTCCGGGGCCGGGTCATTACCGACGTATGGAGAACCCTCTCCACTACTGTTGGCCCGTGCCGATTGACGTCGCAACAGCGGTCTATGAGGGTCCGTTCGACCTGCTGCTGCACCTCATCCTCAGGGAGGAGGTCGACATTCACGAGGTCAGCCTCTCGTCCATCGTGGATGCGTACCTCGCAGAACTGTCGCGCATGCAGGAATTTGACCTCGAGGTCGCAACGGAGTTCCTCCTGATCGCGGCGACTCTCGTGGAACTGAAGGCCAGGAAACTCCTCCCCGGTCGCGAGACCACCGACCTCGACGACGAACTGGCGCTCTGGGAGGAGCGTGATCTTCTGCTCGCCAGGTTGCTCGAGTGCAAGACCTTCAAGGATGTTGCCCGCGTGTTCGCCGCGTTCGTGGACGATGCCGACCGCGTGTACGCCAGGGTGGCCGGACCGGATGAGTCGTTCTCCTCGGTCATGCCGGACCTGCTCGAGGGCGTCACCGTGGAGAAGATCCAGCGCGCGCTCGTGTCGGCGATCACCCCTAAGCCGGTACCCACGATCAACATGTTCCACGTGTCTCCCGTGCGTTTCACCGTCCCGGAGGCCGTCGAGGAACTGATGGACGAACTCCCGCGCAGGCAGCGAACGTCCTTCCGTTCTCTCACGTCGGATCTCATCGAGCGTCTCGAGATCGTCGTGCGTTTCCTTGCTCTCCTCGAGATGTACAAGCAGGGGTGGATCGACCTCGAGCAGGGTGAGCGATTCGGTGACATTGTCGTTGTGTGGACGGGCGAAGGGCCCGAGATCGGTGACGGACCGGCATTCGTGGACGAATATGACGGTTGAGGTGAGCACCGAAGCCGTGCGGGCCATCGAGGCGATCGTGATGGTGGCCCAGGAGCCCGTCCCGTCGGAACTGCTCGCGCAGTTGGTGGAGCTGCCCGTCACCAAGGTGGACGAGGTCTGTGGACAGCTCGCCGACGCGTACGCCGAGGCCGGTCACGGGTTCACGATGGCGAAGGTCGCGGGCGGCTGGAGGTTCCAGACGCACGCAGACATGGCTCCGTACGTGGAGCGCTTCATCCTCGACGGACAGCGTGCCCGCCTGTCGGGGGCCGCACTCGAGACACTCGCGATCATCGCCTACAAGCAGCCGATCTCGCGTCTGCAGATCGCGAGCATCCGGGGTGTCGACCCTGATGCTGTGATGCGCACCCTCCATGGTCGCGGTTACATCGCCCCGACGGGTCGTGACGAGGGTCCGGGACAGGCGGTTCTGTGGGGGACCACGGACCTCTTCCTCGAGAAACTCGGTATCGCTGCGATCGGTGACCTCCCGCCGATTGCGAGCTTCGTGCCGGACGCAAGCATCGTCGAGACACTCGAGCGGACCCTGCGCATCGATGCCACTGTTGATGCAGGTGACGGCGAGCAAGCGGCCACTGCAGTTGACGACACCCAGTAGGTGGCCCCGGGGTGTCTGAGGACGACGACGGGGAGCGGCTGCAGAAGGTGCTGGCGAGGCTCGGTTTCGGCTCGCGCCGTGCCTGCGAGGAGTTGATAGCCGACGGGCTCGTCACCGTGAACGGCGAGACCGCCGAGTTGGGATGCAGAGTCACGGCCGGCCGTGACCGCGTGGAGGTCGAGGGAGGCGCGCTCGCCATCGAACCGGGACTCGTGTATTACCTCCTGAACAAACCGACCGGTGTGGTGAGCACCGTGAGCGACACGCACGACCGTCGCACGGTGGTGGAGCTCGTGCCCGGGGACGTGCGCGTGTTCCCCGTGGGACGTCTCGACATGGACACATCCGGCCTGATCATCCTGACGAACGACGGGGTGCTGACGAACCTGGTGACGCACCCGAGTCACGGCGTGGAGAAGGAGTACGTCGCCGAGGTCGAGTGCGGACCCTCCGGTGTCGACCGCCGGGCGCTGGCGATGCTGCGCCGTGGTGTGGAGCTCGAGGACGGTCCGACTGCCCCCGCGAAGGTCGGCCAGCCGTCCCCGGGTGTGCTGCGCATCGTGATTCACGAGGGTCGCAACCGGCAGGTGCGACGGATGTGCGAGGCGGTCGGCCACCCTGTCCTGCGACTCTCGCGCGTGCGAATCGGGCCGCTGCGCGATGAGCGACTGCGACCGGGGGAATGGCGGTTCATGACACCGGACGAGGTCCGACGTTTATCGTCGGCAGCATGGGGTGGTGACGGAAGTAGGTTCTGAACCATGACGGACCCGAGGTCGGCGAACGTGATCGGACTCGGTCTGATCGGCGGTTCGGTCTGTCTCGCCCTGCGCAGGGCCGGATTCTCGGTCCACGGAACGGACAACGAGCCCGGTCGGACGGCAGAGGCACTCCGGCGGGGGGTGATCGATGCCGAAGGGCTCGACCCGCACGCTCAGGTGACCTTCGTTGCGACACCCGTGAACGGGATCTCGGGTGGAGTACGCCATGCGCTGGATGTGACCACCGGCTGGGTGACCGACGTCGGGTCGGTGAAGGCTCCGGTGGCTGCCGATTGTGCCGACCCCAGGTTCGTCCCCGGCCACCCCATGGCGGGCAGTGAACTGCACGGCCTGGACGGTGCCGATGAGTCGATGTTCGAGGGCGCGGTCTGGGTGCTCACGCCGACCCCGGAGACATCAGATGAAGCGTTCTCGGGGATCGCAGGCATCGTGTCGCGTCTAGGCGCCGAGGTCGTGGCCCTCGAGGCCGAGAGACACGACGACATGGTGGCCATCGTGAGCCATGTGCCCCATCTCACCGCAGCCACTCTCATGGGCCTTGCCGACTCGAGGGCCGAGGAACACCTTGCGCTTCTGCGGCTCGCCGCAGGCGGGTTCCGCGACATGACACGGATTGCGTCGGGCCAACCGTCGATCTGGATCGACATCTGCCGCCAGAACCGCGACGCAATCGTCCGCACACTCGATGGTCTCATCGGTGGACTTGCCGAGATGCGTGAGGTCATCGCGCAGGGCCGGGGTGACGAACTGCTCGGGCGCCTCGAACGGGCCCGGGTGGCCAGGATGAACCTTCCCGCGCGTGCGGGGGACGTGGAGAACCTCGTGGAGGTGCGTGTGCCGATTCCCGACCGCCCGGGTGCTGCTGCCGAGGTCTTCTCGTTGTCGGGTGACCTGGGCGTGAACATCCTCGACTTCGAGGTCGTGCACTCCGCCGAAGGGGACCGCGGGGTCATGGTGCTCGTCGTGCGGCACGAGCAGATCGATGTGTTCCGTGGCGGCCTACTGGCCCGTGGATTCCGCCCTGCGGTGCAGGTGCTGTCGTGACGACGCTTCATCTGCCCGGCCGCAGGGGACCCGTCGACGCCATCGTCTCCGTGCCCGGTTCCAAGAGTGTCGCCAACCGGGCGCTCGTCTGTGCCGCACTCGCCCCGGAGGGGAACTCGCACGTCTCGAACGTACCCGGCGGCGACGACTGTGCAGCGATGCTCGCCGCTCTCGACGGAAGTGGATGTCTCCTGTCCGATGGCGCGGTCCGCGGGGGAGTCTTCCCGGGCGGTGCCACGGTCTTCGATGCGGGACTCGCCGGAACGACATCACGGTTCCTGCTCGCTGCCGCAGCACTGTCCGGGGACGGGATAGTGGTCGACGGCGGAGAGCCACTGCGCCATCGTCCGATGTCGGATCTGCTGGACGCACTGCGGACACTCGGCGTCCGGGTCGAGGAGATGGCCGAGCCCGGCCACCTCCCGGTTCGCGTGAGCAGTGGTCCGCGCATCGCGGGGGGTGAGGCTCGGGTGCGCGGCGATGTGTCGAGCCAGTTCATCAGCGCACTCATGCTGGTGGCGCCGCGGTTCGCGTCCGGTCTGACCATCGCTGTGGACGGTGAACTTGTGTCCGCGCCGTACGTGGAGATGACGGCAGAGGTGATGCGATCCTTCGGCGCGGAGGTTCACGTCGCGGACCGGACCATCAGCGTGGCCGGCGGTGGTTACCGGTGCACGGACTACGTGGTCGAACCCGATTTCTCCTCGGCTGCGTTCCCGTTGATGGCACTCGCCTTCACTGATGGTCGGGTGCGGGTGCGGAACCTCGGACTTGCACGCCTCCAGGGCGACTCCCGTGTGCTAGAGGTGGCACGGGCGATGGGACTGTCGGTGACGGAGCACGGGGATGACATCGTCGTCGAACGGCTGCCCGGAACCCACCTGTCGCCGGTCAATCTCGACCTCCGTGACGCGAGCGACCTCGTTCCCGCGGTTGCGGTTGCATGTGCTGCCATCGCCGGCAGGAGCACAATCAGCGGTGTCGGGTTCATCCGCAACAAGGAGAGCAACCGCATCACCGATCTGGTGGCATGTCTCGCCGGGATCGGGGTGGAGGCCACCGAGACTGATGACGGCCTGAAGGTGACGGGAGGATCCGCCATCAGCTGCCGCGCTGCGGTGCAGACACACCACGATCATCGACTGGCCATGGCATTCGCACTGCCTGCGGCGGGCGCCGTTCCGGTGACAATCGACGACCCCGGCGTGGTATCGAAGAGCTGGCCCTCGTATTTCGCGGACATGGCGGGGGTACTGGGCGCGGGTCGGACCGACAACTAGCCTCGACCTGTCATGCATCCACGCGTTGTCGCCTTCGACGTGGACGGAACCCTCACCGTCCGCGACTGCGTGGTGCCGTGGCTTCTCGATGTGGCCGGACCGGTCCGCGCAGCGAGCACCTTCGCGCGGCTGATCCCGCTGCTCGCCGTGCGGGATGCCTCGGTCCGACGCGACAGGGCCAAGCGGGACGCCGTGCGCGGCTGTGTGGGCGGCCGGTCGGAGGACGAGGTCCGTGCAAAGGGCGAGCGGTTCGCGCGCCGTGTGGCAGCCGGCTGGATGCGCCACGACGTGATGACCCGTCTGCGGTGCCACCAGGATTCAGGTGACGTCGTTCTGCTCTGCTCGGCGTCCCTCGATGCCTATCTCGAGCCGCTCGGGGACATTCTCGAGGTGGACGCGGTGTTGTGTGCCCGCCTCGAGTTCCGCGACGGAGTCGCGACGGGTGAACTCGTCGGTGAGAACTGCCGCGGGGAGGAGAAGGTCCGCAGGCTCGGGGAATGGGCCAGGGGCGCGGGCTTCGACGGCGACAGGTGGTTGCACGCCGCGTACGGGGACTCCGCGGGGGACGACGAGATGCTCTCGTTCGCCGCGCAGCCCGTCAGGGTGTCGAAGAGGGACCTCGTCCCGTGATCGGCGCGCTCGTCAGGGAGGCACGGCCCAAGCAGTGGCTGAAGAACGTCCTCGTGTTCGCTGCACCCGCGGCGCTCGGGTCGGTGACGGGTGGCCTCGTACGGGATGCCTGCCTCGTGTTCGTTGCTTTCTGTCTCACCGCGAGCGGCACGTACTACTGGAACGACGTGAACGATGTGGAGGCCGACAGACGTCATCCACGAAAGAAGGAGAGACCTGTCGCGAGCGGTGCAGTGCCGGTCCCCGTGGCGTCGGCCGTGGGCACGCTCCTGCTGCTCGGTGGCCCTGCCCTCGCGTTCACCGTCCGGCCCGCGGCGGGGGGAATCGTGGCACTGTACGCCGCGCTGACGATCGGGTACAGCACGGTGCTCAAGCATGTGGCCGTTGTCGACCTCGCCATCGTTGCGAGCGGGTTTGTGCTTCGGGCGATGGCAGGGGCGGCAGGAACCGACACACGAATGTCGAAGTGGTTCGTTCTGTGCACGTCATTCGGCTCGTTCTTCATCGTGACGGGCAAGCGGCATGCCGAGCTCGCGGCCCTCGGGGAGGGTGCCGCCACGAGGAGGTCGCTCGCGGCCTACACGCTGCCGTTCCTGCGCCAGGTTCTGGGGGTGTCGTGCACGGCCACGGTCGTGTCGTACTGCCTGTGGGCATTCGAGAACGGAGAAGGGGCAGCGACCGGGGTGCCGTGGCATGCGCTCTCCATCGTGCCCATGGTGCTCGCACTGCTGCGCTACCTGCTGCTCATCGAACGTGGTGAGGGTGAGTCACCCGAGGAAGTGTTCACCACGGACCGCGCGATCCAGGCGTACGGCGTGATGTGGCTGGTCGTGTATACGCTTGGTGTGTGGACGGGATGAGCCGATGACACGGATGAACCTTGCAGGATGGGGACGCACCGCGTTCTCCGTTGCCGAGACCACCGTGCCGACCTCGGAAGACGACGTTCGTCGGGTGGCCGTTTCTCCCGGTGCCCGGGGTGCGGTGGCGAGAGGTCTCGGCCGTTCCTACGGCGCCGCCGCCCAGAATGCAGGTGGTTCGGTTCTCCTGATGCCGGACACGCCCGTTGGCCGACCCTTCCGGCTAGATCCCTCGAGCGGAACCGTGGTCGCCCCCGCCGGGATGAGCCTGGACGAGATTTTGAGGCGCGTCGTGCCGGAGGGATGGTTCGTGCCGGTGACACCGGGAACCAGGTTCGTCACTGTGGGCGGTGCGATCGCGGCCGACGTGCACGGGAAGAACCATCACGTCGACGGGAGCTTCGGAGCCCACGTGTGTTCGATGAGGGTCCTGCTCTCCTCCGGGGAGGTGGTGACCCTCGGCCCGACGGAGCGGCCGGAGTGGTTCTGGGCCACCGTCGGCGGGATGGGACTCACCGGGGTCATCCTCGATGCAGAGTTCACGTTGTTGCCGATCGGTTCGTCGCGGGTCCGTGTCGAGACCGAACGTCTCGCCGACTTCGATGCGGTGGTGGCTGCGATGTCACCCGGAAGCGACGATGGATACCGCTACTCGGTTGCATGGGTCGACCTCCTCGCCACCGGCCGTTCCACCGGTCGCGGGGTCCTGACTCGCGGAGATCACGCCGATGCCTCCGATGTCGGCAAGGGTGACCCGCTGGAATACGACCCGAAGGTCATGGTCGCTGCGCCGTCATGGGTACCGAACGGTCTGCTCAACAAGGCCTCGATCCGTGTGTTCAACGAGGCGTGGTTCCGCAAGGCGCCCTCCAGGCGCCACGTGGGGCTCGAGTCGATTCCTGCATTCTTCCATATCCTCGACGGGGTCAGGCGGTGGAACCACCTCTATGGATCAGCGGGTTTCATCCAGTACCAGTTGATCGTGCCGCTGTCGGAGGTCGATGTCCTGCGGAAGGTGATCGAGACATTCGCCTCGCGTGGTGTTGCGTCCTTCCTGGCGGTCCTGAAGCGAATGGGGGCCCAGAACCCGGCGCCGATGAGTTTCCCGACCGAGGGCTGGACCCTGACGCTCGACATGGGGACCCGCATCCGTGGCCTTGCAGGGCTCCTCGCGGCAGTCGACACGATGGTGCTCGATGCCGGTGGACGCCACTACCTGGCGAAGGACTCCCACGTAGCGCCGTCCGCGGTGCGCCGCGGGTACCCGCGCTTTGCCGAATGGCAGGCCACCCAACACGAGATGGACCCCGCAGGATCGTGGAACAGCGACCTGGCAAGACGACTCGGACTCATCGAGGCAAGGACGTCACACTGAGAAACGGTGTGGGTGTCCCGCAGCACGTCGTGCTGTTCGGGGGGACGAGCGAGATCGGTCTGGCCGTGCTCGAGGGTTTGGTCGGGCCGGGGGTCGCACACGTGACCCTCGTGTGCCGCGACGTGGAGGCCGGTGAGCGATCGGCGGTGGCCCTGCAGAGCCTTGGGGACGACGTGCACATCGAGCTCGTCCGGTTCGATGCGAGCGACGCCGGCGCAATGGTCGATGTGGTGGCAGAGACGTGCGCCGCTGGCGGTGACATCGATGTGGCGATTGTTGCGCAGGGTGTGCTCGGGCAGGATGCGGATCACTACGAGGGGCCGGACATGCTGGTCGAGGTGATGTCGGTCAATGCGACCGCAACGATGGCGCTCCTGTATGCCCTGGCCGCACGGATGCGCGGGCAGGGGTACGGACGGATTGTGCTGCTCTCCTCCGTGGCCGGTCAGCGACCGCGCCGGTCGAACCCGGTGTACGGAGCCTCGAAGGCAGCAGTGGACACCTTCGCCACCGCACTCGACCATGACCTGGAGGGAACGGGAGTGTCGATACTCGTGGTCCGGCCAGGTTTCGTCGAGTCTCGCATGACCAGTGGGATGCAGAAAGTGCCGTTCTCCACCACGCCGAAAGGTGTCGCAGAGGTGGTGGTTCCGGCGGTGAACAGCTCGCGGCACGTGGTGCACGCACCGCGCATCCTGTCCACGGTGTTCGCGCTGTTCAGGCTTCTGCCCGAGAAGGTGTGGCGGCGGCTCCCGCTGAACTGAGAGCGTCGGCACCGGGCCGGTCAGGGAATCGCGCCGAAGACCACGTAGAGACCGGTCACCGTGACAAGACCCGCTCCGAGCACCAGCACCGTGAGCGGCCACCAATCCGAGTCGTCGTCACGTAGCTGACGCGCGGCGGGAATCAACAACGGGAACGCTGTGAACAGGAACCTGGGTCTCGCCGTGACGGTGGCGGGGAGCAACATCAGGAAGATGACGACTGCGCTGTACGCAGTGTGGCCCGCAGGCAGGCGATGCCGGCGCAGGCACCAGATGCCGAGTACCAGTGCGCCCACGGAGGCAGTGGTCAGCATGCTCGTGGGCGACGAAACGGGGTTCACGAAGAAGTCGACCGTGCGTGTGACTGCTGCTCCCCCGAAGCTCGTGCCCTCCCGCCAGGCCTCACGCTGCACACGGAACCACGGCCATGGCTCGCCGGTGTGGTGACGCAGGAACGCCATGAAACCAACGAACCCGATGGGGGAGAGAGCCGGGGCCCACAGCGACCGCCAGTCGCGGTCCCGTTTGATTGCGATGAGCGAGGCGACTGCACACGCGGCCACCAGAGCTACTGCGTTCGGCCGGGTGGCTGTGCCGAATGCCGCGAGCACACCTGCGAGAACCCACCGCCGGCGGGCCAGGGCGAGAAACACGAGGGCAGCCAGGGTGAGCATGAGCGCTTCTGAGTACGTCCAGCTCAGAACGAAACTCCCCGGGAAGAGAGCCGCGATGACCATGGTCTTCTCCGCTGTCCGGGTGTCGTGCAGTTCGCGCGCAATGAGACCGATCAACCAGACGAACACGGCGCCGAGCACGAAGTTCAGGAGCAGCGCGGCACTCACGGGTCCGCCGGGCAGGAGGAAGTCGAGGTAGCGCACCGTGCGGGGAAAGAGCGGGAAGAAGGCTGCCCGCGCGTCACTGACGAAGTAGGTGACCTCCGGTCGGATGACCCTGGGGTAACCCATCCGGGTGACGTCCAGGTACCAGTGGCCGTCCCAGCTGTCGAGGGCCTGCACTACGGCCCTGAGGCCCTCGACCGGCACCTTCTCCTCCCAGCGGTCACGCACCGCGTGCGCCGAGATGCCCACGCCCACGCCGAGCAGCACGAGCACCCGACTGACGAGGTACGCACCGAGACCTCTGTAGAGGGCACGGGCCCACTCTGTGGGGGCGGTGGGGACGGTATCCAGGGTCGCAGTCATGGGTCAGAAGCGGGCAATGTCGAGAATACGTCGCCTCGGACCCCGGGCAGGTGCACTCCAGCCGTCCATGACCAGCCAGGTCAGCACCCTCCTGCGTTCGCCCGCGTATGGCTGCATCGTGCAGTCCATCTCCTCGTCCGTGCCGCGGGGTCTCCCTTCGAGGGCCCATGCGACGGTGTTCTTCACATGGAAGTCACCGAACTCCAGGGCATCGGGGTCGCCGAACGCCGTGTGACCCGCCACTGCGGCCGTCCACACACCCACCCCGGGGATCAACATCAGCGCCGCGGTCCGCTGCGCAACCGCGAGCTCTGGTTTCCAACCCGAGAGGAGCTTGTCCGCGTGGCGGGCGACGTTGCGAAGTGTCTCCGCGCGTCGTCGCTCGACGCCGAGCAGGTGCCATTCGTGGTACGGCACCGCCAGCAGCCTCTCGGGGGAGGGAGGTGCATGCAGTTCGGTGCCGTCGACATTCACCTTCTCGCCGAACAAGCGACAGATCCGCGACCACTGTGTGATGGCCTCGCGGGCCGTCACTCTCTGGGCGAGCACTGCGGGCAGCAGCTCGTGGTACGGAGTGTCGGTCCTGGCGAGGCGGATCCCGCCGTACCGTTCCATCGCACGGGCTACAGCAGGATGGGAGGGTGAGACCCGGTGCCCGGGGTCGAGGTCGCCGAAGAAGGGGTGTCCGTCCCGCACGGACTGTTCTCCCCGGTGGGTGGTCACGTGAAGGGCACCGTCTGGTCCGAGGCGGACCGAGACACCCGAGGGCCGGGCATTCACGTCGAGGGTGACGCGGGTGACCCAGTCGGGGCCGGTCACGGTGGTGGGGTCATTCGCACCGTTTCTCATGGATGCGAGAGTCGCGCCGAGGTGGTGTTGGTGCGCGGGTGCCACTGTCGAATGGTAACGGTGCACCGTCCCCCGTGGGACGATGGGGCATGGCAGACATCGAGACCTCCAGGCCGCGCGACGGCGTCGTGCGCATCGCCATGAACAGGCCCGCCTCGCTGAACGCGATGACGTCGGGGATGGTGTCGGATCTTCATGACACCCTCTCTGCAGTGGCCCGGGACAGGGAATGCCGTGTCGTGGTGCTCACCGGGTCGGGTCGGGGTTTCTGCGCCGGTCTGGACCTGGGCGGTTACGGCGAGGCACCGGGCTTCGAGTGGAACGGGAGGGTGGAGCGGGGCTTTGCAGTGCAGAGGCACATTGCCTCGTTGATCCCTCGCTTGCGCTCGCTTCCCCAGCCGGTCATCGCGGCGGTCAACGGTCCGGCTGCGGGCGGCGGCTTCGCGTTGGTGCTGGGCTCCGACATACGTATCGCATCGCAGACCGCCAGGTTCAATGCAGCCTTCATCCGGATCGGTCTGAGTGCCTGTGACATCGGAACCAGCTGGCTGCTGCCGAGGATCGTCGGTGCCGCAAGGGCCCAGGAACTGATGCTGACGGGCCGACTCTTCGACGCAGAGGAGGCACTACGGATCGGCCTGGTGACGGACGTCGTGCCCGATGACGCACTGGAGGACGCTGTGCTCTCCAAGGCAGCCGAGATCATGGCCAACTCTCCCGTGGGGGTGATGCTCACGAAGGAAGGCATGTGGTCTGCTCTCGAGATTCCCGGGCTCCAGGCGGCGATCGACCTCGAGAACCGTCAGCAGATCATGGCCTCGTTCTCCGATGATGCCGCCGAGGCACGTCGGGCGAGGGCCGAGCGCAGGGACCCGCGCTACCTCTCCTGATTGTCTGCCCTGACGGAATGTCAACCACGGACCACCGACGGGGGATGTCCCAGCGAGTAGTTTCGTCGCCGTGGAAGACCGCGAGATCATGTCATGGGAAAAGTTCGGGGTGGCGAGCCGTGAGCTCGCCTCCCAGATCGCAGATTCGGGTTACGACCCCGACATCATCCTCGCGATCGCCCGCGGCGGACTGCTCGCCGCAGGGGCTCTCGGCTACGCGCTGGCGGTGAAGAACCTCTACACGATGAACGTCGAGTTCTACACGGGAGTGGAGGAGCGCCTGCCCGTCCCGATGATTCTCCCACCCGTCCCGGACCTGGTGGAACTGCGTTTCGCGCGTGTGCTCGTCGTTGACGACGTTGCGGACACGGGACACACTCTGAAGATCGTCGAGGAGTTCTTCAGGGGACGGGTCAAGGAGGTCCGCACGGCGGTGCTGTACGAGAAGCCCCGTTCGGTCGTCAAATGTGACTACGCATGGAAGAGGACCGACCTCTGGATCAACTTCCCGTGGAGCGACAAGGAACCCGTCGTCCAGCGCGCGAACATGGTCCGCGACGCCTGATCCTGCTTCTCAGTCGAGCGTGATGGACGGGTCGATGAACTCGTTGGTCACGAGGTCGCCCGCAGCGAGGCCTTCCTTGGTCTTCGTGCCGCCCTTCTCGAAGATGGGAACGGCCGTCCCGATGAAGGAGGTCACGCGGTCGGTGTCGAACGAGCCGAGCGTGCCGTCGGGGCTGTTCGCCACGATCCCGTCGGAGAGCTGCTTCTCTACGGACGCGGTTGCCTGGTCCATGTCGTAGACCCAGGCGCTGTTGTACTGCATCACGGCGTCGACGATGATGTCGTTTGCACGGTCTGGTGCCGCGATGTAGTCCTTCAGGGACTGCTGGATGACCGGGACCAGCCTCTTCAGGCAGTCACGATTCTTCCCGAGGCCCTCGGGTGTGAGCGCCAGGGACTGTGCGTACGGCTGCCACCCGGTGTCGTGGATGTACTGGTACGCAACGGGCTTCATCCAGTCCTGGAGTTTCTTCTCGTAGAAGAAGGGCTCGGAGGTGCCGAACCCCTGCTGGGCATCCTTGCCGCCGGCGGCGAGGAAGGAGGCAGGAGTGCCGTCGTAGGTGCCGTCGGTCTGCTTCTCGTCGAGGATGCCCGACTGGATCAGGTATTCCATGAAGGTGACACCGTTGAAGTAGCGCACCTTGGCACCCTCGTCCTTGAGACCTGCGATGTCCTTCACGTCGGGGTAGGTCGCAGGATCCCACATGATGATCTGCGGGTTCTTCACGAACGGAGCGATGACAGCGACAGTGGGTTTCTCGCCGGAAAAGCTGACAGCTGCGTCAGTGTTGACGAAGCCCAGCATGATCTCGGGCTTCGTGTAGAGCTCCGCAGTGACCGACCCGTACCCGATTGCCGGCCCTCCGGCACGCACCTCGACCTTCACGCCGGTCGGCTTGCCACCCGACCAGAGGTCGCCCTTCACTGCGATAGCCCCGGTGTCCACCGAGTACCCGGGTCCGAACAGGTTGTAGACGAAACCGTGCTCGGCCTCGGGATTCCAGTCCGTCTGGATCACCACGTTCGCGGGGCAGACAGCACTGAGATCCACGCCCACGCCCGGCGCCGAGGTGTCAGGGGCCGACGTCTCCTCTGTGGCTGTACCACCGCCCCCGCCGCATGCTGCAGCAACGATCGAGAGCACGGACACGACCGTGGCCGTGCGTCGGAACCTGCGGTGTCGGGCGTTCATAGGTGGACTTCTCCAGTCGGGTGTTCCGGAGAGGTCACTGACCCCTGACCGGCGTGTGCCATTGTCCCACAATCCTACGGGCGAGCCAGCCGAAAAGCACGAAGACAGTCAGGCCGAGGAGGCTCGCGAGGATGATGGAGGCGATGAGTTCGCCGCCCCAGAGGCGCTGTCGGTAGATGTCGATCTGTGCACCGATGCCCACGGTGCCAGCGCCGCGGAAGTAGAAATCACCCACGACCGCGCCGATCACCGACAGCCCCGCTGCCGTGCGCAGACCCACGAAGATGCTCGGGAGGGCGTTCGGGATCTGCAGCTTCGTGAGCCTGGTCCAGCGGCCTGCCCGGTGCAGGGTGAACAGGTCGTGCTGCGCTGCGTCTGCTGACAGCAGACCGAAGAGCGTGTTGCTCACGACGGGGAAGATCGAGATCAGCACCACCACGAGCACGCGTTGGGTGCGCACCCCCTCGATGAGGGCCCTGATGAGGGGGGTCAGGGCGAGGATCGGTGCCGACTGGATGGCCACCAGATAGGGCCATGTGGCACGCTCCAGCCATCTTCGCGTGCTCATCACGACCGCGAGCAACATGCCGACGACGATCGTGATGAGGAGTCCGGTGATGGCCACCTGGGCCGAGTCCCACAGTGAGGCGAGGATCGGTTGCAGGCCCCTTCGGTCGCCGCTGCGCCACACGAGGAAGCCGTCGCGGACCACTTGGTGCGGCGACGGGAGGAGGAACCGCTTGTGGGGCGGCAGGAGCACGCCCGAGACCAGGTACCACGCCCCGATGAAGAGAACGAACACGATGCCCGGGCCGACTGCCTCGCGGAGCCGGGCACGGAGCTTGGCCACGTTCACTGACCTGACTCCCGGAGTGCATGCGACACCCGGGCACAGATCTCACCGAAACGCGCTTCGTAACGGATGTCATGATTGCGGGGGAACGGAAGGCCCACCGGGATGTCGGCCACCACGCGACCGGGTCGCGGCGACATCACGACCACACGCGAGGAGAGGTACACCGCCTCGGCGACCGAATGCGTGACGAACAGTCCCGCGAAGCCCTCCCGGAAGAACAGGGTCTGCAGCTCGTCGTTCAACCGTTCCCTGGTCATCTCATCGAGTGCGCCGAACGGCTCATCGAACAGGAAGACATCCGGCCGCAGCACCAGCGAACGGGCGAGGGACGTACGCATTCGCATGCCGCCGGACAGCTGTCGCGGGAGGTGGCGGGCCCAGTCGGACAGCCCGACGGTGGAGATGGCTTCGCGCACACGTGTCTGTCTCTCGCTGCGTTCGAGCCCCTGCAGCTCGGCGAAGAGCGACACGTTCGATTCGACGGTCCTCCACGGGAGCAGCGTGGCGTCCTGGAACACGTAGCCGACTGTCGACCCCGCGGAGTCGACCCGGCCCACCGAGGCGGACTCGAGTCCCGACGCGACGCGGAGGAGGGTCGACTTCCCGCAGCCGCTGGGCCCGACCAGGGCCACGAACTCCCCGCGACCCACGACGAGGTCGACGGACTCGAGTGCGCGGGTGCCGTCCGGGAAGGTGAGCGACACGGAGTCAAAGGACAGGGCGCCCTGTCTCACAGTGGGTTCCCCCGCGCTGCCATCACGTCACGGAGCACGCGTGTCTCGTCCGACATGATGCCGTCGACACCGAGATCGAGGAGCCGGTGCATGTCGAGGGCGTTGTTCACGGTCCACACGTGCACCTGCATTCCCGCGGCATGGCAGGCCTCCACGAACCGTCGGGTCACGACCCTCACCGGGCCCTCGTGCTCGGGCACCTGTGCCGCGAGAGCCGCTGTGTCCCCGCGGAACAGACCACCCAGTCGTGAGGCAAGCACAAGTCGTGCCACCTCGCGTGGCCCGGTGGACGTGCAGAGCCGGCCCCCGAAATGTGCACGGAACCTCCCGAGGCGAGCATCACTGAACGACCCGAAACAGATTCGCTCCAGACAGTCGAACGACCGGAGGAGGTCGAGCAGTGGACCCTCGGCATCGGTTGTCTTGCAGTCGATGTTGACCCGCAGGTCCGGCCAGGTGGAGAGGACCTCCTCGAGCCGCGGAATGGGTTCCCTGCCGTCGACTCTCGCCCGGCTCAGCACCCCCCATGAGGTCTCCTCAATCCGGCCCCTGATGCCGCACGTGCGCTCGAGGTCGTTGTCGTGGAACGCAACGGTGACACCATCCGAGGTCACGTGCACGTCGGTCTCGACGTGTGTGTAACCGAGGTCCACTGCGTCCTGGAACGCGGCCATCGTGTTCTCGGGCGCTGCCGACGTGCCGCCGCGGTGGGCGAACGCGATGGGTCCCCAATGGTCGAGGAACGGATGCCCGGGCCGCATCAGATGGAGCGACCGGCTGCCGCCCAGTACTCGTCCTTGAGGAGGCGCTTGTAGAGCTTTCCCGTGGGATGCCGCGGGAGCTCGGGCCTGAAGTCGACCGAACGCGGGCACTTCACGTCAGCCAGTTGGGACCGGCAGTACGCAATGAGCTCCCTCTCGAGAGCCTTCGCCTCGTCCTCGCTCGCGGGCATCGTCTTGGGCTGCACCACGGCCTTGACCTCCTCGCCGAAGTCCTCGTTCGGAACCCCGAAGACGGCGACATCAACCACCTTGGGATGGTTGACCAGAACGTTCTCGGACTCCTGCGGGTAGATGTTCACGCCACCGGAGATGATCATGAAGGCCTTGCGGTCCGTGAGGTACAGGAAGTTGTCGGCATCGAGATACCCGACGTCGCCCAGCGTGGTCCAGCCCCGGCCCTTGGGATCGCGGGAGTTCTTCGTCTTCTCGGGGTCGTTGTGGTACTCGAACTGTCCGCCACCCTCGAAAAAGATCGTCCCGGACCCACCCTGGGGCACCTCGTTCCCGTCGTCATCGCAGATGTGCACCTTGCCCACCAGGGATGTGCCGACGGTTCCGGGGTGGGCGAGCCACATCTCCGAGTTGCAGTAGACGAACCCGTTGCCCTCAGTGCCCGCGTAGTACTCGTGGATGATCGGACCCCACCATTCGATCATCGCGCGCTTGGTCTCGACCGGACATGGTGCTGCAGCGTGGATGATGACCTCGAGGCTCGACACATCAAATTTCAGGCGCACCTCAGGGTCGAGTTTGAGCATGCGGATGAACATCGTGGGCACCAGCTGGCTGTGGGTCACCCTGTGACGCTCGACGAGGGACAGGTACTCCTCGGGGTCGAAGTGTTCCATCACGACCGTTGTCCCGCCGTGGGAGTGCACTGACATGTTGAAGCGCAGGGGAGCCGCGTGGTACAGCGGTGCGGGGGACAGGTACACCATCTCTTCGCGGTACTTGTAGAGACCTTGCGTGAGCGGTGAGCCGAGGCCGGCAGCGGTGCCGAGTGGGGTGCCGGGGAACGGCTTGGCGACGCCCTTCGGCATGCCTGTCGTGCCGCTCGAGTACAGCATGTCCGTGCCGTCGACGGGGTCGACCAACGGCGTCTCGCTGGCGGAATCCACGACGGACTCGAAGGAGTCATAGCCGGGGACGGTGCCGTCGATCATCAGGCGCAGCGACACGTTGGAGATGTCCCCGGCGATCTCCAGGGCCTGGTCGGCCTTGTACTTGGTGGTGATGAAGGCCTTTGCGGCGCAGTCGTTCAGGATGTAGCCCAGTTCCGCCCTGGTCAGACGGCTGGAGCACGCCGTGTAGACCGTGCCCGCGTAGTGGCATCCCCAGATGACCTCGAGGTAGCGCTCGTGGTTCTCCATGCACAGAGCCACGTGGTCACCGGGCTTGATGCCCGCCTCCCGCAGCACATTCGCCAGGCGCACCGCTGCCCGGTGGAGCTCGGAATAGGTGGTGACCTTGCCCGTGGAGGCCTGGATCACCGCGGGACGGTCGGGGGCTGACTCTGCATACACGCCTGGGTACATGTCCGAACGCTAACCCAATGACGGGAGTCACATCCCAGCCGAGGGGAGCGGGAACGGGGGCCGTGGCCGTGGTGCCGTAAAGTCCGAGCAGTCACCTACCACAGGACCGTCCAAGGAGCACACCGTGAGCACACAGACCGTTGCCGCAGACGAGGCGACCATTGCAGCCCTCACCGACGAGTTGTTGGAGAAGCACCCCCCTAAGAAGTGCAGCGTCGTAGAGTTCCTCGGCGCGCAGTTCGACATGGGCCTCGCGTGGGTGCACTTCCCGGTGGGTCACGGCGGTCTCGGGGCGAACCCGAAGCACCAGCGTGTCGTGAACGAGAAGTTGAGCGCCGCAGGTGCACCGTTCTCCATGCCGCGCAACCCGATCGGTCACGGCATGTGCGGGCCGACCGTAGTGGAGTGGGGCAGCGACGAACAGAGGAAGCGCTACCTGCGCCCGTTGTTCACCGGTGAGGAAGTGTGGTGCCAGCTGTTCTCCGAGCCCGGTTCGGGTTCCGACTTCGCGGGTCTCTCGAGCAAGGGCGTCCGTGACGGTGACGAGTGGGTGGTGAACGGCCAGAAGGTGTGGACGACCCTCGCGCACCGCGCCAAGTGGGGTCTGCTGGTGGTGCGCACCGACCCCGAGCAGGTCAAGCACCAGGGTCTGACGGCATTCGTGGTCGACATGCTGGACCCCACCGTGGAGGTGCGTCCGCTGCGCCAGATGACCGGCGAGGCGGAGTTCAACGAGGTGTACTTCACCGACACACGCATCCCCGCACAGGAGATGCTCGGCAATCCGGGCGATGGATGGCGCGTGTCGCTGACAACCCTGATGAACGAGCGGGTGTCGATCGGCGGCACCATCCCGCAGCGGGGCACGGGCACGAGCTCGCACGCCATGAAGGTGTGGGGCGATCTTCCCGCCGGGCGCCGTGACGCTGCCACACGTGACGAGCTGATGAAGCTGTGGATCCGCGCGGAGTTGCTGCGCCTCACGAACATCCGTGCGAACCAACAGCGCAAGATGGGCTCACCCGGCCCCGAGGGCTCCATCGGCAAGATGGCGAGTGCCGACCTGAACAAGGACATCTACTCGTTCGCGATGAACATGATGGGCGCGGAGGCGCTGCTGTACGGCAGCTACGAGATGCTCCGGCCCGAGACAGCGATGGGGTACGACTCGCTTCAGAAGGCTTTCCTGCGTTCGCGCGCGAACTCGATCGAGGGCGGCACCTCCGAGGTGATGAAGAACATCCTCGGTGAGCGCGTTCTCGGTCTGCCCGGTGATGTCCGGGTTGACCGCGAGGTCGCTTGGAGCAAGGTGCCGCGCAACTAACGGGGTACCTGGTGTTGGTGCTGCGCAACTAACGGGGCACCTGGTGTTGGTGCCGCGCAACTAGCGGCGCACCTGGTGTTGGTGCCCCGCGACTAGCCGTTGGCGGCGAGCACGACGCCGAGCCAGAAGACCCCTAGGGACGACAGCATCCCGACGGCACCACCGAGCGCGAGTGCGAGCCTGCTGCGTCCCGTCGAGTGCACGAGGGTCGCGGCTGCAGCGACGCCGACGAGCAGCAGTTTGACGAACAGGGTGACCATGTAGGCATCCCCGTGCGCCGTCGGGTCGACCGCGACGAGGTTCCACACCCCCGTCAGCACCGCAACGGCGAAGGCGGGCCACGCGATGCGCGAGAAAGCCGCCGCAACAACAGGTAGCACCTCACGGTTCGCGGCGCGCACCCTCGGCACGAGGCCGGCGAGAACGATCTGGCCGCCCACCCACACCGATGCCGCGAGCACGTGGAGGAAGAGGCGAAGTGTCTCGAGCGTGGGGGAGATCATGGTTCAGAGTGCCCTGAGCACGGCGCTCGCCGCAATTGCGCGGTCGTCCAGGGTCGTGGGTGCGGACG
Organism: Acidimicrobiales bacterium; assembly: GCA_046091145.1. Taxonomy (GTDB): domain Bacteria; phylum Actinomycetota; class Acidimicrobiia; order Acidimicrobiales; family Ilumatobacteraceae; genus UBA2093. The sequence continues at coordinate 5,266 of JBJTBF010000012.1, read as the reverse complement.
AGCCGGCGCCGGCAAGTGAAGACACTGCCGAGCCGACCGCGGCCTGCAGCTCGCGGATGTTGCGCGGCGGGGGGAAGTACTCGTCCTCCTCGGTGACGGTGACCTCCTCGGTGCCCTCCCTCGGCGCGAGACGGTTGATGACGTTCTCCACCAGCTCGTCGGGTGCCGATGCCCCGGCCGTCACGCCGACGGTGCCGTGGAGGTCGTCGGGCAGTTCGTCGGCGTCGTTCACGCGGAGCACGCGTGCACATCCGGCCTCGACCGCGAGACGCTCGAGCGCGCGGGTGTTGGAGCTGTTCGCCGAGCCGATCACCACGAAAGAATCCACCTGAGGTGCGATGTGCATGAGCGCGCTCTGGCGGTTGGTGGTGGCGAAGCAGAGATCGCTGCGGCCGGGGGTCCAGACACCGGGGAAACGTTCCCTCACAGCAACCGCAACCTCGTGCCACTCCCTGTGGGAGAGCGTCGTCTGGGCGAGCATCGCCACCGGCTCGACGAAGCCGGGGAGCTGGTGCACCTCCTCGACCGACTCGACGCGGCTCATTGACCCGGGTGCAACGGCCATGGTGCCGACAGCCTCCTCGTGCCCCTCGTGGCCCACGTAGATGATGCGGTAGCCCTTGCCCGCGCGTGTCTTCACCTCGTGGTGCACCTTGGTCACTAGCGGACACACCGCGTCCACCACGTAGCTGCCGCGCTGTCTCGCCGCCTCCACCACCTCGGGCGCCGAACCGTGCGCACTCAGCATGATGGGACTGCCCTCGGGAACCTCCGAGATGTCGTCGACGAAAACCACTCCCTGCTCCCTGAAGCGGTCGACCACAACCTTGTTGTGCACGATCTCGTGGTAGCAGTACACGGGTTCATCATGGGTGCGCACCATCCATGCAAGTGCCTTGATGGCCATCTCGACACCCGCGCAGAAGCCCCGCGGCGAGGCGAGAAGCACCTTGTCCACGCCCATAACGAGCCTCAGGCTACTGACGGCTGGCCACGGGTAGCCTGACCACGGTGGACACCACCGCCGAACTCTCGCCAGTCGTGGTGTCGGTCGACCCCGGTTCCGCTGCCGAGAAGGCAGGCCTCGTCCCCGGGGACGTGGTTGTCTCCGTGCAGGGCGTCATACCACGGGACGTGATCGAGTGGCACCGACTCGTCGACGAGCCCGAGGTGGACATGACGGTCCTGAGGGGCGGTCTCGAGACCGACGTCACCGTGAGGCGCGAGCCGGGCACGCCGTTCGGGGTCTCCGTGTCCAGTGCGGTGTTCGACCGCGTGCAGACGTGCGACAACCACTGCGAGTTCTGCTTCATCTACCAGCTCCCCAAGGGGATGCGCCGCAGCCTCTACACCAAGGACGACGACTACCGGCTCAGTTTCCTCTTCGGGAACTTCACCACGCTCACACGGTTCACCGAGGCCGACCTGGAGAGGGTCGTCGACGAGAGGCTCTCGCCCCTGTACGTGAGCGTGCACGCCGTCGACCCCAACGTGAGGGCCACGATGCTACGCAACGAGCGCGGGGGAGTGAGCCTGCGGTGGCTTCGCCAGCTGCTCGACCACGGGATCGAGGCGAACCTGCAGATCGTGCTGTGCCCGGGCGTGAACGACGGCGACGTTCTCGACGACACCCTGCTCGGCATCCTCGAGACATACCCCGAGGTGTCGAACGTCGCGGTGGTGCCGCTGGGGCTCTCCCGCCACAACACCGAGGCGCGGATGCGCGTGCACACGACGGCAGAGGCGCTGGATGCGGTGCTGCGCATCGAGAAGTGGGCGGGCCGGTTCCGCGGTGTCCTCGGACGGAGGGTCGTGCACGCCGCGGACGAGCTGTACCTGCGGGCCGGTCTCGACGTTCCGTCGGCCGACGAGTACGACGGTTTCGGCATGCTCGAGGACGGGGTGGGCCTGGTCCGCTCGTTCGTGGAGTCCTTCGAGGGACGGCGCGACGACCGGAGCCACAACGGTGGCGGCTTCTTCTCCTCGGTCGACTCCACGGGGTACGTGCGGGCGGCAAACCCTGCAGTCGACACCGGCCTGCGCCGTGAGGCCGCTCCTGTTGCGGTCTCGCTCCCAGCCCCGCGCCGTCCGCAAACGGACACGGTCACGGCGCCGCGGATCGCAATCCTCACGGGCGAACTCGCCGCAGGTGTCATCGGACCGCTCGTGGCCGGGCGGCCCGGCGTCGAGGTGCTGCGGGTCCGCAACGAGCACTTCGGAGGCAACGCCGCGGTGGCGGGCCTGATGACCCATGCTGACATCGTGAGGACATGCATGACGAGACCGGATTACACGTTGTTCCTTCTCCCGGACGTCTGTCTGAACGGTGGGCGGTTCCTTGACGGCGGCACCATCGAGGAATTGACCGCACGTTTCAGGGTGGAGGTCGTGCCGACATCGGGTGCCCGTCTGCGCGAACTGCTTGATGCACATGCCGGGGGCACGGCGTGAACGACTACCAGACACTCCCCACGGTGGTGATCGTCGGTCGACCGAACGTCGGCAAGAGCACATGGTTCAACCGGGTCGTCGGTGAGCGTGCGGCAATCGTGGAGGACAGGCCCGGCGTGACTCGGGACCGCAACTCGCGGGTGGCGTCGTGGCTTGGTCGAGAGTTCCAGCTGGTCGACACGGGTGGCTGGTTGCCCTCGGGGGACGAACTCGACGACAAGGTGAGCCGGCAGGTGGAGGAGGCCGTGCGTTCGGCTGACCTCGTGATCTTCATGGTGGACGCGACAGTCGGCATCACCGACGATGACGAGGCGGTCGCGGCCTGGTTGCGGCGCACGGATGTGCCGGTGCTGCTTGCCGCCAACAAGGCAGACAGCGAACGCAAGGAAATGGACATGTGGGCCTTCCTGTCGCTCGGACTCGGCGACCCTCTCCCGGTGAGCGCACTGCACGGACGCCGCAGCGGTGATTTTCTCGACGTGGTGCTGGCGCATCTCCCCGAGGCGAGCGACGAGACGTTCCAACCGGCTGAACGTGCACCTGATCTGCCCGACGCACCCCGGGTGGCCATCGTTGGCCGACCGAACGTGGGCAAGAGCACCCTCTTCAACCGCCTGGTGGGGGAGGACCGCGCGGTCGTCCACGACATGCCGGGCACGACCCGTGATGCCATTGACACACTGGTCGAGACCGAGGACGGCCCGATCGTGTTCATCGACACTGCAGGAATGAGACGCCGCAGCCGCATTGATGATTCGGCCGAGTACTTCTCGCTGGTCCGCGCTTTGCGCGCCATCGATGACGCGGATGTGGCGATGCTCGTGATCGATGCGACGGTGTCGGTGACGAGCCAGGACCAGCGACTCGCCGAACGTGTGGATGCCGCCGGTTGCCCGATCCTCGTCGTGCTGAACAAATGGGAGCTGCTCGACTCCGAGGCGCGCCGCGCGGTGGAGGTGGACCTCGCGCGTCTGCTGCACTTCGTGTCCGATTCACCCGTGCTGAAGATCTCGGCTCTCACCGGCAAGGGCGTGCACAAACTGCGGCCGGTGCTGAAGGAGGCAATCGAGCAGTACAGCCGTCGCGTACCGACCAAGGACGTGAACCGCATCATCGAAGCGGCCCAGCAGCGTCAGCCGGCGGGAGGCGGCGCGAAGGTTCTGTACGCGGTGCAGGGGGCCACGGACCCGCCGACCTTCACGTTGTTCGTGAACCGCGAGCTCCCGAAGACGTACGTCCGGTATCTCGAGCGGTGCATCCGCGAGGGCTTCGGGTTCGGGTCGGTGCCGCTCGTGATGCGCGTGCGCAGGAAGGGCGACTGACGTGCCCTGGTGCGAGCCATGCGCGAAATACCTCACCCAGTCCTCGGTGACAGCGGAGGGTAGGTGTCCCTCGTGCGGCACCGAGATCGTGTTCACGACGGTGTCGGGCAGACCGGTCACGGCCGACTCGCTCGACCTGCGCGAACTGGCGGGGCAGAAGGGTGAGAAGGTGCCCTGGCACTTCACGCTGCTCGTGGTGCTCCTGTGTCTCTACATGGGCTGGAGAATCGTCCAGTTGTTCGTGTAGGGCGCGGTGCGCGGGCCGACGCTGTAGCCTTGCAGTCCATTACGGGCTGTGGCGCAGCTTGGTTAGCGCGCTTGTCTGGGGGACAAGAGGTCGTGGGTTCAAATCCCGCCAGCCCGACCAACGAAAATGGTTACCAGTCTGGGCGCTCGGGTCACTCGGGCGGTCAAGGGGTGCCAAAAGGGTGCCAACAATCTTGGGGTGTGAATTTCGCCGTGGGCCTTAGAGCGCGTGTTCTCGTGTCCCTAAGGGCGTAGAGCCTCTGAAAGCCCAGTAGCGGCGGTCTGGCCGGGAGCCGGAGCCCATTCCACGTATCGGTCGGCAAGCTTGCTGAGGCCCGGCGGGAGTCTCACGAGTTTGATCACGCCCCTCGAGTTTGGTGATTGAGCGTCCTACCACTCTTGTCGCCCGACCTTCGACGGTTCTCAGCGTCGCGAAACGGCGCAACGAGAGGTTCTTCGGTGAGACCGATGGGTTCTCTAGAACGTCTCTGGTCTGTTTAGGAGACGCTTTGCAGCCCAAAGCGCTTTCTCAACCGCGAGAATCTGCTCGTAAAGGGGCAGGTAATCGGGCAGATTGCCATCCGGTGTCCAGTCTCCGAGGCTCATACGCAGGATCTTCAACTCGACCGCCCTCTTTGCAAACATCTCATTGAGTTCATGGGTGGTCATATGACTCGGAATCTCTCTTGAATCAAACAGTCATTCCTCCGTGTCCTGCTGGACACGGCGGCTGGGTGGAACTGGACGGCTGGTTTCCTGGGGCTCAGCTACTTCTGACATACCACGAAAGACCAGCAAGAAGTCGGCTCGCCCTATCGGTGACTCGTCACGGATCACATGGGAAAACTCCCAACCATCCTGTGCATACGAGTTCAGCGCCTTTTCGATACTGAACTCCACCGAATCACTGCCTTTTACAAAACGACGAACGACCTTGTACTCCCACACGGGGGAGACATTAGGTCCAAAAGGCCAAGTCAAGACTGCGACTCTGGGTTAGAGCAGGGCTACGCACCAAATGCGCACACTTTGCGCATGATTAGTCTGTGTGTGTGGAGTTCCGGGGGTACCGCATTGAGCCAGGCGCGAACCTGACCGGCGCGAAACTGAGGGACGCGGACCTGACCGGCGCGGACCTGAGCCGCGCGAACCTGACCGGCGCGGACCTGAGCCGCGCGAACCTGGGCGGCGCGAACCTGGGCGGCGCGGACCTGAGCCGCGCGAACCTGGGCGGCGCGAAACTGCTC
>JBJTBF010000011.1:0-11874 GCA_046091145.1 Acidimicrobiales bacterium | reverse complement strand
GCCGCTCATGTACAAGGCGATCGCCGAGAAGCGGCCGGTGCGCAAGATGTACGTCGAGAGCCTGGTGAAGCGCGGTGACATCAGTCTGGAGACCGCCGAGCAGTCGCTGCAGGACTACCAGTCGAAGCTGCAGGGTGCACTGGACACGGCGCGGGCGGAGGTGAACAAGGAGGGCCGCGCCGCACGTCCGCCGCTGCCCGAGGGCGTGCTTCCGCACGTGAACACCGGCATCAGCCGTGCCGTGCTCGACAGGGTGTTCCGTCAGCTCACGAACTACCCGGAGGGGTTCACCGTGCATCCGAAGCTGGTGCGCCAGTTCGAGCAGCGCGTCAAGCAGTACGAGACCGAGGGTGACGTGGAGTGGGCCGTGGGCGAGGCCCTGGCCATCGGTTCGTTGGTGCTCGAGGGGTTCGACGTGCGTCTCGCCGGCGAGGACTCCCGTCGCGGCACGTTCAGCCAGCGCCATGCGACGCTCGTGGACTACACGAACGAGGCGCGCTGGACGCCGATGGCGAACCTCGAGGGCGCGACCGGCAGGTTCTGGGTGTATGACTCCCTGCTCTCCGAGTACGCCGCGGTCGGGTTCGAGTACGGGTACGCACATGCGAACCGCAACGCACTCGTGATGTGGGAGGGCCAGTTCGGTGACTTCGTGAACGGCGCCCAGATCGTGATCGACCAGTACATCGTCGCGGCCGAGGACAAGTGGAAGCAGCAGAACGGGCTCGTGCTGCTGCTCCCGCACGGTTACGAGGGGCAGGGGCCGGAGCACTCCAGTGCCCGTATCGAGCGCTTCCTGCAGTCGTGCGCCGAGGACAACATCCAGGTCGTGAACGCCACCACGGCCGCCCAGTACTTCCATGTGCTGCGCCGCCAGCTGCACCGTGACGTGCGCAAGCCGCTCGTGATCTTCACACCCAAACAGCCCCTGCGCATGAAGGAGAGCCGCTCGCGCATCGAGGACTTCATGGACGGCTCGTTCCGGGAGATCCTCGACGATCACCGAGTGACCGACCGTTCGTCGGTCCGTCGTGTCGTCCTCTGCAGCGGCAAGGTCGCATGGGATGCCATGAACGAACGCGACAAGCGTGGCGCCCCGGTGGCCGTGGTGCGAGTGGAGCAGCTGTACCCGTTCCCGCTGGAGCAGATCAACGAGACACTGTCGCACTACCCGAACGCCCGCGAGATCGTGTGGCTGCAGGAGGAGCCCGAGAACATGGGCCCGTGGCACTTCGTCGAGCACCTCATCTGGCGCGTCAAGGAGCGCGGCCACGACCTCCGCTCGGTGTCGCGCGTCGCGTCCGGCAGCCCCGCCACCGGGTCGAGCACAATCCACGCACAGGAACTCGCCGACCTGATGGACGAGACCTTCGCGGGTCTCTGAGCTCCGTCAGGCGAACGGCAGACCGAGCATCGAGGACAGTTCCGCGAGGGCGGCCCCGGGTTCGCCGACCTTCACGGTGCGCATCCCCATCGCCGCCGCCGGCTTCAGGTTGATGCCGAGGTCGTCGAGGAACACGCACTCGTCGGGTTGCACCCCGAGCAGGCCGCACGCGATCTCGTAGAAGCGGGGCTCGGGCTTGCGGCAGCCCACCTTGCTGCTCTCCACCACATGGTGGAACCGGTCCATCACCGCCCGCACCGCGGCGCTGCGTTCGTCGGTCGGTTCCTCGCGGCTCACCACGTTGTTCGTGAGACAGGCGGTGAGGTAGCCGGCGTCGATGACGGCGTCGAGAGCCGCCACCATGGCCGGCCTGATGTCACCGGAGAGCAGCGAGAGCACATCGGCCCCGGGTATGCGGTGACCGAGAGCCTCGCTCTCCGAAGCGAACATCACGTCGAACTCCGCGGGCGTGATGTCGCTGCGCTCGAGCAGCGCCCAGGCATTGGCGTCGGGGTTGGTGGCGTTCACACGCCGGATGATGTCGCGCGGCAGGCCCCGGGAGTCCTCGTAGCGGTTGAATGCCTCGAACGGGCTCGACAGGATGACGCCGCCGAAGTCCCACAACACGGCCCTGATTCGACGTTCTGACACTCCATGCACACTAGGTGGGCGGCCCCGGGCCCGCCCGACCGGGCACCCCGGTGGTTGACTGGGAGCGTGACCAAGCACGTGATCGTCGACGGATCCAACATCGCCACGGAGGGCCGCTCCAGCCCCAGCCTTGCGCAGCTGAGCGATGCGGTCACCGCGTTCATGAAGGAGTACCCGAACGCGAAGGTCACCGTGGTCGTGGATGCGACATTCGGCCACCGCATCGCACGCAAGGAGGTGGCCGAGTTCAACAAGGCCATCGAGCACAACGAACTCGTCGCCCCGCCCGCCGGCGCCATCGGCCGCGGCGATGCATTCATTCTCGCAATCGCGGACAAGGCACGTGCCACCATCCTCTCGAACGACAGCTACCAGGAGTTCCACGGCAAGTACAAGTGGCTGTTCGACCACGGGCGCCTGATCGGCGGTAAGCCCGTGCCGCACGTCGGGTGGGTGTTCGTCGAGCGTGTCCCGGCCCGCGGGCCGACCCGCCGCAAGTCGGTGAAGACCGGCAAGGTCGTGCACAAGGAGCACTCGCCCAGTCCCGAGGCGAGCAAGCCCATGCCCGTACCGAAGGCGCCGCCCCCCGGCGCCCGCGTCAACCCGGCGCCCGCGGGTCGCGTGCGCATGGCGAACGAGGTCATGCCGTACCTCGCCTTCGTGGAGAAGAACCCTCTCGGAACAACCGTGAACGCAGTGATCACCGAGTACAACGCGAACGGCCTCACCGCCTCGATCGGAGACATCAACGGCTACATGCCGTTGCGCAATGTGTCCACCCCGCCCCCGCGCAGTGCCCGTGAGGCATTCAAGCTCGGCGACAAGGTCGCGCTCGTCGTGGTGGGGTACACCGCATCGCGCCGCAGCGTGGATCTCGCCGTGCCCGGTGTGGTGAAGGTGGAGCCGGTCACGAAGAAGGCACCGGCGCGCAAGGCCGTGTCGAAGAAGGCCGCGTCCGAGAAGGCCCCGGCCCGGAAGTCGACAGCCGAGAAGGCCCCCGCCAAGAAGCCAGCGCCGGCCAAGAAGGCGGCGCCGGCCAAGAAGGCAGCCGCGGCGAAGAAGGCACCGGCGAAGAAGGTGGCAGCCGCGAAGAAGGCTGCCCCGACCCGCAGGAAGTGACCACACCTTCGCCCTCGGGCACCGGCTTGGCTACCTTGCAGGCGTGCTGATCGCCGCATGGAACGTGAACTCCCTCAAGGCGCGGCTGCCGCGGGTGGAGGAATGGCTCGACCGGGTGCGGCCAGACGTGCTGTGCATGCAGGAGACCAAGCTCGCGAATGACGCGTTCCCGTCGGATGCGATGGCTGCCCTCGGTTACGAGAGTGCGCACTCCGGCCAGGGCCAGTGGAACGGGGTGGCGATCGTGTCGAGGGTGGGTCTCGGGAACGTGCTGCCGAACTTCGCGCCCGGGGTGGAGCCCGACCACGAGGCGCGCATCATCACGGCCACGTGCGCGGGCGTGCGTGTGTCCTCGGTCTACGTGCCGAACGGCCGGGAGCTCGACCATGACCACTACCGCTACAAGCTCTCCTGGCTGGAGCGGCTGCGGAGGCACCTCGACGCGGACTCCGGCCCCGACGATGACGTTGTCGTCACCGGTGACTTCAACATCGCCCCGGATGACCGCGACGTGTGGGACCCCGGGCAGTTCGTCGGCGCAACACACGTGAGCGAGCCCGAGCGCGAGGCACTGCGCAACGTGTGCGCGTTCGGGCTCGAGGACACTTTCAGGCTCTTCACGCAGGACGGTGGGGTGTTCAGCTGGTGGGACTACCGCGGCGGTTCGTTCCACAAGAAGCAGGGGATGCGCATCGATCTCGTTCTGGCGAGCCGGTCGGTTGCGTCGCGGGCGGTGTCGTCGACGATCGACCGCGAGGCACGCAAGGGCGAGAAGCCGAGCGACCATGCGCCGGTCGTGCTGGAGATCGGGCCGCGATGAGCGAGAAGGAGACCTACACGTTCCCCCCGTTCCACGAGAGAGCCGTGCCGCTCACCGGGGCCGACAACCTGCGCATCGACCTCACCGAGGCCACGAGGGATCTCATCCGTGAGTCGTTCGTGTCGACGGCGTCGGATGAGGACATGCAGGCGGCGATCGATGCCGTACGTGCCGCCACCGCCGCCGTGGCACGTGCCACCGGCCGCGATGTCGGCGCGTTCAACTCGAACTTCATGGACCGCAGCCCGTTCATGGGGCTGATGAACCCCCTGGCGCCGCCCATGGTGGCCACGCTCGACCGGACGCACGGTGAGTTCGGCGCTGTCATCGGCACCGTCACCTTCCGCGAGCCACACGAGGGCCCGCCCGGACACGTGCACGGAGGCTTCATTGCGGCGGTGTTCGACGAGGTTCTCGGGCAGGCGCAGTCGCTGTCGGGCCGGCCGGGACTGACGGGGAAGCTGTCGATCAGCTACAGGTCGCCCACCCCGCTCTTCCGCGAGCTCACGGTGCGCGGGTGGATCGACCGCATCGACGGCCGCAAGATCTTCACGAAGGGAACGCTGCACAACGGCGACACGCTCTGCTGCGAATCGGAGGGTCTCTTCATCTCGATGCCCGCCGAGCACATGTACCTGCTGCGCAAGGGCCGGGACGAGAAGAGCTCGACGGTCCCGGAGGAAGTGAAGTCACGGATGGCGGCCGAGAAGCCGCAACAGTGACTCCCCGTGCCGCGCGGCGAACGACCGGTCGGTGACTGCGGCAATGCCGTCGATCGTCGAGGGGCGCTCACCGGCGAGACGCAGGATCTGGCTGTCGGTGAGCAGTCCCTCCGCATCGAACCGGGTGCGGCGCGCGAGTGCAGAACGCCATTCGCGCAGTGCCGTCACCGTCGGGTCGTCGACGGGTGTCGCCTCTCTGACTTGCCGCAGCGCGTCGCCGGGCCCCGCCTGCGCGGTGACAACCGTGGCGGACACGGGCAGAAGCGGTGAGCGGCGCCGGGCGCGACCGCGACGTGTTGTGGTCCAGGTGACCGCGAGTTCGTTCGCGGCCCTGGTGAAGGCCACGTATCCGAGACGGGCCTCCTCTTCCTTCTCGGGCTTCGTCCGTGCCGATGAATGGGGGAGCCAGCCGTCCTCGGCACCCGCGATGACGACACCCCACCACTGTCGTCCCTTCGCCGAGTGGAAGGTCATGACCTCCACACCCTCCACATCGGTGCGGTCGACGGAGATGGCAAGCCACGAACCGAAGCCACGACCGTCGACACTGCGTCCGCGGTGCTCATCGAGGTAGGTGCGCATCAGGCCCGCGAGCTCACGGTTCGGGCTGCCGTCCTCGTCATCGGTTCCGTCGAGCACGTCGGATGACCACACCGACATCGCCTCCCGACCGGGGAGGGAGACCGCGAGGGCCAGCGCGGCGGCCCATTCCGGCCCCCGTCGTGACGACCGCACCGGTATGCCCGCGTTGTGGAGTGCGATGGAGATCTCCTCGGCGTGCGCGTTGGTGCGGGTCAGCACGGCGAGCAGGTTCCACGTGCCGCACCGCGCCCTCATGTCGCTGATCAGTCGGACCACCCGGGATGCCTCGTCACGCTCGTCGGCGAAGGCGACCCACTGCACCTCCCGACCGGCCGGCCGGACCGACCGCGAGTCGACTGTCTGGCCGCCGTTGCGCATCAGCCGCGTCGCCGCATCGACCACCTCCGGCGTGCAGCGGTAGTTGGACGGGAGCGACACCACGGTGGCACCGGTCAGCCCCGGCAGTTCGTCGAACAGGGTGTTGTCCGCCCCGTTGAAGCCGTAGACCGCCTGGTGCGGGTCACCCACCAGGAAGAGATCCGGCGCATCACCGACCAACAAGCGGAGGAACGCGTACTGCAGCGGGTTCATGTCCTGGCCCTCGTCGACCGACACGTGCCTGAACATCTGCTGCACCGAGGCGGCGATGCGGGTGTCGGCGGCGGCGGCGCGCAGCACGCCGGAGATGAGGTCGTTCGTGTCCACCACCCCACGACGGCGTTTCAGGCCTTCGTAGCGTTCGACGATCCCGGCGAACGCGGCGGTGTCGAGCGTGCGTGACAGTCCCGCGACGCGCAGTGCAGCATCCGCCCGGTGCGGGTCGATCATGCGCACCGTCGCCCAGTCGACTGCCGTGGCGAGGGCACCGATGTCGTTGCGACCCACTGCATCCCCGGCAGCCGTCGCGAGGAGCCCGGCCCGGCCGGTGACGAGAGTCGGCCGTGGCCGGCCGTTGTCGTCGGCGATGCCTGACAGCACGCGCAGACCGAGCGCATGGAACGTGTGCACGTTCGGGTGACCGTCGATGCCCATCCGCCGCAGACGGGTGCGCATCTCGGATGCGGCCTGGCGCGTGAACGTGATGGCCAGCACACGGTCGGGGGACGCGGTGCCCGACGCCACGCGCCACGCGATGCGACGGGTGAGAACCGTGGTCTTGCCGGAACCCGCACCGGCACGCACGACGACGACACCCGGCCCGGCTGTGACGGCGGCCCGCTGGTCGGCATCGAGCCCCTCGAGGATCTCCTCGGGAGATGTCTCGGTGTCGGGCGGCAGTCTCACGGGACGAAACTAGGCGGTGGCTACCATCGGCGGCATGCCGTACCCGCGGAAACTCCTGAACGACAACGAGTCCATCGTGCTCGACCTGCATCCGCACTGGTGGTTCTACGCGGTCCAGTCGTTGTCCACAGTGGTTGTGGTCATCCTCGGGTTCTCCGTCAATGCGAACCTCGACGGCTGGAGCCGCACGGGCGCGGCCTCCCTGGTGCTCGGCGCACTCGTGCTGACGCTCGGCTGGCTGATCGTGACGCTCGTGAAGTGGCGCACCACGTACTTCGTGGTCACGAACCACAGGCTCATCTCCCGCCAGGGCATGCTGGCGCGCAACAGCGTGGACATCCCGCTCGACCGCATTGCCAACGTGAACTTCAAGCAGTCGATCCTCGAGCGGCTGGTGGGGGTGGGGGACATCCTCATCGAGTCAGCCGGCAAGGACTCCGCGCAGACCTTCTCCGACATCGGCAGGCCCGACGCCGTGCAGAAGATCATCCACGAGGCGATCGCCGACCGCACCGAGGGCCGGTTCATGCCGGCGCCCTCCACCATCGACATGGCCGACCAGCTGGAGCGCCTCGAGGCCCTGCGGGACAGGGGTTCGCTCACGGACGAGGAGTTCGAGCAGCAGAAGCGGCGCCTGCTCGGCTGACCGAGCAGGCCCGGCCGGCTCCGCCTTGTGGCGCAGGGCCCGCCGTTTGGGAGACTGTCGGCATGCCGCAAGTGACACTGCCGTCGGGAATGAACATCGAGTACGAGTCGATGGGCAACCCGTCGCACCCGACTCTGCTGTGGATCATGGGCTTCACGGCCCAAATGACCGCGTGGCCGGAGGAGTTCCTCCGGATGTTCGTCGACGATGGCTTCCACGTGGTGCGGTTCGACAACCGTGACTGCGGACTGTCAGGGAAGCTCGACGGTGTGATTGTGGAGACCGACAAGGTCACCGCTGCCGTCGTGATGGGGGAGGAGCCGCCGGCCGTTCCCTACACCCTGAGCGACATGGCGGCCGACGCCGCGGGTGTGCTCGACACTCTCGGCATCGAGCGTGCGCACATCATCGGCGCATCCATGGGCGGGATGATCGCCCAAACGTTCGCCATCGAGCACCCGCACCGAACGATCAGTCTCACCTCGATCATGTCGACACCGGGAGACCTCGCCTACGGCACACCCACAGATGAGGCCCTCGCCACGCTGCTCGCCCCGCCGCCGCCGGACCGCGCCGCCTACATCGAGAGCGCGAGGAACTGGGCGGTGTGGTGCTCGAGGAAGCACTTCGACCTGGACGAGGCGAAGGCACGCGCCGCCCGCGAGTACGACCGCAGCTTCTACCCCGAGGGCGCCCACCGCCAGCTGGCTGCCATCTACGCCTCGGGTGACCGCAGCGAGAAACTGCGCACCCTCGACGTGCCCACGCTCGTCATCCACGGTCGCGACGACACGTTGCTCACACCGAGCGGCGGCGAGCGCACCGCCGAGCTCGTGCCCGGCGCGGTGCTGCTGAAACTGAACGACATGGGCCACGACATGCCGATGCCGCTGTGGCCCGTCTACCGTGAGTCGATCGGCGGCCACGCCCGCCGGGCGCACCGCTGAGCGGGGAGGAACAGTCATGCCAGGTCCGTTGTCCGGATACAGGATCATCGAGGTCGCGGGCATCGGGCCCGGTCCGTTCGCAGCGATGCTGCTCGCCGACATGGGGGCCGAGGTCATCCGCGTCGACCGTGCACAGTCGGTGCGCGGCCCCGCACCCGACCGTCCGGCCGGCGACATCCTGCTGCGCGGCCGCCGCAACGTGGCTCTCGACCTCAAGAACCCTGACGGTGTGGAGACCCTCCTGCAGCTCGTCGAGAGCGCGGATGCGATTATCGAGGGCTTCCGGCCCGGAGTGATGGAGCGTCTCGGGGTGGGACCCGAGGTCTGCGCCGCGCGCAACCCGTGCATCGTGTTCGGCCGGATGACCGGTTGGGGTCAGGAGGGCATGTACGCGCAGGCCGCCGGCCACGACATCAACTACATCTCGCTCGCGGGTTCGCTCGCCCATTTCGCCCGACGCGGGGAGGCTCCCGTGCCGCCACTCAACATGGTCGGTGACTTCGGCGGCGGCGGCATGTTCCTCGCCTACGGTGTGGTCTGCGCCCTGCTCGAGGCTCAGAAGTCGGGCAGGGGACAGGTCGTCGACACCGCGATGGTCGACGGGGCTGCGGTGCTGATGACGATGTTCTGGTCGTTCCGCTCGATGGGGATGTTCAACGAGAACGCCCCCGGCACGAACCTGCTCGACACCGGCGCGCACTTCTACGACGTGTACGAATGCAAGGACGGCAGGTACATCTCGCTCGGGTCGATCGAGCCGCAGTTCTATGCAGAGATGCTGGAGAAGACCGGACTCGGCTCCGACCCCGACTTCGCCAGGCAGATGGACCAGTCGCTGTGGCCCGAGCTGAAGGAGAAGGTGCGTGCCTGCATCCGGCTGAAGACCCGGGCCGAGTGGTGCGCGATCATGGAGGCGAGCGACGTGTGCTTCGCGCCCGTGCTCACCATGGGTGAGGCGGCCGAGCACCCGCACAACGTGGAGCGCAGCACGTTCGTGAACGTGAACGGTGCGGTCCAGCCCGCACCCGCACCGCGGTTCTCGCGCACCTCCGCCGAGATTGCCCGCCCGTCGGCGCACCCCGGCCAGCACACAGCAGAGGTGCTGCGTGAATGGGGCGTGCGTGATGTCGACGCGCGTCTCGCGAGCGGCGCCGCCAAGCAGGCCTAGTGGCAACGATCGTCTTCCTCCACGCCCACCCCGACGACGAGAGCATCTCCACCGGCGGCACCATCGTGCGGGCCGTTGCCGAGGGGCACAGGGTCGTGCTGGTGGTCGGCACCAACGGGGACCACGGCGAGGTGCCGTCGGACCTCGCGCCGGGGGAGACGCTGGTGGACCGTCGCTGCATGGAGACGGAGAGGTCGTGCGCGGTGCTGGGCGTCCACCGACTGGTGTGGCTCGGGTACAGCGACAGCGGCATGACGGGTTGGGAGCAGAACTCGCACTCGAACGCGTTCATGAACGCCGACCTCGACGAGGCTGCCGACCGGCTGGTGGCGGTTCTCGACGAGGAGAACGCCGATGTCCTCGTGGGTTACGACTGGCACGGTGGCTACGGCCACCCTGACCACATCATGGTGCACAGGGTGGCTCACGAGGCGGTGCGCAAGCGCCCGGGGACCGTTCTCTGGGAGGCCACGATGAACCGCGACCGCGTGCGCCAGCGCATGCAGGCGGCACTCGCGGCCGGGATGCTGAAGGAAGAGGACATGTGGGACGTCGATGGCCCGGCCGACGACGGCAACCCGTTCGGCTCGCTCGAGTCGGAGATCACGCTGATGGTCGACGTGAGGGAGTTCGCCGCCACCAAGCGGGCGTCGGTGCGGTGTCACGCGAGCCAGGTGACCGACTCGTCGTTCTTCCTGAACATGCCGGACGAGCAGTTCGCGGACTCGTTCGGTTGGGAGTGGTTCATCAGGCCCGGCGACACGGTGCCGATGCGCGAGGGGTTCATCGTCTGATGGTGCGCGTGCTGATGGTTCGCCACGGCCGGGCTGCGGCGGGCTGGAACGTGGACCCCGACCCGCCACTCGACGACCTCGGGCGCGCGCAGGCACTCGCGGCCGCTGCCGAGATCGTGCCGAGGGGCCCCATGCGAGTGGTCACGAGCCCGTTGCTGCGGTGCCGGCAGACGGCGTTCCCCACGTCGGCCTCGTGGGACGTCGAGTCGACGGTCGACGACCGCGTGGGGGAGATTCCCTCGCCGGAGGGCTACACGCTCGAGAACAGGGTGGAGTGGCTGCGTGTGGCAATGGCAGGAACGTGGACCGACGTGGTCGCGCGGTCAGGTGACCGCTACGCCGCGTACCGGGCATCGGTGGTCGATGCCGTGGCCTCGTTGCGTGAGCCCACGGTGATCTTCAGTCACTTCATCGCCATCAACGTGGTGATAGGCGCGGCAACAGGCGACGACCGGGTGGTGCCGGCAGGCCTCGACAACTGCTCGATCACTGTGTTCGACGTGGCGGACAACGGAGCCATCACGCTCGTGGAGACCGGCGGGGAGGCCGACACTCTCATCCGCTAGTGGCTAGCCTCGGGAACCGTGCTGGCGTTGATGTCGAGGGACCTCCATGAGTCCTGGGCGTGGGTCGTGATCATCGGGAACGCCCTCGCCGGTGTGTGGGCACTGGCCGCCCACCGTGTGCCCCAACTGCGGTCGCGTGCGCTCTGGTGGTTCACCGGACTCGTCGAGTTCGCGGTGTTCGTGCAGGTGGCACTCGGCGTCTACATGGTGAACAGGCACGGACTCGCGTTCCCGCAGTTCCATGCGTTCTACGGGTTCGTGGCGATCATCGCCGTGGCGATCCTCTATTCGTACCGCGCGCAACTCAAGTCGCGCGTGTACCTGCTCTACGGGTTCGGTGGGCTGTTCCTGATGGGCCTCGGCATCCGCGCGATGCTCGTGGGCCGCTGACCCCGGTCAGCCGAGCGCGGCAGCGAGTTCCTTCAGCTTCGAGCCCAGCCTGGCGGGCAGCTTGCCACCGAACTGGGCGTAGTGCTGCTCGATCTGCGGCAGTGCGGAGCGCCAGCCCTCGGTGTCGACCGACAGGATGGTCTCCATGTCGCCGGCGTCGACCTTCAGGCCGGACGTGTCGATGTCGCCGGGGCCGGGGAGCCAGCCGATCTCGGTCTTCGTGGCGCCGGCCTTCCCGTCGATGCGGTCGAAGATCCACTTGAGCACGCGGCTGTTCTCGCCGTAACCGGGCCACAGGAAGCGGCCGTCCTCGTCGCGACGGAACCAGTTGACGAAGAAGATCCTCGGCAGGTTGTCGGCCTTCGACCTGTCGCCGATGGACAGCCAGTGGTCGAAGTAGTCGGCCATGTTGTAGCCGCAGAACGGCAGCATGGCCATGGGGTCGAAGCGCAGGTTGCCCACGGCACCCTGCTGTGCCGCGGTCGTCTCGCTGGCCATGATCGAACCGAGGAACACGCCGTGTTCCCAGTCGAACGCTTCGGTCACGAGCGGCACAGTGGTGCGGCGACGACCGCCGAAGAGAATCGCCGAGATCGGCACCCCGGCGGGGTCCTCCCCTTCGGGTGCGATGCACGGGCCCAGCGAGGCGGGTGCGGAGACGCGCGCGTTCGGGTGCGCCGCGACGCCCTCGCTCTCGGGCGTCCAGGCGTTGCCCTTCCAGTCGGTGGCGCGGGCGGGGGCCTCGTCGCTCATTCCCTCCCACCACACGTCGCCCTCGGGTGTGAGCGCGGTGTTCGTGAA
>JBJTBF010000010.1:0-10177 GCA_046091145.1 Acidimicrobiales bacterium | reverse complement strand
TGACGTGACGGGTCGACCGACACGTCACCAACGGTGATGCCTTCGCCGTCGAGCTCCCCTCCGCGGTCGCGCGGCGCACGGCGCAGCACCGCCCTGATGCGGGCCACGAGCTCGCGCAGGCGGTAGGGCTTGGTGACGTAGTCGTCGGCACCCACCTCGAGGCCGACCACTGTGTCGATCTCGGCGCCCTTCGCGGTGACCATGATGATCGGCGTGGTGGTGCGCTTGCGCAGCTGCCGGCACACATCGATTCCCGACATGCGCGGCAGCATCACATCGAGCAGCACCACGTCGGGTTTGACGATGTCGAACATCTCGAGCGCCATGTGACCGTCGCGTGCGACCTCCACCCGGAATCCCTCGCGCTTCAGGCCGACCTTCAGGGCCTCCACGAAGGACTCCTCGTCCTCCACCACGAGAACGGTGGGTTCATTCATCGGTGCCGCTGGGTTCATGCTCGTTGGGCATCATGCCTTCTCCTGGCATGCCGGACACCGGGAAACGGAGCGTGAAGGTGCTTCCTTCACCTTCCCGTGAGGTCACGTTCACCTCTCCGCCATGGTTCGACACCACCCGTTTCACGATGGACAGGCCGAGACCGGTGCCGCCGGTGGACCGGGTGCGGGCCCGGTCGACCCTGTAGAAGCGCTCGAAGATGCGTTCGAGACTTGCCGCGGGGATCCCGATGCCGGTGTCGGTGACGCTCACCTCCACTGCACCGTCGGTGCGCTCGACGGACACCGCGACCGGGCCGCGGCCCTCGCTGTACTTCACCGCGTTGTCCACGAGGTTCGACACCGCGGTGACGAGCTGGAAATGATCGCCGGGAACGGCGATGTTGCCGCTGCTCACCCGGCAGTCGATTCCCACACCCTCACGCGATGCCCTGTGTGCGACCCGCTCGACCGCTTCGCGGACCACTTCCGCGAGATCGACGGGTGCCACCGACATCTCGCCCCCCATCTCGATGCGGGACAGCTCCAGGAGGTCATCGATGGTGCGGGACATCCGCTCGGACTCCGCCACCATTCTTGCCGCGAGGCTCTTCGCCAGTTCGTCCTCCGTCTCGCCCGCGAGCGTCTCCGCGAGAATGGACATCGCGCCGACGGGGGTTCGCAGCTCGTGACTCACGTTGGCAACGAAATCCGTGCGGATGCGGTCGATGAGAATCCGCTCCGTGATGTCCTCCATGAGGACGATGGCGCCACGCAGGTACTGCACCGCGGACACCTGCACGACCATCTCGGGGGGGCCCGCAAGTTCCATCTGCTCGGTGCCCCCGCGCCCCTCCATCGCCGCACGGGCAACCCGCGTCATCGCGGTGTCCAGCAGAACGTCCTGGTGACGGACCCCCGTGAATGCCACGGCTGACTGATTGCGGGATGTCTCGGCGCCATCGGAGTCGAACACAACCACTGCGAGCGGCAACGCATCGAGCACGGCGGGGAGCGGGTCCGACGGCTCGTCGGCAATCGGTACCGCCGGCACAGGCTGCGGTACCAGCACGGCCGGCTCCGCCCTCGTGCGCATCATCACAGCAACCACCGTCGCGCCGACAGCCAGACCAACGAGAAACCAAATCACCGCCGGACCACCAGCCGCATGCGCCTCAGCGGGGGTGCTCCCCGGTGTCGTCCTTCTTGCGCTTGTAACGCTCGGCACCCTTGTGCTCGGGCATCCAACCATCCACCAGGTAGCGCACCCTCTCGCCGATGTTCACGGCGTGGTCGCCGATCCGCTCGTAGAAACGGGCGACCATGGCGAGCTGGATCGCCACCTGGAGGTCCATGTCACTCTCGGCGTGGGTCTCGAGGATGCGCCGCACCAGCTCGCGCTGCAGTCCGTCCAGGAAGGAGTCCATGTCGTCGAGTGCGGCGGCCTTTGCGGCGTCGTTCGCCTCGAACGACTCGAGTGCGGCCACGAACAACTGCTGCGCCTGCTCCCCCATGCGTGCAATGAGCCCACGTACCTTGGGGTCGAGGTCGTGGCCGTAGATGCGCCGCGACGCCTTCGCGATGTTCACGGTGAGGTCGGCAGAGCGCTCGATCTCGCCGATCATCTTCACCACGGCAACGAGTTGGCGGAGGTCGCCGGCGACCGGCGCCTGCAGTGCCAGGAGCTGGTAGCAGCGCTCCTCGAGGTCGACCGAGCGCGCATCAATCTCGTCGTCGTCCTCGATCAACCTGTTCGCGGTGTCGAGATCACCCTCTAGCAGGATGCCGGTGGCCCTGGAGATGGCCTCGATGGTGAAGGCCGCGAGCCTGGACAGCTCCGCCCTCACCTCGTCGAGCTCGTGGTGGAAACCCTTGCGCAGTTCGTCCATCAGCCGAACCTCCCCGTGATGTATGCCTCCGTCCTCTCGTCCTCCGGACGGGAGAAGATCTTCTGCGTGGTGTTGAACTCCACCAGCACCCCGGTGCGACGGTCGCTCTCGGGGTTCACCTCGGTGGTGAAGAACGCGGTGCTGTCCGAGACACGTGCGGCCTGCTGCATGTTGTGGGTTACGATGACAATCGTGTACTGACGCTTGATCTCCTGCATGAGATCCTCGATGCGTGCGGTGGCGATGGGGTCGAGCGCCGAGCACGGCTCGTCCATCAGGAGGACCTCCGGTTCCACCGCGATCGATCGCGCGATGCAGAGGCGCTGCTGCTGGCCGCCCGACAGCCCCATGGCTGACGAGCCCAGGCGGTCCTTCACCTCGTCCCACAGGGCGGCACCCCGCAGCGACTTCTCCACGAGCGCATCGAGGTCGGACTTCCCCGTGGTGCCGTTCACCCTCGGGCCGTAGGCGACGTTGTCGTAGATGCTCTTGGGGAAGGGGTTCGGCTTCTGGAACTCCATGCCGATGCGTCGCCTCACCTCGCCCGCGTCCGCGTCGGGGCCGTAGAGGTCGATGCCGTGGTAGTCGACGAAACCCTCCACCCGTGCACCCGGGATGAGGTCGTTCATGCGGTTGAAACAACGCAGCACGGTGGACTTCCCGCAGCCCGACGGCCCGATGAATGCCGTGATCTCGCCGCGCTTCACGTACATGCTGACGTCGCGCACGGCACGGAAATCGCCGTAGTAGACGGAGAGCTCGCGCGCCCGCAGGACCACCTTCTCGTCGGTGTCCCGTGACCCGGGAGTCTCCTGTCCGGATTCTGTGTGCTCTTCGATGGTCGTCATTCTTGCCTACCAGCGTTTCTGGCTCCGATTCCGCAGCAGGATCGCCACGGAGTTGAGTGCGAGCAGCACCGCCAGGAGCACCACAATTGCCGCGGCGGCCAACGGCCTGAACTCCTGCTTGGCGTTGCTGATGTACGAGAAGATCTGGATCGGCAGCACCGTGTACTGGCTGTCGAGGCCGGTCGGGTTGAAGGTGATGAACGAGAGCGCACCGAGCATCAGCAACGGCGCGGACTCCCCGAGAGCTCGCGACACCGAAAGGATGGTGCCGGTGAGGATGCCGGGCAGTGCGTTCGGGAGCACCTGACGCCACACCGTCTGCCACTGCGTCGCCCCGAGGGCGAGCGAGCCCTGACGGAGGGAATCGGGAACGGCCCTGATCGCCTCGCGGGACACGATCACCACCGTGGGCAGGACGAGCATCGACAGCACGAGCGAAGCGGTGATTACGGTGGAACCGAGACCGAGGGGGCCACGCTTGATGAACGCGAGGCCGAGGATGCCGAACACCACAGACGGGACGGCGGCGAGGTTCTGCACGTTCAGTTCGATCAGGCGGTTGTACCAACGCTCCTTGCGGGCGAACTCCTCGAGGTAGACGGCGGCCGACACCCCGAGCGGCAGGCTGACCAGCGAACTGAACCCCACGACCCACAGCGACCCGAAGATTGCCGACTGGATGCCCGCCCGCCGTGGCCTGGCCGAGGGCATGTTGGTGAGGAGGTCGCTGTTGAGACGCGGCCGTGCCTCGACGAACACATTGATGAGCAGCGTCGCGAGGGCACCGAGGGCAATCCCGATCCCCGCAAAGAGGAAGAGCCGGAACACGAGGTCCCTCGCCGTGCGGCCGGGGTCGGACTGCGCGCGGAGGTTCACGACCTCGGCATCGGCATGCGTCGACATCGCGCGGCTCATTCGTACACCTCACGGAACCGGCGCACGATCCTGATGCTCAGCATGTTCAGCAGGAACGTGAAGATGAACAGCAGTGTCCCCACGGCGAAGATCGCCTTGTAGCCGGTGCTTCCGGTGGGCTGGTCTCCGATGCCCGCGAAGCCGATGAAGCCGGCCATCGTCTGGCCCTCCTCGCCGGGGTTCGCGGTGAGCTGTGCCTTGCTTCCCGCCGCGAGCACCGCGATTGTGGTCTCGCCGATTGCGCGAGACGCGCCGAGCACGATCGCCGCGACGATTCCCGAGAGCGCGGCAGGGAACACGACACCCGTCGACACCTGACGGCGGTTCGATCCCAGCGCGTACGCGCCCTCACGGAGTGCGTTCGGCACCGACACCATCGCGTCCTCCGACAGTGACGCCACCGTAGGGAGGATCATGATGCCGGTGACGATGCCGGCAGCAAGGATGCTGTACGTGCCCACGTCACCGACCGGCCACAGCTTGGCGACGATGTTCGGGTTGACGAAGTTGAGCGCGAAGAACCCGAACACCACGGTGGGGATGCCCGCGAGAACCTCGAGCACGGGCTTCACGATGCTGCGGACCCTGTGCGAGGCGTACTCGCTCAGGTAGAACGCCGCACCGAGCCCCAGCGGGATCGACACCACCATGGCGATGAGGGCCACCCACAGCGACCCGACCACGATCGACCAGACGCCGAACCCCGCGGGGCTGAAGAGCGGTTTCCAGTCGACGCCGCCGAGGAACTCGCCGACCGGCACCTCGGCGAAGAAGTCGAGCGCCGGCCGCACTAGCGCGATGACGATGAGAACGGAGGCGAGCACCGTGACGGCGGAGGCGAGCCCCAGTGCGCCACGGATGACCCGCTCAACCTGCAACCGTCTCCTTGCCGCGCCCGAGGGCTTCAGGGAAACGACCACACCGTCCATGGGTCAGGCTGCGTCGATCTCTGCGATCTTCGCGGCCTCCTCGGCCTTCTGTGCGTCGTTCAGCGGAACGAAGAGCGCCTCGGTGGTCAGTTCGTCACGGTTCTCCTCGAAGAAGGCCATGAGTTCCTTCACCTCGGCACGGCCGGCAGCCTTGAGGCTGACGTACGTGAAGAGGGGCCGTGCCAGCGGCACGTAGGTGCCGTTCTGCACGTTCGCGGCGGACGGCTCCACGCAGCCCTTGCCTCCGTTGATCTTCACGCCCTTCACCTTGTCGGCGTTCTCCTCCAGGTACGAGAACCCGAAGTACCCGAGGGCGCCGTCGTCACCCTGGACACCCTTCACGGTGACGTTGTCGTCCTCGCTCGGGTTGTAGTCCGTGCGGCTGGCACCGCCATCACCGTTGATGGCCTCGGTGAAGTAGTCGAATGTGCCGGAGTCGGTGCCCGCTCCGAACAAGCCGAGCCTCTTGTCAGGGAATGACGCATCCACCTGGTTCCAGTTCGTGACCTTGCCCTCGGCTGCCGGCTCCCACATGGTCCTCAACTGAGCGGTGGTGAGGCACTTGGCCCAGGTGTTCGCGGTGTTCACCACCACCGACAGTGCGTCGTTGGCCACGACGACCTCGACGAACTCCACGCCGTTCTTCCTGCACTCCTCGACCTCGGAGTCCTTGATCGGCCGCGAAGCATTCGACAGGTCGGTCTCGCCTGCGCAGAACTTCTCGAACCCACCGCCGGTCCCCGACGTCCCGACGGTGACCTTGACGCCAGCGTTCTCCGTCTGGAAGTCCTCGGCCACGAGGGTCATGAGCGGGGCGACCGTGCTCGAGCCGTCGATGAGAATCGAGCCCGACAGATCGGACGACCCACTCCCGCCGGATCCACCTCCGCAGGCAGAGAGAAGGGCAATGGCAGAACCGATGGCTACGGCGCGGCGTGTGTTCATGGTGACTCCAGGGTTAACACTTCGGATGACCCCCGAAAAATAGGCAGGCAGAGTGAACCAGGAGCGCCCTGTGGGTGAACTGAAGGTGAACGACCCCGCCGGGTCAGCGGTTGTCCTCGGGCAACTCGATCACGAAGTCGGGGTCGCCGGTCTCCCACTCGATCGAGATGCGCTCGCGGATCGCGTCGCGCACGATGCGCAGGGCATTGCGGCGGAACTGGGGGTCGTCACGACGCGGGGGCAGCAGCACGAGGCGCGCCAGCACACGGGCACGGAACTCCTCGATGACGGCCTGGGGACCCCAGTCGCCGTAGACCTCCCAGTGGGGCGCGACGGGACCGAGGTACGTGATGCGGGCATGGGCCCTGGGGGCCTCTGTCATCTGTGTGTCCGACATGTGGTTGCCTCCGTGGGACGCGAACGTGTGCAGGGCGATGCTATCGCTGCACGCGGGAACACGGATTTTTCGCAGTGTTTCTCGCGACTTCCCACCTGTTCCCGACGGCCCGTTGTGGAAAACGTGACTTCTTGACGAATCTTTGACGTGGGTGACGGAACTACGGCGCCGGGCCGTGTTTGACTCGAGGTTGCGGGAACTTCCCGCCATGACACCGGCGTCAGAGATGGCACCGGACCGACAGCCGGTCAGATGACCGGTGAGGAGGAAGCCATGAGGACAACCCTGCGGATCACGGCACGGCCGGCCGAACCGGTCACCCCGTTTGACGACTCGCCCACTGCGTGGATGGCGGACGGCAACTGCCGCAACTACCCAGCCGCCACCTTCTTCCCCTCCGACGGGGTCGGGGTGGAACGCGCACGGGCGATCTGCAAGGGCTGCCCGGTCGCGGTGCAGTGTCTCGAATACGCGCTCGAGGAGCGCATCGAGCACGGCGTGTGGGGCGGCTGCAGCGAGCGCGAGAGACGCCGCATCCTGAAGCGACGCCGCGCCGGCGTCTGACCGGTCAGCCGGCCTGACGCACCTTCTGCTGCGTCAGGACTTCGGGTCGGCGGGCTTGTCGTCCGACTTGCCCTCTTCCATGGCCTTCTTCAGCTCACGCTGGGCCTGGCCGAGGTTGCGCGCCATCTTCGGCAGCTGAGAACCGCCGAAGAGAACGAGAATGACGACAGCGACCATGATGAGCTCGGGAGTTCCCATGGGACCGACCCTACCATCGGTCCCGGGCGGGTTGCCCCCGGGAGGACAGGAGCGCAGACCGTGCTCGAGTGCGTGGTGAACGTGAGCGAGGGCCGCGATGCGGGTGTGCTCGCCGACCTGTCGGCATCAGTGTCCGGTGCCCTGCTGGATGTGCACACCGACCCCGACCACAACCGCAGCGTGTTCACGCTCGTGGGTGAGGACGCACCGCGTGCCCTCACCTCGCGTTGTGTGGAGACGCTGCGCATCGACGCCCACGAGGGGGTGCACCCGCGGCTCGGTGTTGTGGACGTGGTGCCGTTCGTGCCACTCGCAGGATCGACCTTCGCCGACGCGGTGCGCGCACGTGATGACTACGCGGGCTGGCTGGCCCGTACCCACGACGTCCCGGCGTTCCTGTACGGCACCGGGACCACACTCCCCCAGCTGCGCCGCGAGGCATGGACCGGCCGGCTGCCGGACACCGGGCCCCGGCAGCCTCACCCCACAGCGGGGGCGGTGTGCGTCGGCGCACGAACCGTGCTGGTCGCCTACAACGTGTGGCTGGACTCACCCGATCCGGGGCCTGCGGGACGCATCGCGGCGGCGGTGCGCACCGCACACGTGCGCACCCTCGGGCTCGTGACCGGGGCGCACACACAGGTGAGCATGAACCTCATCGAACCATCGACCGAGGGCCCCACTGACGTGGTGGACCGCATCATCCCGCTCGCCGCCCGTGAGGGCGTTGCGGTGCTGCGCTGTGAACTCGTGGGCCTGCTGCCGGGCGGGGTGCTGGAAGCGATCCCGCGCGGGAGATGGAACGAACTCGATGTGTCGGAGAACCGGACGATCGAGGCGCGGCTCGATGCCGCGGGTATCAGCCGTTGACGATGTTGATGCCGCGCACGGCCTGCGCACGCTGACGGCGCAGACGTCGACGCTCGCGTTCCGAGAGCCCGCCCCAAATGCCGAACTTCTCGCCGTTCGCGAGTGCGTACTCGAGGCAATCGTCGCGCACGATGCAGCCGCGGCACACCTCCTTGGCTTCCCTGGTGCTTGCGCCCCTCTCGGGGAAGAACAGATCGGGATCGACCCCGAGACAGTTGGCCTGGTCCTGCCAACCTCGTTCCTGACTCAGCGTCTCGCCGTCTCCGTTCACGTGTGCCTCCCGCATGTGGTCACCCGACGCCGAGTCCGCGGGAGGACGTCTCGGGCGCAGCGGGCAGCCGTGTAATTACAACAGTGTCATTGTGCCAATCCCGTACAGAAAAGGCAAGCGGAAACCCAACAGAATCAAGGGTTTCGTCATCCAAAGGCTCGAACAAGCCTGATTCTGTTGGGTTTATGAGCCCGAACGGGCCGTTTTCCTTCTGTTTTCAAGGAAATCGACGAGTACGTAGCTCCCGAGGTTGTCGGGGTCGGTGAAGAACGCACGGCCCGAGTTGATCTGGGTCATCTGCTCGATGAACCGGCGCAGCGACTGGGTGGCATCGAGCACGAACGTGTTGATGCGGATGTCGTCCCGGGTGCAGCGCATGACTTCCTTCAGGGTGGCCTCGAGTGTCTCGCGCACCGGCGGGTAGTTGAAGTACACCTCCCCGCGCGGCGTGATGTGGGCCGTCGGTTCACCGTCGGTGATCATGATGATCTGCTTCGTGCCCGTCTGGCGGCCGAGCATCTGACGGGCCAGCTTCAGACCGTGCTGCATGTTGGTGCCGTATGCGAGGTCCCAGCTGACCTCCGGGAGGTCCTCGTGCTTCAGCACGTGCGCGGTCTCGCTGAAGCCCACGAGA
Organism: Acidimicrobiales bacterium; assembly: GCA_046091145.1. Classification (GTDB taxonomy): domain Bacteria; phylum Actinomycetota; class Acidimicrobiia; order Acidimicrobiales; family Ilumatobacteraceae; genus UBA2093. The sequence continues at coordinate 1,283 of JBJTBF010000010.1, read as the reverse complement.
CCGAGGAAATCGCGCGGGAACTGCGAGCTCATCAGTGAGTGCAGGGCCATCGCCACCTTCTTCGCCGGGACGAAGTTGCCGCGCATCGGCATGGACATGGACAGGTCGATCATGAGCACGGTGGCGGCGCGGGTGCTGTGCTCGGTCTGCTCGATCTCAAAGTCCTCCGATGACAGCCGCACCGGTGTCCCCCCACCCTGGCGGCGAAGAGCGTTGCGGATGGTCTGGTTGAGATCGAGACGGAACGGGTCACCGAACTCGTACGGCCGCGACGAATACGCCCGCTCGTGGCCGCTGCCGTCGCTGTTCATCCGGTGCTGGCCGAAACGGTCCTTGGAGAGGTTGCTGAACAGCTCGCGCAGGGAGTTGTTGCCGATCGCCCGCAGCCCGCGGGGGGTGAGCTCGAGCTTGCCCTCCTTGCGGTTCACGAGGCCGGCGTCCTCGAGCATCTTCGTCAGCTCGGCCAGTCTCTCCAATGAGTCGGCAGCCTCGTCTCCGAGCATCCGGCGCACCTTCTCGGGGTCGATCTCGTCCAGCTGGGCCGGGTTCATCGCCTGGCGCAGCATCCCCTCCATCTGCTCGAGGTCGGACATGTCGGCCATGGCCTGCATGGCCTGCTGCATGCCCATCTCCTGCTCGCCGGAGAACTCGTACGACTGCTCCCAGCCCATCTGCGGGAAAAGACCCTGCAGGTTCTGGCCGAGGCGCTGCATCTCGAAGTCGAGGTCCATGTCGCCGAGCAACTGTTCCGAGAGCTCCTGCATCTGGCGCCGCTGCTCCGGAGACATCGAGTTCATGAGGGCCTGCATCTGCTGCATGCGGCGGGCCATCTGCTCGAGGAGTTCGTCCAGGGTCTGCGGGTTCTCCGGGAAGAAGTCGCCGTACTCCTCCATGAACTTCTCGAACTGGGGGTCCTCGCCGCGCTCGCGACGTTCGATCATGTCGTTCAGCGCGGACATCATGTCCTTCATGCGCTGCATGTCCTGCGGCGTCATGTTCTGCATGGCATCGGACATCTGGTCGACCATCTGCTGCATCAGTTGGTTGCGCAGCTTCTCCATGAGGTCCTCGAAGCGCTGCTGGGCCTCCTGCGACTGGAAGTCGTAGTTCTGCATCTCCCGCACGAGTCCGGCAAGGTCGTCGGGCATCATGTCGAGGCGGAAGTTCCGCTCCATGGCCGAGTTGCGGGCGTTCTCCGCCCGTCGCTCGTCACCGGAGGCCTCGGCCTGCTGGAGGTCCTTCTGGATGGTGTGGCGTTCCTCGTCGAGGATGTCGCGCAGTTC
>JBJTBF010000009.1:0-32771 GCA_046091145.1 Acidimicrobiales bacterium | reverse complement strand
GCGTCGCCGCCCCGCGCCATAGGGTTGCGCCATGGACCTGAACGGAAAGACAGCGGTGGTCACCGGCGCCGCGAACGGCATCGGTGCCGCCCTCGCCCGGCGGTTCCACGCGGCAGGCGCGCGCGTGGTGCTCGCCGACCGTGACGCCGCCAACCTCACCGCCGTGGAGGCGGAACTGAACTCCCTCCGCGCAGGGTCGGCGTTCGCGGTGGCGGCCGACATCGGCTCGGAGCAGGGCAACATCGATCTCATCGAGGCTGCGCGCGACAAGTTCGGCTTCATCGACCTCTTCTTCGCAAACGCGGGCATCGCGATCGGCACCGACCTCACCTCCACGAGCGAGACAGAGTGGGCCACCATCATGAACGTGAACCTGCACGCGCACCGTTGGGCAGCAAAGCACCTGGTCGACGACTGGCTCGCCGCAGGCGAGGGCTACTTCTGCAGCACCGCATCGGCGGCCGGTCTGCTGTCGCAGATCGGAAGTGCCACCTACAGCGTGTCAAAGCACGCCGCCGTCGCCTTCGCGGAGTGGATGTCCATCACCTACGGGGACAGGGGCGTGAAGGTGTCCTGCCTGTGCCCGCAGGGTGTCAACACCAACATGCTGAACCCACCCGACCGCCCGAAGGACCCCTCGGGGGCAATCGCGCGCACCGGCGGCGACGTGGTGAAGGCCTCGGGCGAAGTGCTCGAGCCGTCTGAGGTCGCCGATATCGTGTATTCCCACATCCTCGAGGAACGTTTCCTGATCATGCCCCACACAGAGGTGCACACTTACGAGAAGCGCAAGGTCGAGGACCGCGACCGATGGCTCTCCGGCATGCGCCGTCTTCAGGCCAAGATCTTCGGGGCGTAGGGTGCCGGCATGGGTGTGAGACTGGATCCTTCCGACGAGTACATGCACGAGCTGGGCCCCGAGCCCAACTTCAACGAGAGCATGTACATCAACTGCTTCGACCCCGCGACGCGGATGGGCGGCTGGTTCCGCATGGGCAACCGTGCGAACGAGGGACATGCAGAGATGACCATCTGCATCTACCTCCCCGGCGGCCGGGTGGGCTTCATGTTCAAGCGTCCCGACATCGACTCGAACGACCGCCTCGACGCGGGCGGGCTCACATGGACGATGGTCACCCCGTTCGAGGAGCTGCGAGTCGACTACACGGGCAAGGTGTGCGTGCTCGACAACCCACATGACATGGCCGACCCCCGTACTGCGTTCAAGAACAACCCGTTCTCGGAGTGCGAGGTGCACGTCACCTTCACCGGACAGGGACGTGGGTCGATGTTCGGTGGCGAGCCCGACACTCCCCACGAGGCGCCAGGCGAGGAGTTCGCGCGCGGCCACTACGAGCAGCTCGTGCGTGCCACCGGCACGATCCGCGTGGGTGACGAGGAGTTCGAGATGAACGGGTTCGGACTCCGCGACCATTCATGGGGCCCGCGCTACTGGCAGGCCCCGTGGTACTACCGCTGGCTCACCGCGAACTTCGGGGACGACCTCGGTTTCATGGCGAGCCGCGTCGCGAAGAAGGACGGACCGGGCTCGCGCGGGGGTTTCGTGTGGGACAGCGGACGTATCCACCTGTGCGACGACGTGCGCATCTCCACCGTCACCGAGGGTGACGACGACTACCACGCGAAGGTCACCGGTGTGATCTCGTCGTCGAAGTCGCAGAAGGAATGGTCATTCGAGGGCGAGGTCGAGAGCCTCATCCCGTTGCGCAACCGGCGCCAGGACCCCGACGGCAACTGGTTGATGACACGCATCAGCGAGGGAATGACCAAGTGGACGATCACCTCGGGTGAGCACGAGGGCCGCGAGGGCTGGGGCATGTCGGAGTACCTCGACCAGATCATCGACGGCAAGCCCGTCGGCATCGCCGAATAAGGGCGACCCGGCACCCCGGGAGGGCGGCACGGGGCAACCGACAACGTTGCCGCACCTGCTCGTTACGTTGGCTCCATGCCACAGCATCACCCCATACCCCTGCGTGCTCTCGTCGCCGCTCTCGCCACCGTCTTCGGTTCGGTGATCACTGTCGCGGTCGGCATCACCCCGGTGTCGGCCGAACCGTTCACCTACGTGGATGTGTCGACCGGGTACCACGCTGCATGCGCAGTCAGCACCGACGGCGCGGGCCTCTGCTGGGGCTGGAACCGCAACCGTGCACTCGGCACCGAGAACACCGACGAGAAGGTGATGACCCCGTCGCGCATCGTGCTGCCGGATGGCGCGCGTTTCGCCTCCATCGAGGCCGGCGAGTACGCCACCACGTGCGGCATCGACACCGACGCGCAGGTGTGGTGCTGGGGCGAGCACCACCTCGGCAGCTACTTCAACCCCACGAGCACCCGCCCCGTGCGGGTCGAGCTGCCGGCCGGCACGCGCGCCGCGCAGATGTCGAACGGCGCCTCCATCGCATGTGCAGTCTCGACCGTCCGCGAACTGTGGTGCTGGGGTGACGTGCTCGACTTCGGAAACGGCAGCACGGAGGCCACCCGCACACCCGAACGGGTGCCGATGCCCGATGGCTCGCCGGTCACGAACGTGCAGGTCGGCCCCGCCAACACATGTGCTGTGACCGCCACCGGGAATCTGTGGTGCTGGGGCACGAACGACGACGGTGAGGTCGGCATCGGCTATAGGTCGGCGAAGGTGTCGCTGCCGGCGAAAGTTCCGCTTCCCGAGGGAGTCGTGGTGTCCTCGGTGTCGGTCGGCCTCGACCGCATCTGCGCGCTGTCCACTCAGGGCGGCGGCTGGTGCTGGGGCGACAACTACGAGGGCGCGCTCGGTGACGGCACGTACACCGACTCTCCCTCCCCGCGCGCGGTGGTGGTGCCCGCCGACGAGTCGCTCGCGTTGCTCGACACCGCGTGGTACCACACGTGCGCGATCACGGTCTCGGGCATCACATGGTGCTGGGGTCGCGGCGGCTTCGGGGAGCTCGGCACCGGAACGACCCTCGGCGGGCGCACCTTCAGGCAGCCCGTGCTGCCCGCGGGCACGGTGCTCTCCACGCTGTCGGCGGGTCTCGCCACCACGTGCGGCATCGACACCGCCGGTCACGTGTGGTGCTGGACGGGCAGTGACTGGGGCGTCGCAGGATCGGGTGACTCCACCAAGTCGCTCTTCCCGCGGTTGACAGCCGCGGTGGGCACGCCGACCGTGTCCGCACCGGGTGTCCCCTCGGTCGGCGCCGAGAGCGCAGTCGTGCGTGCCTCGGTGAACCCCCAGGGTGCACGCAGCACCTGGTCGGTGCAGGTCTCCACCGACGCCTCATTCGCCGGCGCGACAACTGTTGCGGGATCCCCCGTCGTTGCCGCCGGATGGTCGGCAGTGGCGGTGCAGGTTCCGCTCACGGGTCTCGCTCCGCGCACCCGCCACTGGGTGCGACTCGTTGCGTCCAACACGTTCGGCACATCGACCGGTGCATCCGTCCCCTTCGACACTCTCGGCTCCGAGCCCACGGTGGGCACGCCCACCACCGGACCCGTGTCGGGAACCCGGGCAACGGTCAGTGTCTCTGTCGACCCCGGACTGCTGCGCACCACGGCACGGATCGAGTGGTCGACAGCAGCGGATTTCTCCACGTCGTCGAGCGTTGATCTCGCACCCGTCACGGCCGATGACCGGGGCGCGCTCCGCAGCGCCGTCATCGACGGACTGGCGCCGCGCACCACCTACCGGGTACGGGCGGTGGCCACCAACAGGCTCGGCGCGACCATGGGCGACGTCACCACGTTCGTCACGGCAGGTTCCGAGCCCCGCGTCTCCGCGGTGAAGCCGACGGCCGGGGTCAGGGCCGTCACTGTCAATGCCTCGATCGACGGGGGGAGCCTCGCGGGCACCGCCACCGCGGTCATCGCGCGCACCGACGCTCCCGACAGGGTCCTCGACACGGTTCTCGCACGTTGGGACGAGGCCGGCCCGGCCGAGAGCCGTTTCGTGTTCGACGGCCTGGCCCCGCGAACCCGCTACAGCGTCACCGTCACTGCGACCAATGCGCTCGGCTCGCACGCACACGATGCAGTCGCAGTCAACACGGCCGGTGACGTTCCCGACCCGGGTGTGGCGGTCATCGACACAACGGGCAGCGACAGCGCACTCGTCAGGGTGGAGGTCAACCCGTCCGGACTCGACACATCGGTGGTGCTCGAGGTGTCGACCGACGCGGAGTTCGCAACCGGCGTCACCGAGCACTTCGTGGGCCTCGTCACGGGTGACCAACCTGTGCGGCGCTCGGTGCGCATCAACGGCCTCGCCCCCCGCACGCGCCATCACGTGCGGGTGCGCGCCGCCAACGAGCTCGGCAAGGTCACCGGAGGGTCGACCTCATTCCTCACCGCAACGCCGGTCGGCGTGCTCGTGAACGACGACGACCCCACCACCGATTCCCCGGTGGTCACACTCACGGTCACGGCACCGGCCGGCACCGCGGTCCTGCGCATCGCGAACAACGCCGCGATGACGGGAGCACGGGTTCTCGCCAACACCGCAACGGTGCCGTGGCAGCTCGAGCCCGCCGGCACCGAAAGGTCGCACCGCACGGTGTGGGTGCAGTTCCTCGGCCGCAACGGGAGGGTGCTGTCGACCGCGTCGGACTCCATCGACCTCCTGGGTGACGGCGACCCAACGCAACCCGACGACCCCGACGCACCCGACGATGCGGCGCCCGTGCTGTCGTTCGCGCGCCTGGTGTCGGCTTCCGCAAGTGGGGTGGGGCGCGGCACCGGCCCCCGGGCATCGGGGGCGGGCCGCGCTCTCCGGTCCGGCATCAGCCGCGTGGCGTTCCGCAGCGGCAGGCGGGTCACGGTGCACCGCGTCTCGTCGGTCTCCTCCCTGAACCGCTCGTTCACGGTCCCCTCACGGTCGTCGCTGTGGGTGCGCCTGGTCGACGCGGCCGGAAACGCGTCGCGCTGGATGAAGGTGCGGGGCAGCTAGCCAGCAAGCAACCAGAGGTCGATCAGCCGCCGCGCGATCGAGATGTTCCCCGGGATCGTCGGGATGTCGTCGCGACGGAACCACTGCGCATCGGAGATCTCCGTCTCGTCGATCACGATCTCACCCGAGGCGTGGCACGCAGTGAATCCGAGCATCAACGAGTTCGGGAACGGCCACGGCTGGCTCGCCACGTAGCGCACGTCGTCGACGGTGATGCCGACCTCCTCACGTACCTCCCGCACCACGGCCTCCTCGAGGTTCTCACCGGGTTCCACGAACCCCGCGAGGCACGAGTACAGCGGCATGCGGAAGTTCGTGCCGCGCGCGAGCAGGGCCTCCTCGGCGGCACCCTCACCACGTGTCACCAGCGTGATGATGGCCGGCGACAGACGCGGGAAGAACGGGATGCGGCACGACGGGCAGTTGAACGCGCGGTCGGTCGATGACATCTCGGTCGGCCGGCCGCACTTGCCGCAGAATCGGTGCGTACGCGCCCACTCCACCAGCTGCACCGCGCGCCCGGCGATGAACCACTCCTGGTCGCTCACGCGCCCGAAGAGCGAGTACAGGTCGGTCTCGGCACCGTAGGCGGGATCCTCTCCGTGGGGAACGTCGATTCCCCACACCGCGACGTCGCCCTCCATCCCCAGGAACAACCTCTGCCATCCGTCGTCGGCGGGGCGGTCATCGACGAAGACCTTGGCCCCGATGACGTGCACGAAACGGTGTGCGCGGGCATCGGGGCTGACATGCGTGGAGGGCACGAAACCCGCCGGCGGATTGCTCATCCCGACTGACGGTAGTTCGCGACGGGGTGCATAGGATGACCGCATGGCAACCAGATCATCCAATGTCGTCATCGTCGACGCCCTCCGTACGGTCGTCGGCCGCCGCAACGGCGGTCTCTCGACCCTCCACCCCGCCGAGGTCCTCGGACTCGTCCAGAAGGGCATCGTCGACCGCACCGGCATCGACCCCGCCGAGATCGAGCAGGTCGTCGGCGGCTGTGTCAGCCAGGTCGGCGAGCAGTCGTTCAACATCACGCGCACGTCATGGCTGGCCGCAGGTCTCCCGATGTCCACTGCGGCCACCACGGTGGACACGCAGTGCGGCTCCTCGCAGCAGGCCACCGGCCTCGCAGCATCGCTCATCGGTGCGGGCGTCGTCGACGTCGCGCTCGCGTGCGGTGTCGAGGTGATGAGCCGCGTGCCGATCGGCTCGAACAGCCGCAAGGAACTCGGCCTCGGCGTGCCGATCCCGCGCACCTATTTCGGCCGCTACGAGATGACCTCCCAGTTCGAGGGTGCCGAGCGCATCGCCGACAACTGGAAGATCACCCGCGAGGACACCGACCGCTTCGGCTTCGCCTCGCAGCAGCGTGCTGCGCGCGCATGGGCCGAGGACCGCTTCGCCGGCCAGTACCTCGAGGTCGCCGCTCCCGACGCCGACGAGGAGGGCAACCTGCTCGAGACCTCCCACACTGTGTCGCGCGACGAGGGCATCCGCGAGACCACGCTGGAGAAGCTGTCCACGCTGAAGCCTGTCGCCCGCCCGGACGGCGTGCACACCGCCGGCAACAGCTCGCAGATCTCCGACGGCGCGTCGGCCGTGCTGATGATGACCGAGGAGAAGGCGAAGAAGCTGGGTCTCACCCCCCGTGCACGCGTCATCGACTCCTGCAACGTGGGTGTCGACCCCGTGTTCATGCTCACCGGACCGATCGATGCCACCCAGCGTCTGCTCGCCCGCAACAACATGAAGATCGGCGACATCGACGTGTTCGAGGTGAACGAGGCGTTCGCCTCGGTCGTGCTCGCATGGGCGAAAGAGACCGGGGCCGACCTCGAGAAGACCAACCCGAACGGCGGCGCCATCGCGCTCGGCCACCCGCTGGGCGGCACGGGCGGCTTCCTCATGACGAAGGCCCTCTACGAGCTCGAGCGCAGCGGCGGCCGCTACGGCCTCGTGTCGATGTGCTGCGGCGGCGGTCTCGGCACCGGCACGCTCATCGAGCGTCTCTAGGCCACACATGGCGGGCATGCCCGCCCGTACGCACCGCATCATCGGGGCACTCGCGTGCCTGGTGGTCCTCGCCTCGTGCTCGCGCGGCAGCCCCGTCAGCGTGTCCGCCGACGGGGCGCGGGCCACGGTGGTGCGCGTGGTCGACGGCGACACGATCGTGCTGCGCATCGCCGGCCGCAAGGAATCCATCCGGCTCATCGGCATCGACACCCCCGAGACGAAGCACCCCACCAAGCCGGTCGAGTGCTTCGGGCCCGAGGCCTCGCGTCACACGGCCGAGCTCCTGCCTGCGGGCACAGAGGTGCTGGTGAGACGCGACACCGAGGCAAGGGACGTGTACCGGCGTCTGCTGCTGTACGTGTACCGGGCGGACGATGGCCTGTTCGTGAACCGTGACCTCGTGGCCGGCGGATGGGCGGTGCCGAAGTCGTACCCGCCGAACACCGCGCACGCCGAGGAGTTCGCCGCGCTGGCCGCCACTGCCGAGGCCGGGGGGCTCGGCTTGTGGGGTGCGTGCCCCCGATAACGTTCCGCACATGCCGGGCGCCTCGTTGAACTCGCTGCTGGGCCACCCGGACTCCGCACGGCTCGTGATCCTCAGTTGCGACGACCTCGGTTCGTGCCACGGGGCCACCCTCGGTGTCTACGAGGCGATGCGCGACGGACTCGCCACGTGCGCCTCGATCATGATGCCCGCGCCGTGGGCCCGCTTTGCCGCCGACATGTACCGCGCCGGCGACGACGTGGGAGTCCATCTCACGCTGAACGCCGAGCACCCCGCGTACAGATGGGGCCCGCTCACGCACGCACCCTCACTACTGTCCGGCGAGGGAGGTTTCCCGCGTTCCATCGACGACCTGTGGGAGCACGCCGACCCCTCGGAGGTCCTGCGGGAATGCCGCGCCCAGATCGAGCGCGCCATCGCGTGGGGAATCGATGCCACGCACCTTGCGCCGCACCTCAGCTCCATCACCCTGCGTCCTGAGTTCTTCGACGTGTACATCGAGCTCGCGGTCCAGTTCGCGCTCCCGATCCGCCTTCCATCCACCGTCGACGAGTCACGGGCTGGTTTCCCGTTCCGCCGGCTGGCGGCCGACGAGGGCGTGCTCTTCCCCGACCATTTCGACCATGACTGGAGCCCCGGCAGCCGCGACCGCGCGATTGCCGCGTTCCGTGGGCTGCGGCCGGGGGTCACGGAGATCCACGTGCAGCCGGCGGTCGACACACCAGAGGTGCGTGCTCTCGGCGCCGCCGCCGCGGGGTGGGTGGACGATCTCGCGCTCGTGACCGCTGACGGCGAGTTCGCTGCTGCCGTGCGCGACAGCGGGGCCGTGCTGATCGGCTACCGCGACCTGCGCGAGGCGATGCGCGCGCGCTGAACCGCGGGCACGGGCTCAGCGGAGTCCGTGGAAGAGGTCGTCCTCGTGGCCCTCGAGCATCGGCAGGTCCTGCACGCTGCGGGCGAGGATCCAGTCCTCCCACGGGTACACGCGCGCCAGTTCGTCGTCGTCTAGACCGAACCACCATGCCGACGACGGGTCGACCTGGGTGGCGTGCGCGCGGAGCGATCCGCTTCTCGCGGGGAGGAACGCGGGCAGGTGCAGGCGTGTCGTGATGCGGTGGTCCTGTGAGGGGCGGTTGAGCCAGGCCTCCTCGAACGGTGACTCACCGTTCTTCGCCAGCAGTGCCTCGTGCACGGCGAGCACGCGCTCCTTCGACCACAGCGTGTAGTACATCTTCGACGGCTGCCACGGTTCCCCCGCGTCCGGGTACCACGAGGGGTCACCCGCTCGGTCGAACGCAAGCAGGCTCACGTTGTGCACGCGCAGGTGGTCGGGGTGCGGGTAGCCGCGCTGGTCGTCGTTGTAGGTGAGGATGACCTGCGGTCGCTCGGCGCGGATGACGCGCACAAGTCGCTCGGTTGCCTCGTCGATGTCGGCCATGTGGAAGCAACCGGGATGCGCGTTGGCGGCTGACTCCGCCATGCCGGAATCCCGGTAGCCGAGCATGTGCAGGGCGGCAAAGCCGATGATGCCGACCGACTCCTGCAGCTCGCGCGGCCGCACCTTCGCGAGCAGTTCCTTCTCCTCCTCCGGTGTGAGCGCATGGAACGGCCGGCCCGGTTCGCGCAGCGACGGGTTCTGGAGGTCACCCTCCTCGCCGCCGGTGCAGCAGACGAGCACGGTGCGGACCCCCTCGGCTGCGTAGCGCGCGACCGTGGCGGCACCCTTCGAGGCCTCGTCGTCGGGGTGCGCGTGCACGGCGAGCAGACAGAGCAGGTCACCTGTTGCCGAGAGCGGGGCGTTCTGCACGTACCGAAGGCTAACGACCGTACCCGTCGGCGACCCGCACGGACGTATGGTGGCGGGCATGCGCCGCGTCATCCCGTTCGTGCCGGTTGTTGCCCTAGTGCTGGTCTCGTGCTCCACCGACGACGGCCGGGCGATGAGACCCCCGGATGCCGGCCAGACGGAATCAGTGGCCATCGCCACCACCACGGTCGACCCCGGTGCGGGTTCGCCGCTCCTTCTCACGTTGCCGTGGACCGAGGGTGGCGCAATCGACCCTCGATTCACGTGTGACGGCAACAACGTGTCGCCCGCGGTGTCATGGACCGGCGGGCCAGAGGATGTCTCGGCGTGGGCGGTGATCCTCACGGATCTCGATGCCCCCGATTTCGCGCACTGGACGGTGGCGAACATCGACGCCAGTGCAACGGGCATCGCCGAGGGGGCAGTGCCCGAACTCGCCGCGGTCGGCATGAACAACGACGCAAAGCCCGACTACACCGGCCCGTGCCCGCCCGAGGGCACGAAACACAGGTACTCCCTGTCGGTGTACGCGCTCAGCCAGGTGATCGAGGCACAGACCGGTGATCCGTCTGCGTCGATGCGCGCCGCCATCGAGGCCTCCGCCATGGAGGTCTCGACCTCGGAGTTCACCTACTCGCGCTGAGTCCGCGGCCGTTGCGACCCCGGCCCGCCGCCGCACACCCAGCGTGTTCATCCGTCACTCTGCGGGTTCAGTCCACCACTGAACGTACTGGAACTGGGAAAATGGCGCATCGACGCCGTCACCGCCGCCCTCCCCATCGGGGTCTTCGAAGCAGACGAGAACGGCCGTCTCCTCACTGCCAACGACGCGTTCCGGCGCATCGCCCTCGGCAACGCACCCGTCGTGCGCGGTTCGGCCCCGTGGGCACACGCGTCACCGGCGCAGCGAACGGAGTGCGAACGGCGCTGGCTCGAGCACCTGCGCGACGGAACCACGTTCTCGGTCGACGTGCCCCTCATCGGTGCGTCGGGCGAGACCGCGTGGGTGCGCATCGCCACCACCCCGACGCTCGAGGGTGGCCGCGTCACCGGGCACGTGGGCACCGCAGTCGATGTCACACCGGCCGTGCAGCAGTCATCCTTGTCGGAACAACTCGTCGGGCTGCTCGACGTGTCGGGGGATGCGGTCGTGGTGTTCGACCGCGCCGGCACGCCGACCTTCGCGAACGACCCTGCACGCACATTGATCGGGATCGACCCCACCCTCGGCACGGCTGCCGACACCGCCGCACGTGCGTACATGCAGGCGGTGCGCGACCAGATGCCGCGCCACATGGTGGAGCCCGCCCGCGCCGGTGAGGCTGCGGGCCAGGCACCGCGATGGGTCGGCGAGATCACCTTCCGCTCCCCCGACGGACTGGCCCGCACACTCGCCGTCACTGTGCAGGTGGTGCGCGACGCCGACGGCACGGTGAACCACTGGTCGACGATCGCGCGCGACATCACCCAGGAGCGCCAGGAGCGCGCGGAGCTCGACCGGCTGGCGACCCATGACGCACTCACCGGGCTGCCGAACCGGGTGCTGTTCCTCAGGCGCACGACGGAGGCCCTCGAACGGTCCCTCACCACGCGCACGAACGTTGCCGTGCTCTTCATCGACATCGACAAGCTGAAGCACGTCAACGACACGATCGGCCACGCCGTTGGCGACCAGTTGATCCTCACCGTCGCGCGCCGTCTCGCCGCGGCGACGAGACCGAACGACACCGTGGCACGCATCTCGGGCGATGAGTTCGTGGTCCTGTGCGAGGGGGTGCTGGATGACCACGTCGCGCTCGACATCTCCGAGCGCATCCGTCTGTCGATCACCGGCCCGTTGATGCTGCACGGGGTGGAGATCGAGTCGGGCGCGAGCGTCGGTGTGGCGATGGCCACCGATGACCTGCTACGCGACCAGTCCCCCGCCGACGCGGCCATGACACTCCTGCGCGCGGCCGACACTGCGATGTATCTCGCCAAGCAGCGCGGACGCGGGCGCAGCGAGCTCTACAGCGAGCGCATGCGGGCCGCGGCACGCGAGCGTGCGGCCCTGGCGGCCGATCTCGAGCAGGCCCTGGCCGCCGGACGGTTCGAGACCGTGTACCAGCCCATCGAGACCGCACACTCCGGCCGGATCGCCGCGGTCGAGGTGTTCCTGCGCTGGAACCACCCGCGGCGGGGGCAGCTGCAGCCGGGCGAGTTTCTCGACCTCGCCGACGAATCGGGCCTCATCGGTCCCATCGGGGACTGGGTGCTCGACACCGCATGCGGTCATCTGCGCGACTGGACGGATGCCGGCGACATCGGCAGCGATGTCGCACTTCATGTCAACGTCTCACGACGACAGCTCGCCGACGTGACGTTCGTGGAACGCACACTCGCCGTGCTCGATGCACGCGGGGTGGAGCCGACCAGGGTGGTTCTCGAGACGGGAGAGTCGACACTTCTCGACCAGAACCCGGCGGTGTTGCGCACGGTGAACGCGCTGCGAAGGTCAGGCATCCGCATCGCAGTGGATGACTTCGGTTCCGGGTCGTCGTCGCTTGCGGCACTGCGCACGTTCCCCGCCAGCATCCTGAAGATCGACGGTTCGCTCGTGCGCGACGTCGGGGCCCCAGGTGCAGGTGACGACCCAATGGTGCGCTCCATCATCCAGTTGGCGCACTCACTCGACCTCAGCGTGTGTGCGGAGTGGGTGACCACGCAGGATCAACTCGACCGGCTCCGTCTGCTCGGGTGCGACACGGTGCAGGGCAACCGCATCGCACCCACCGGTTCGCACGTCGACACCACTGCCCGGGTGCGCCGGCGCCGCTCGTCCGACGGCGCAGCCGTGCAGGGCTGAGCGATCCGGGCCGGGGTCAGGAAGCGGGCGGCTCGGGGCCTGTGCCCGCGAACCAAGCCAGAAGCGGTGTGGCGTCAGCGGTGAGACGCACCACCGACATCGCGCCCACCATGCCGTTCGCCACCGGCAGCGCATGCGACACCGCACCCCCGTCGGCGACGGGACGCAGCTTGCGCGCGAGATCCACGAGGTCGAGTCCGGGGTCGACACTGAGCGCCCCGGATGCCTCGCGCATCACCGTGGCGGCATGCAGCGGGTTCTCCACCACGTGACGGGCGGCCGACTTCAGCAGGGCGGTGACGAACTTGCGCTGGCGCGCCGTGCGCCCGATGTCGGCCGTGGCATCCATCTTCCAGCCCTCGTCCTTGTACTTCTGCTCGAAGTGGCGCGACCGCGCGTATGCAAGGGCCTGCGCACCGCCCACCACCTTGCACGCCCTGCGGCCGATGAAGAACCCCGTCGACTTGTCACGGGAGGCCCGGTCGACACACACCTCGACCCCGCCGACGGCATCCACGATGCTCTTGAACCCCTGGAAGTCGATCTCGAGGTAGTGGTGGATGGGGATGTTCAGTGCCCGCTGCACCGTGGTGACCACTGCATCGGGGCCCGAGCGGTAGGCGGAGTTGATCCGGTCCAGTTTCTCGCCGGAGCCGATGCGCACGTACAGGTCACGCGGCACCGACATCAACGCCACTGAACCGCTGCGGGTGTCGCGGCGCAGCACCATCAGCGTGTCCGAGCGGCGTCCGGGGTTCTTGTCCGCCGACCCGACGTTCGCGTAGTCGGGGTCCGACGGGTCGGCCCCCTCGCGGGAGTCCGAACCCACCAGCAGGTAGTTCTCGACACCATCAGTGGGCGGTGACAGCACGGCGCTGACCCCCTCGACGCGGGCCACCCCGTCCATTCCCGCGTTCACCGCGCGCACGAGACCGAGGGCCCCTGCGAGCATCACCACCACGGCGGTCCCGGCCACGATCATCCACCGCGGCGCAGATGACAGACGTGTTTCGGGGGCTTCGTCGGGCACGACCCAACGGTAGTTGTCAGTCTGCGGCGCGAAGGTGCACCACGTCGGCGGTGTCGAGGCGGTGCGTCACCGCGCACTCATCGAGCACTTCGAGCCTTCCGTCGGCCGTGACATCGAGGGCCCGACCGACGATCTCGCTGCCGTCGGGCAGGTGCACCCGAACACGGGAGCCGAGCGTGGCGAGCGCCGCCCGGTAGCGCGCGTGCCGACCTTCACCGTCGGCGGCCAGCACCTCGTCGATCACCGGAAGCATCCGCAGCATGAACTCGTCCGGCGCCGGCACGTCGGTGGCCGAGTGCTCGGCAATGCACGTCGCACCGTCGGGCGCCGACCCGATGTTCACCCCGATGCCCACCACCACGAACGACGGCACATCCCCGTCGAACGGACCTGCCTGTGCGAGAACGCCGGACAGCTTGCGGTCACCGACCAACAGGTCGTTCGGCCACTTCAGCACCGACGGCACGCCGAGCTCGCGTGCGACCTCGAGTGCGCCGAGTGCCACCGCCTGGGTCAGCACGTGCGGGGCCGATGGCACGTCACGGAAGAGAAACGACACCAGAAGGTTGCGGCCGGGGGTGTCGACCCATTCCCGGTCGAGGCGACCCCTGCCCGCGGTCTGGTGGTCGGCCCGCAGCACGGTGCGGTCGGGGGCGTCCTGCACCCCCGCGGCCAGCAGGTCAGCGTTGGTGCTGCCCGTCTCTGTGACCCGGTGCACGGTCCATCGGCCCTGTTGGTTCTTCCCCGGAGTGTCCATTGGGGCAAGATTGCCACCTGTGTTGAAGAAAATCCTGATCGCGAACCGCGGCGAGATCGCCGTCCGGGTCATCCGTGCCGCCCGTGAGATGGGCATCGCCACCGTGGCGGTGTACTCCGAGCTCGACCGCAACTCCCTGCACGTGAGGCTCGCCGACGAGGCATACGCCCTCGGGGGCCAGACAGCCGCGGAGAGCTACCTGAACACCGGGGCCATCCTTGATGCCATCCGCCGCAGCGGAGCCGACGGAGTGCACCCCGGCTATGGATTCTTCAGCGAGAACGCTGATTTCGCCCGCGCCATCACGGCCATGGGTGTCGCCTTCATCGGACCGCCGCCCGAGGCGATCGACGAGATGGGCGACAAGGTCTCCAGCCGCAAGGCAGCCCTGCGCGGCAGTGTACCCATCGTGCCCGGCACCACCGAGTTCGTCACGTCGGCTGCGGAGATCACGCAGTTCGGGAACGACTTCGGCTGGCCCGTGGCAATCAAGGCCGCATACGGCGGCGGCGGTCGCGGGATGAAAGTGGTGCACTCCGCCGACCAGGTGCAGGACGCGATGGACTCCGCCCAGCGCGAGGCCAAGAACTTCTTCGGCCGCGACGAGATCTACGTCGAGAAGTACCTCACGTGGCCGCGCCACATCGAGGTGCAGCTGGTCGGTGACACCCACGGAAACGTGGTGTGGGTGAGCACGCGCGACTGCTCGGCCCAGCGCCGCCACCAGAAGCTCATCGAGGAGGCACCGGCTGGCGCACTGCCCGCGGGCGTGGAGGATGCCATGGGCGAGGCGGCCGTGAAGGCCGCAAAGGCAGTGGGCTACTTCAACGCCGGCACCGTGGAGTTCATCTACCAGGACGGCGAGTTCTTCTTCCTCGAGATGAACACCCGCCTCCAGGTGGAGCACCCCGTCACCGAGGCCATCACCGGCATCGACCTCGTCGAATGGCAGATCCGTGTGGCATCCGGCGAGAAACTGCCGATGACACAGAAGCAGGTCCTGGCCTCCCGGCGCGGCCACGCCATCGAGGTGCGCATCAACGCCGAGAACCCGGCCGGCGGCAAGTTCCTGCCCTCGCCGGGCCCGATCACGAAGCTGGTCACACCCGACGGGTTCGGCGTGCGCTTCGACGGCGGGTCCGAGGGCGGCGACTCCATCAGCCAGTACTACGACAACCTGGTGGGCAAGCTCATCGTGTGGGGCAAGGACAGGGAGACCGCGATCGCACGCACGATCCGCGCTCTCGAGGAGACCGTGGTCGAGGGTGTCGCCACCACGATCCCTGCCGACCTCGCGATCCTGCGTCATCCTGATTTCGTCGCGTTCGAGCACTCGACCAAGTGGGTCGAGGAGAGGCTCGATCTCTCAGGTGTCGATGCCACGCCCGCGGCTGCTCCCTCCCAGGACGACGACTCACCGCTCGTGCAGCGCTCGACCACCGTCGAGGTCAACGGCCGCCGCTTCGACGTGAAGCTGTGGGTGCCCGAGACCGCCGGGGTCGCAGCCGCGGCACCGGCGAAGAAGAAGGCACCCCGCGCAACCTCGGGCGGCGGCGGCGGTGCCGGTGGCGGCAGCGGTCAGGTGGCCGTGCCGATGCAGGGAACCATCGTGAAGGTGCTCGTGGCGGTCGGGCAGAAGGTCGAAGCCGGCCAGAGCATCGTGGTGCTCGAGGCCATGAAGATGGAGAACCAGATCGAGGCCGACAAGAGCGGCACCGTGAAGGCCGTGAACGTGAAGCCGGGCGACACCGTCGGTGCCGGCGACGTCGTCGTCGTCATCGAGTAGTCGCGCCCCGGCCGGTGGGGACGGGTCTCACTCGGCCGCTTCGGTGAGGGCCTCGGCCAGCGACGGGTGGACGAGGAGACTGTCGAGCAGGTCGTTCACCCGCAGGTGCGCGGTGACCGCGAGGGCAACAACACTGATCAGTTCCCCCGCGTGGCGTCCCACGATCGTGCCGCCGAGAACGACGCCCGTGTTGGGGTCGGAGATCAGCTTCACGAATCCGCGCGGGTCGTTGTGGATCAGCGCCTTCGCGGTGGTGGAGAACGGCACCTTGGTGACGCGGATCTTGCGGCCGATGGAGAACGCGTCGGCCTCGGCCAGGCCGACGTCGGCAATCTCCGGCTGGGTGAAGATCGCCGAGGCGGCCTTGTCGTAGTCGAGGATGCGGCCCTCGCGCGCCGTGCCCCTCACGTGCTCGGCGATCGTGCGGCCCGGCATGGAGGCCCCCGACGACAGGCGCAGTTTCCCACTCACGTCACCGGCGGCGTAGATGTGGCCGACGTTCGTGCGGCAGTGGTCGTCGACGGCGATGTAGCCGCGCTGGTCGAGGGCCACGCCCGCCGCCTCGAGCGCGAGGCCCTCCACGTTCGGTTCCGAGCCGACGGCCAGCACGACATGGCTCGCGCGGGCCTGGCGGCCGTCGTCGCATTTCACCACCACGTCGTCACCGTCACGCTCGATGGACTGCGCGCGGGCCCCCTTCAACAGGCGCACACCCCGCTCCAGGAAACGATCCTCGAGGGCGGCAGCGGCCTCTGCGTCCTTGCCGGGCAGAACCTGCTGCCGGCTGACGACCAGGGTGACCTCGGAGCCGAACGAGGAGAACATGTGCACGAACTCGACCCCCGTCACACCGGATCCCACGACCACGATGCCGCGCGGGAACTCGCGCGGCGGGTAGCAGTCGCGGGTCGTGAGGATGCGGTCACCATCCGGCGAGGCCCATGCGGGGATGCGCGGCCGCGAACCGGTCGCGATCACGAACGCATCCCCCTCGATCGTTGTCTCGCCGTCCCTGCCTCGCACGACCACGGTGTTCGGGCCGACGAAGCCGGCCTCGCCCATCAGGATGCGTACGCCCTGGCTCTCCAGCAGTTCCGTGGTGCTGGACCGCATGCGCTCCACGATCCCGCCGATGCGTCCGGCCAGGGTGCTGACGTCGATCTCCACGTCGCTCTGGCCGACACCCATGCCTGCAAAGCGCTGCGTGGCACTCATGGCTCCGCCCGTCGCGATCATGGCCTTCGAGGGGATGCAGTCGCGCAGGTGCGCCGCTCCTCCCACGATGTCACGCTCGATCATCGTGACTTCCGCCCCGAGACGGGCCGCCCAGGTGGCGGCGGAGTTGCCCCCCGGGCCGCCACCGATGATCACAAGACGTTTGGTCACGTTGTCAGGCTATCCAGCAGCACCTGAGGCGACCGTGAACCGTTCACGGTGAAGTTGTCGTGCTCGTGCTGCTCGAAGTGGTTGTTGACCCCGGCCCAGAGGTTGACGTGGTCGTCGAGGTTGCCGGGATGGTCGTGGTCGTCGTTGTTGTCGTGCTGGTGCTCGTCGTCGTGCTCGGCGCACTTGTGACGGGCACGGGCACCGTGTTGGGGCAGTAACGACTCGGGTAGCCGAGTCTGTCCCGTCGTTCACCGACCCATTCGAAGTGCATGCCGTCTGTCGGCCAGAAGTTGCCTCCCCAGGCAAACCCCCACCTGCGGAAGATGCGCACGACCCGGCAGTCCATCGTGGGTCGCGCCCACTGCTGGTTTGTGGTGGTGTTCAGGTCGATGGCCGCGCCGAACGCGTGCCGGGACGGGGCCCCGAACAAACCGCCGAGCCTGTTGTACCGGCCCACGTAGCAGCCGCCGTACCGCTGGGACACCGCCCGGTCGATGCGGTCACCGAGACCGGCCTTCACGATGTCACGGAACGCCGCCTCGATCGCACCCACGACCAGCTTGTGGCAGTTGTTGCGCAGGGTGATCGCTCCGTACTTGTGGAGCCAGGAGATCCTCGACGCGCGCCAGGCATCCTCCACCATGATCGCGTCGGAGTCCGTCGGCCGGAAAGCGAACTCACCGAGGCGCAGCTTCAGCGTCGCGATGCCGAGCGTGGCGTCGGGGTTCGGTGGGTCCCAGGTGGTGCGCAGCCGGTACCTGGAACCGATGCCGCCGACACGTGCCCGCAGCTCGGACACCACGCGACCGGGCCGGGCGAACCCCACGAAGTTCACGCGTGAGACCTTCGTGACACCCATGACGAGGCCGTCGGCAGTCGACATGATGAGGTCCTCTCCGTCGGCGTACCCGTTCGCGACGATCATGCCCACGGTGAACCGCCTGATGCCGTTGCCGGAGTCCCTCAGTGTCACGACATCGCCGACCTTCGCATCCCTGATGAGCGCGGAGTTCTCCCCCATCAGCACCTGCCCCGACGACAGCACATCGGCCATCGCATCGCCGCCGGTTGCCCTCACGTAGTCCACGGCGAGGATGCGCGTTCCCATCGGAATGCGCCAGCCCTTGGGTTGCTGCATCAGCACCTCGTCGCCCCGTGAGAACGCGGTCATCGGGAAGGTCGCGTACCGTGCCGCGTACGCCACGGCGCCGGCGGGCGCGGCAGCCGACATGATGCGCCGCGTCTCCGCAGCAGTGAGCGAGAGATTCGCCGACACCGTGATGACAGGTGTGCCGAGCCCCGCGGGAAGGCCTCCCTGCGCCCCGGCGGCGCGGATACCGGTGAGCACGGCGGCAGGGGTTGCGAACGCGAGACACAACGCGGCGGCACACGACGACCTGATCGCGTTTGCTCGGGACACTGCGTCACCGTAGTCCGCCACCCAACCGCTTTCGGGCGGGTGCGCATGCCGAACTAGCGTGAGAGCACTGTGAGCGACGAGGACAACTCCCTTTCCGGCGGCGGCCTCGAGGCCGAGAAGGCCCGCCGCATCGCCGCGGTGGAGTCCATGCGGGCCGCCGGCGACAACCCGTACCCGTACCGGTTCGACCGCACCCACACGCTCGGGGAGATCCGCTCGGCGAACGGCGGTCTGGAGCCCGGCGCCGAGACCGACACCGAGGTTGCCGTGGCCGGCCGCGTGATGCTGAAGCGCGACCAGGGCAAGCTCATCTTCCTCACGCTGCAGGACCGTTCGGGCTCCATCCAGCTGTTCGTGTCCCGCTCCGTTACCGGCGATGCCGTGTTCGACGCCGTCAACGCTCTCGACCTCGGCGACTGGGTGGGGGCCACGGGCACCGTGATGACGACCCGCAAGGGCGAGCTCTCGGTGAAGGTCGCATCGTGCGCGCTTCTCTCGAAGGCGGTGCGGCCACTTCCCGACAAGTGGCACGGAATCACCGACGTCGACACGCGGTACCGACAGCGGTATGCCGACCTCATCGTGAACGAGGAGTCGCGCAGGATGTTCGAGGTCCGTCATGCCACGATTGCGAGCTTCCGTGCCACGCTGCGCGAGCACGGTTTCATCGAGGTGGAGACGCCGGTGCTGCACGTGGAGGCGGGCGGCGCGCACGCGCGGCCGTTCCTCACGCACCACAACACACTCGACATGCAGCTCTACCTGCGCATCGCCCTCGAGCTGCACCTCAAGCGACTCATCGTGGGCGGCATGGAACGCGTGTACGAGATCGGTCGTGTCTTCCGCAACGAGGGGATCGACACGCGCCACAACCCCGAGTTCACGCTGATGGAGCTGTACCAGGCCTTCGGTGACTACACCGAGATGATGGCGATCACCGAACTGCTCATCACCCGTGCCGCCGTGGACGCCACGGGCACGTCGGTGGTGAACATCGACGGCTCCCCGGTGGACCTCGCAAGGCCATGGCGGCGCGTGCGCATGGTCGACCTCGTCCGCGAGAAGACGGGGGTCGCGGTGCACCCGTCGATGCCCTGGGCCGAGCTTGCGGCACTTGCGACGAAACACGGAGTGAAGGTCGAGGACCGCTTCGGCACCGGCAAGATCGTCGAGGAACTGTTCGAGACACTGTGCGAGCACGAGCTGCGCGAGCCCACCTTCGTCACGCACCACCCCGTCGAGATCAGCCCGCTCGCCCGCGTCGACCGTGACGACCCGCACCTCACCGAGAGGTTCGAGCTGTTCGTGGGCGGCCGCGAGCTGGCGAACGGCTACAGCGAGCTGAACGACCCCGTGGAGCAGCGCGCACGGTTCGAGGACGAGCAGAGGGCCAAGGAGGCCGGCAACGCCGAGGCCGGCACGGTGGACGAGGACTACCTGCGCGCGCTCGAGTACGGCATGCCGCCGACGGGTGGTCTTGGCATCGGCATGGACAGGCTCGCCATGCTGCTGGCCGACACGCAGACCATCCGCGACGTCGTTCTCTTCCCCACTCTTCGACCGGAGGTGATGTAGTCATGACGACCGCATGGGGCGTGGGCATCGCCACGCTTGACGCGAACGGCGCCGTGCTCGAGGTGCGCTACCGCGGTCTCGGTCTCGGGGAGTCCGTTCCCGCGGATGCACCGTCGGTTTCGCCGCTCGCGGAAACCGACCCCGACAGGGCGGTGGCCTTCCGCGAGGTCTCCTCGGTGGTCGACACGTCGGCTGCCCCTGCCGACGGCGCCGATGCATGGTTGCGCCTGCACCTCCTGTCGCACAGGCTCATGAAGCCGCGCAGCATGAACCTGGACGGCATCTTCGGCCACCTGCAGAACGTCGCCTGGACCGACCGCGGGCCCGTGCCGGTGGAGGCCATCGAGAGCGTGCAGTGGAACATCGCGCGCCACGGTGGCCACCTCGTGGTGCACGGCGTCGACAAGTTCCCCCGCATGGTGGACTACGTCGTGCCGTCGGGCGTGCGCATCGCAGATGCATCGCGTGTTCGACTCGGTGCCTACCTGTCGGCCGGCACCACCGTGATGCACGAGGGTTTCTGCAACTTCAACGCCGGCACACTGGGCGCATCCATGGTGGAGGGCCGCATCTCGCAGGGAGTCATCGTCGGTGACGGAAGCGACATCGGCGGCGGTGCATCGATCATGGGCACGCTCTCGGGCGGCGGCAAGGAGATGGTCACCATCGGCGAGCGGTGCCTGCTCGGCGCGAACGCCGGCATCGGCATCAGCCTGGGCGACGACTGCGTGGTGGAGGCCGGCCTCTACGTGACGGCGGGAACCGTCGTGCGCGCACCTGACGGCAACGCGGTGAAGGCTCTGCTCCTGTCGGGCCAGTCCGGCCTGCTCTTCAGGCGCAACTCGCAGACCGGCGCCGTGGAGGCAACCATGCGCAAGGGCTCCTGGGGCGGCCTGAACGTCGACCTGCACAGGAACTGACGGGGTTCCGATGGACGCCGACGCGCTCGAGCAGCTCATCCACCGCAGGGCGAGCGGCATGACCATCGACCGCGAGAAGCCGGTCGACCGCGGGATGCTCGAGCGAATCGTCCGCGCCGCCGTGGCCGCCCCGAACCACCGCAAGACACGGCCACTGCGCGTGGCGGTGCTGCAGGGTGAGTCGCGTCTCGGGTTCGGCGCGGCCGTGGCTGCCGTGATGGAGGCGAACGGCGAGGAGGCCGCGAAGGTCGACAAGACCCGCACGAAGTACGGCCGTGCCCCGGTGGTGCTCGCCGTGGCGGCGGCACCCGGCGACTCCCCGCTCGAGACCGACGAGAACACGTTCTCCGTGGCGGCCGGCATCCAGAACATGCTGCTGATGATCGAGGCGTTCGGCCTCACCGCGCTCTGGAGCTCGCCCATGACGGGCGCCGAGACGGTGATGAACGGGTTCTGCGGCTTCGAAGCCGATGCGCGGATGATCGGTCTCGTCTACCTCGGCCACGGCACACGCCCCGCTCCCCCGCGTGACCGGCCGGCACCGACGGTCAACTGGCTCGACTGACAGGTCTCAGCGCGACGCGAGGGACACGAACCACTCCTCGGGGTCATCGAGTGTTCCCCGCAGTCGCTTCCACACCGCAGCCATTCCCTCACGGCCCGATGCCGGGTACGACGCGATCCGGTCGGCCAGTTCGTTCGCCCTCGCCAGCACCGACGCGTCATCGACGACCTCGGTGACCACGCCCAGGCGCAGCAGCTCGGGGGCGGCGATCCGCTCGGCGCGCAACGTGAGGTGGTCGGCAACGGCGGGACTGTGCCGCAGGTGCAGCCATGCCTGGTTCATCGGTGCGGCGACACCGATCTGGATCTCGGACACCTGCAGGAACGACCCCTCGCCGGCGACCACCACGTTCGAGGCCAGCACCAGCGATGCACCGGCATTGATCGCGTACTTCTCCATCGCCAGCACCACGGGCACCGGGCAGCGGTACATCGCGGCATGCACTGACGGCCACGCAGTCATCGGGGCCGGCCTGGTGCCGTCGCCGGCCGACTTCAGGTCGATTCCCGAGCAGAAGAACCCTCCGGCACCCTGCAGCACGACGCAGCCCACGGAGCGATCAGCATTCACCGCCAGGAGCGCATCGCGCAGTTCCTCCACCATCGGCGCGGTGAGCGAGTTCTTGCGCTCCGGCCGGTTGAGGATGATGTTCACGCGCCCTTCGTGGCGCTCCACGAGAACGTCGGGCATGTCAGTGGGGCTGGTAGGTGCCGAACACCTCTCGCAGTGCGTCGCTCACCTCGCCGAGGCTGGCGTGCGCACGCAGTGCCTCCTTCATCGGGTGCAGCAGGTTGCCGGGTCCGCGTGCGGTCTCCCGCACGGCATCCAGGCATGCCTGCACCTTTGCCTGGTCGCGGTTCTCCTTGAACTTCCTCAGGCGGGCGATCTGGTTCACGGCCAGGCTCGGGTCGATCGGGAACACGTTCGGCTCGGGCTCGTTGTCCACCGTGAACTTGTTGACGCCCACGATCACGCGCTCGTCGTCGTCGATCGACTTCGCGTACTGGTACGCACTGTCGCCGATCTCGTCCATCTGGAAACCCGACTCGATGGCGGCAACTGCACCGCCCATGGCGTCGATCCGCTCGATGTACTCCCATGCGAGCCTCTCGACCTCGTCGGTGAGTGCCTCCACGAAGTACGACCCCGCCAGCGGGTCAGGGGTGTCGGCCACGCCGCTCTCGTAGCCGATGATCTGCTGCGTGCGCAGTGCGATGCGGGCGGCCTCCTCCGTGGGCAGGCCGAGCGCCTCGTCGTAGCCGTTGGTGTGCAGCGACTGCGTGCCGCCCAGGACCGCCGCGAGGGACTGCACGGCCACGCGCACCACGTTGTTCAGCGGCTGCTGCGCGGTGAGGGTGGACCCGCCCGTCTGGGTGTGGAAACGCAGCAGCTTGCTGGCCTCCTTCTTCGCACCGAAACGCTCGGTCATTATGCGGTGCCACATGCGGCGGCCCGCACGGAACTTCGCGACCTCCTCGAAGAAGTTGTTGTGTCCGTTCCAGAAGAACGACAGGCGCGGCGCGAAGTCGTCCACGTCGAGACCGGCGTCCACCGCCGCCTGCACGTACGCGATGGCATCCGACAGCGTGAACGCGATCTCCTGCACCGCCGTGCTGCCGGCCTCGCGGATGTGGTACCCGGAGATCGAGATGGTGTTCCACTTCGGCACGTTCCTCGAGCAGTAGTCGAAGATGTCGGTGATCAGCCTCATGGAGGGCCGCGGCGGGTACACGTAGGTGCCGCGCGCGATGTACTCCTTCAGGATGTCGTTCTGGATGGTGCCACTGATGGCAGATGCGGGCACCCCCTGCTCCTCGGCGACCAGTTCGTACATCAGCAGCAGGATCGCCGCGGTTGAGTTGATCGTCATGGATGTCGAGACCTTGTCGAGCGGCAGATCCTTCAGCAGGAGACGCATGTCGTCGAGACAGCTGATGGCAACGCCCACCTTGCCCACCTCGCCCTCGGCGCGGGCGTGGTCGGAGTCGTACCCCATCTGGGTGGGCAGGTCGAACGCGCACGAGAGGCCCGTCTGGCCGGCCTGCAGCAGGAACTTGAAGCGCTCGTTGGTGGACTCCGCCGAGCCGAAACCGGCGTACTGGCGCATCGTCCAGAGCTTCCCCCGGTACATCGTGGGGTATACGCCCCGCGTGTAGGGGGCCTTCCCCGGCTCGCCCAGCCGTGCCGAGGGATCGAAGTCTCCGAGCGACTCCGCGGTGTAGAGGGGGGCGATCTCGATGCCCGAGTCGGTCCGTTTCGCGTCGTCAGCCATAGGTCAAGGCTAGGAGGCGCGGTGCCCCGCGACCCAAGCCGTCCGGGGTGTTCACGACGGGCCCCGCCTGCCGTAATCTCTCGGCATGACCATCACTCCCGATGCACCCGGCACCGTCCGCACGATCGACGGGGTTCCCCTCGTCCCGAAGGATGTCACCACCCTCTACATGGAGGACCTCGCGCCCAAGCCGACCGTCGAGGAGGAGCGTCTCCTCCGCAAGCAGAAGCTGGCCGGCTCGCTGCGCATCTTCGGACGGTTCGGTTTCGGCGAGGGTGTGGCCGGTCACATCACCGTGCGCGACCCCGAGTTCCCCGACCTGTTCTGGGTGAACCCGCTGGGGCTCTCGTTCCGTCACATGCGCGTCAGCGACCTCATCCTCGTCGACCACGACGGCAACGTGGTGTACGGCAAGCACTCGGTCAACCGTGCGGCGTACGTGCTGCACTCCGCGGTGCACGAGGCCAGGCCCGATGTCGTCGCCGCCGCGCACGCCCACTCGGTGTACGGCAAGTCGTTCAGCTCGCTCGGGATCCCGCTCGACCCCCTCACGCAGGACTCATGCGCGTTCTACGAGACCAACACCGTGATCTCCGACCACGGCGGGGCCGTGGTGTTCGAGGTCGAGGCCGGCCGTGACTTCGCGAAGGGATTCGGCATGAACCGCGCCGCCATCCACCAGAACCACGGCCACTTCACCGTGGGTTCCACCATCGACGAGGCGGTGTTCTGGTTCGTGTGCTTCGAGCGCTGTGCCCAGGCACAGCTCGCTGCCATGGCTGCGGGCACCCCGAAGCACATCCCGCACGATCTCGCGGTGTACACGCGCGAGAACGCGGGCAACGCGATCACCGGCTGGATGCACTTCCAGCCGCTGTGGCAGGAGATCTGCCGCACCGATCCCGACCTCTTCGACTGACCTAGTTGCCGTCCGATGACACGGCGGGCCCGGTCGCGGGCCTGCTGCACCGCGCGCCCCCCGAGGCACTCTTCCTGCTGTCGGCTGCTGCCCAGTACTCAGGCGCCGTCATTGCGATCGACCTGTTCGACGACACGAGCCCCGCGGCAGTTGCAGTCGTGCGCGTCGCTGCAGCCGCTCTCATCCTGCTGGCGGTGCCGCGCCGTGGCAGACACCCCCGGTGGCACGCGCGCGACGTGTGGTGGGCAGCACTCTTCGGTATCTCCACGGCGTTGATGAACCTCTTCTTCTATCTCGGCATCGATCGCCTGCCGCTCGGCAAGGGTGTCACCATCGAGTTCATCGGCCCGGTCGCGGTGGCCGCGGCCCGCACGCGCACCGGCCGCAACCTCGTGGCCCTGCTGCTCGCCACCGTCGGGGTGGTGGTGCTCGGCGGGGTGGAACTCGGCGACGAGCCGCTCGGGCTCATGTGGATCCTGCTGGCCTCCGCGGCCTGGGCCGGCTACGTGGTGCTCGGTTCGCGCGTGGCGATGGCCGACCGCGGCGTCGCCGGCCTCGGCGTGGGGCTCGTGTTCGGCACGATCGTCATCGCCCCCTTCGGTGCGGCCGATGTGGTGGACGCCGTCGCAACGCCGCACATCATCGCTCTTGCCGCATTGGTCGGGCTGCTGTCGAGTGCCATCGGATACGGCATCGACCAGTCCACCCTGCGGCGCATCCCCGTGCGCCGTTTCTCGGTGATGCTCGCGCTCCTGCCGGTGACGGCTGTCGTGTTCGGGATGTTGTTCCTCGATCAGAACCCGACCACCATCGACCTGGTGGGGATTGCGCTCGTGCTTTCAGGGGTGGCCACGCAGGAACGGGAAGTGACGCAGCGCCAGCAACGGGGTGCCGACGCGACCTAGCGTGGGCTCACCATGAGGAGAGCCGCCCGCCCCCACACGGCGCGCATCGCCGCGTGCCTCGCGCTCGGCGCGCTCGCACAGGGTGCGCTCGCACTGCCCGTTCCCGCCTCACGGGCCGCCGCGGAACCGCTCCCGCCGTCGGCGGTGATCGTGCGCGGTCGCGGATTCGGCCACGGCCGGGGCATGAGCCAGTGGGGCGCCTTCGGCTGGGCCACGAAGTTCAACAAGACATGGCAGGAGATCCTCGCCTTCTATTACGACAACGGCCACACCCTGTCTGCACTCGTCGACACGGACGCAGCGCTCGTGCCGGGCGGCAACATGACGGTGCGCCTGCAGCTGCAGGACAACGTCAACACCTCGGTGATCTCCGACAACGCCACGCTGTCGTGGGTTGGCCAGGCCGGCCAGTACGCGGCACTCGTGGCCGTGCCGACCGGCCGCAACCTGTACTCGGTGTGGGGGTCCGGCACCGCCACGTGCGCGGTGACCGGCGAGCCGGCAGGGTTCACGAAGCTCGCCGACAACGTTGCGGGCCCGGTGGATTTCGCGACCCTGAACGGCAGCCAACCTGCCGCAGTGGTCCCGACCGACCTTGTCGGGGTCTGCATCCCCCCCGACAACACCTACCGGCGCGGCCGGATCCGTTACTACCGCGGAACCGTTCGCGCGGTGAACGACCAGAAGGGCAACAGACGCACGGTCAACGTGGTGCCCCTCGAGTCCTACGTGCGCGGCGTGGTCCCGAGGGAGTCCCCCGCGGGCTGGGGTGACGCGGCCGGTGGTCTCGGCATGAACGCCCTGCGTGCTCAGGCCGTGGCGGCACGGAGCTACTCGGTGTCGGAGAAGAGATACTCGTACGCCAAGACCTGCGACACGATGGACTGTCAGGTGTACTGGGGCGCGGCCTCGCGAACCGTCGGGGGCTCCACCCCCGCCATCCTCGAGTACCCGCAGAGCGACCGTGCGGTGACGGAGACGACCGGCAACGTGATCCGCAACCGGGCGGGGGCCGTGGCGCGGACCGAGTTCACGTCGTCGAACGGTGGCCGGACCGCCGCGGGGACGTTCGCGGCGAAGGCTGATGACGGCGACCTCGCGGCTGATGCACAGCTGCAGACATGGGCGCGGACACTGTCGGCCGTCGACATCCAGAAGAAGTACCCGTCGATCGGGGTGCTCACCTCCGTGGTCACCGCACACGACGGGCTCGGGGGTGACTGGAACGGGTACGCGACCGAGGTGACCATCACCGGCACCGCCGGTTCCGTGGTGCGCAAGGGCTGGGACTTCCGCAGTGATTGGGACCTCAACTCCCCCTGGTACGACACAGCGTCCGCACCCCCGGTCGATGATGCGGCGGCACCCGTGGGGTCGATCCTCTACATCGGTGACTCCGTGAGCGAGAGCATCGCCACCGAGTTCGCTGCCCTGGTGACACCCGCATACCCCTCGGTCACGTGGCACTCGTGCTCCGGCCGCGGACTCGTGGGGGCCACGTGCATCGGCAACGTCGCGGCACCCCAGATCGACACCGACGGCATCGGCATCGTGAACTCCACCGACGCCCCTGCAATCGCCATCGTGGCGCTCGGCTACAACGACGACCCCGCGGCCGCCCCGTCGGAGGTGCAGCAGGTGCTGAGCGCACTGGTCGCCAAGGGCGTGCAGCGCATCATTTTCGTGAACCTCTCCACACGGTCGACGACACGGGCATACGCGCAGACAAACGCGGCATTCGTCGCCGCGGCCGCGGCGAACCCGTCGGTCACGGTTCTCGACTGGAACGCGGCGAGCGGTGCAGCCAACCAGTGGCGCTGGTTCGACAACGACTCGCTGTGCTGCTGGGTGCACCTGAACGCCACCGGACAGACCGAGTTCGCGCTCTTCCTGCGTGCCCAGCTCGACGACCTGCGCTCGAAGGGACTCCTGTCGGCCGCGGCCGCGGCCGCTCCCGTGGTGCCGGGACTGCCGCTCGAGACGAAGCACCGCGGCGTGATGGTGCAGAGCGTGCAGAAGACCTTGAACAAGGTGCTGAACCTCGCGGGGAAGAAGCGCCTCTCCACCGACGGCGTGTTCGGTCGGGCCACCGCCGATGCCGTGCGGGCATTCCAGACCACCGTCAACCTTCCAGTCACCGGCTCGGTCGACCGCGCCACATGGGATGCGCTCGGGCTCACCGCGCGGCCCGAACTGGCCGTGCTGAAGAACGGCACCCGTCATCCCGCGGTGCGCACCGTGCAGACTGCACTGGCGAAGGTGCTGCGCACGAGAATCACCGTCGACGGCATCTACGGACCCTCGCTTGCCCGCTCCGTGAAGACGTTCCAGACCCGCGCCGGACTCCCCCAGACGGGCCGCGTCGGTCCGTCCACGTGGGCAGTGCTGATGGCGACGGCTGCGCGGGCCTGAGCGCACCGGCCGGTCAGATGCGGCCGAACTGCTCCCGCCAGTAGGCATCCCCCACCATCTGCGGGTACGCGGCGCGGTACTCCCGCTTCAGGCGTCGGTACGTGCGCATGAGCTGCACAGTGGTCACGAACACCTCGCGACGGATGCGCCGGAACCGCTGGTAGTCGCGCTCGCACACGAAACCCTCGTCGAACCGCGGGTGGCGGTAGAGGATGCGCAGGTGACGGATGCCGAGACCGACCGCGCGCACGTCGATCTGGGCCACACCAATCGCGTCCGAGCGCAGGAAACCCGGGAGGTACTGCCCCGCACCGAGGAACGGGGTGAGCAGGTACCCGCCGAGACGGACGAACTTCGGACGCGGTGCACTGAAGCCGAGCGCAATCAGGTCGTCCGACAACGGTGCCGCCTTTTCCTCGTCGACCCTGCGGATCTCGTCGTGCTTCGCGGCGTGGTCGATGCGCATCCATGCATCCGGCCCCGCAAGGAAGTCCTTCATGCCGCGGATCATGTACTCGGCGCTCGCGTAGCGGTGTGAGTACGCGTTGCGGAAGCCGAACCCGAGGTAGCGCCACGCGAGGTGACGGGCCTTGTGGTCGTCGAACACGAGCGTGTCGATGAGGGCGAAGTTGCGCACCTCGTAGTAGAGCGACGAGGGGTTGTTCTTCAGGGCGAAGTCCGCGTGCCACACGCAGATTCCCTGCATTGTCACCGTGTGCTGGCCGGTGTGCATCAGGCCGAAGGCCACGTCGTCGCCGCGCACGAACACCGGCAACGGGTTGTCCTTCGCGATGTGCATGGGGAACACGGTGAACCACCACGCGGAGTAGTGCAGGTCCTCCTCGAGGGCATCGTGCAGCACCTCTGCACGACGGCGCATGTCGAGACCCCGGCCCACGGCCCGCAGCGGGTACACCGCACGGTATGCGTAGTGCGAGCCCGCCTCGAACTGCAGCCACGGCCGCTCCTCACTCATCATCGCCCCGTGGACACAGAGGTCGTCGGATGTCGCGTGCGAAAGCAGCGTGATCGTTCGGGCGATGGCCTCGGGCTCGAGACTGATGTCGTCGTCCATGAACACCACATGGGTGCTCCAGCCCTCGCTGCGGAACTCGATCAGACCGCGTGCGAAACCGCCGGCACCGCCGAGATTCGGGTTCGGCACCAGACGGAACGGTGCACCGGCCGGCACATCGGGCTCGAGGTTGCGTGCGTTGTCGACGACCAACACGCGCAGGTGTCCGCTGATCTCGGGAACGGATGACTCGAGCGCGAGCAACCGCGCGATCGTGCGCAGCACGTAGTCCTGCCGGTTGAAGGTGGTGATGGCAACACCGAGACGCACGTCGCGGACCTGGGGTGTGTGGGTGCGCCACTCGCCACCACGAAGGGTCACGTTGTCCTCGAGGGCCGTGACCACCACGTACAGCGACTCCGCGTTCATCTCCCGCAGGTCCGCACACAC
The DNA here is from genome assembly GCA_046091145.1 of Acidimicrobiales bacterium. GTDB lineage: Bacteria > Actinomycetota > Acidimicrobiia > Acidimicrobiales > Ilumatobacteraceae > UBA2093. Next base: position 3,232 of record JBJTBF010000009.1, on the reverse strand, counting down.
GGCCGGCGCGCCGTGCTCCTCGGAGGCGACAACGGTGTCGACGCCGTCGGTGTGGGCCACGAGGTCCACCCTGACCCGGCCGGTGACATCCACTGCTGCATGCACGTCGGCAACGTTGGTGAGCCTGCACCAACGGCCCGCGGAGAACGCGCCGAACGTGGTGTCGAACATGGCCGTGGCGCCCTTCATCAGGTGGAGCCCGCCGGCATCGGTGACCCCGTCGGCGGAGCGCACGTACAGCGTGGGCTCGGCAAAGCCGGCCGGTGCCACCCGGAACCGGGCCAGCAGGTGCGAGGTCACCCCCCTAGTTTCACAGGGGCTCGACCGTCAACGAGGGCATTGCTCCGCCCTCCCTACGGGCGGCGAGGAAGACATCGGCGACCTCGAGGGCCTCCTTGATGGTCACGTCCATGTCCAGGTACCGGTACGTGCCGAGCCGGCCGAGGAACGTCACCCCGGTGGCTGCCCGGGCGGCCCCCACGTAGTTCAGCAACTGCTCCTTCTCGCGCACCATCCTGATCGGGTAGTACGGGATGTCGCCCTCCCCCGCGAGGCGGCTGTACTCGCGATACACCACGGTTCCGTCATGCGACTCCCACGGCGCGAAGTGCTTGTGCTCGGTGATGCGGGTGTAGGGCACCTCGGGGTCGCAGTAGTTCATCACCGGGCACCCCTGGAAATCCCCGTTGGCACGTTCGGCCTCGAAGTCGAGGGTGCGGTAGCCGAGCCGGCCGTGCTCGTGGCCGAACCACTCGTCGATCGGGCCGGACCAGAACACGTGCTCCGCGCCACCCAGGTCCGCCGGCGAGACGGTCACCCCGAGGCGCACCTCGATCAACGGGTGGTCGAGGATGCGCTCCACGATCGGCGTGTAACCGTCACGCGGGATCGCCTGCCACGGGTGGTTGAAGTAGCTGTCCTCGTAGGAGAACCGCACCGGCAGACGCGCGAGAATCGACGCGGGAAGCTCGGTGGGGGCGAGTCCCCATTGCTTCTGGGTGTAGCCCCTGAAGAACGCCTCGTAGAGCTCGCGACCGACGAACTTGAGTGCCTGGTCCTCGAAGCTCACGGGGGTACCGATCGAGTCGTCGGCCTTGGCGCGGATGAATGCCTCCGCCTCGGAGGGCGACATCGTGGCCCCGAAGAACTGGTTGATGGTGAGCAGGTTCACCGGCAGCGAGTACACGCTGCCGCGCACCGTCGCCTTCACACGGTGGTTGTAGGGCACCATCTCGCCCCAGCGGTTCACGTACTCCCAGACCCTCTGCTCGCCCGTGTGGAAGATGTGCGGGCCGTACACGTGCATCATGACCCCGTTCGGGTCGCGTTCGGTGTGGGCGTTGCCGGCAACGTGCGTGCGCTGGTCGAGCACCGTGGAGGCAATGCCGGCCTCGGCCAGTTCGCGGGCCACGACAGCGCCGGAGAAGCCGGCGCCGACGATGACGATGGGGGCTGTCACCCCCGAGACGCTAGTGGCCCAGCCAGGGTGCGCAGAGACCGTCGAGGTCGCGGACCTGGATGAGGTCACGGTTCTCCCAGGTGACCTTGTTCTTCGGGTCGGGTCGCAACTTGAACACGCGGAACGACATCTCGGTGGTGTCCACCGAAAGGATGCGACCGATCAGCGGGTCACCGAGACCGAGCAGCACCTTCAGTGTCTCGAGTGCCTGGATGGAACCCACGATCCCGGGCAGCACACCGAGAACGCCCGCCTCCGCGCACGACGGTGCGAGCTCCGCGGGCGGTGGCTCGGGCACCATGTCGCGGTACGTCGGGCCCTCCTTCGGGTGGAACACCGACACCATGCCCTCGAAACGGAAGATGCTGCCGTGCACCACCGGGATGCCGAGCTTCACGCTGGCATCGTTCAGCAGGTAGCGACTCGGGAAGTTGTCGGCGCCGTCCACGACGATGTCGTAGCCCGACATGATGTCGATGATGTTCGACGCATCGAGGCGCGTGTCGTAGGTGACCACCTTGACGTCGGGGTTCAGTTTCGCGATCGTCTGGCGCGCGGACTCCACCTTGCGCAGGCCCACCCTGTCGAGGTTGTGGAGGATCTGGCGCTGCAGGTTCGACTCATCCACCTCGTCCATGTCGACGACGCCGATGGTGCCCACACCGGCTGCCGCGAGATAGAGAGCGGCCGGCGAGCCGAGACCACCCGCGCCGAGCATCAGCACCTTGCTCTCGAGCAGGCGTGCCTGGCCCTCCACGCCGACCTCGGGGAGCAGCAGGTGGCGTTGGTACCGGTTGCGCTGGTCGGCCGTGAGGGTCACGGGCTGGCGCCAGGCGCGGCCCTCGTCCTTCCACTTGCCGAAGCCCCCTGCCATCGAGAACACGTTCGTGTAGCCGAGTTCCTGCAGTGTCTTTGCCGCGAATGCGCTGCGCACGCCGCCGGCGCAGTAGACGACGATCTCCTGGTCGCGGTCGGTGGCCTTGCCCTCAATCTGTGCCTCGAGGTGCCCGCGCGGGATGTGCAGCGCCCCGGGCAGCGCACCCTGGTCGTACTCGTCGGGCTCGCGCACATCGAGCACGAGAACGTTGGCGGCCGCGATGCGGGCCTCGGCGTCTGCGGGGGTGATCTCGGTGATCTGGCCCTTTGCCTGGGCCAGCAGGTCGCGGAACGATGCCATGCCGAAACCCTACCGAGATGGTCGGGATTTGACTCAGGCCGGACCGAGTGCCGCGGCCCGCACGATGGCCTGCAGAGCCGGTGTGATCGAGGCCTGCAGCACCGTGTGCGCCACGTGGTCCATCTCCGTCTGTCCGCCGTTCACGATGACCACGTGTGCCCCTGCTGCACGCGCGCGAACCACCGTCTGGTTCGCGGGCGACACGCCGAGCGTGCTTCCCACGGCCAGCATGAGGTCGCACATCCCGGCGGCCACGAGCGCACCGTCGATCACCTCGGGCACGAGCGCCTCGCCGAACAGGATGGTGTCGCTCTTCACGATCCCACCGCACAGCTCGCAGCGGGGGTCCTCCTCCCCCGATCGCGCACGCTGGATGAACTCACCCATCGGCCGGCGGTCCTTGCAGTCCCAGCAGTGCCCGGTGACGACCGTGCCGTGGAGTTCCCACACGAGGTCGTCGGGCACCCCGGCGCGTTGGTGCAGCCCGTCGACGTTCTGGGTGACGACAGCATGCAGCTTGCCCATGCGGTGGATGTCGGCGACAGCGAGATGACCGCCGTTCGGTTCGAGCTCGCGTCCCCAGTTGCGCACCCGGC
>JBJTBF010000008.1:0-32716 GCA_046091145.1 Acidimicrobiales bacterium | reverse complement strand
ACTGGCCGCGAACCTTGCGGGCCTGAACAGCGGTGTGGAGGTCCCGCACGGGGTTCTCGACGTGTCGATGTACCGCGACGACTTCAGCCTGCGGCCCGTCGTTCCCTCCGCACCGTCGGACATCCCCGTCGACCTCACGGGTGCGACCGTGGTGCTCGTGGACGACGTCCTCTTCACCGGACGTACCGTCAGGGCGGCGCTCGAGGCACTGAACGACCACGGTCGGCCGCGCGCGGTGCAGCTGGCGGTGATGGTGGACCGCGGTCACCGCGAACTTCCGATCAGGCCTGACTACGCGGGCAAGAACGTGCCGACGCACATCTCCGATGAGGTCGAGGTCGGCACCGACGGTGTCACCCTCGTCTCGACGGCAGGGACGGCGTCGTGAGGCACCTTCTTGACACCGCGGACATGTCCGTGGAGCAGGTGGCCGCTCTGCTCGATGTCACCGACCACATGTCCGAGATCAACAAGCGCCCCGTGCCCAAGGTGCCTGCGCTCCGCGGTCGCACGGTGGCGAGCGTGTTCTTGGAGGATTCGACCCGCACCCGGCTCAGCTTCGAGACTGCCGCCCGCCGGCTGTCGGCAGACGTCATGACTTTCAGCCCATCCACCTCGAGCGTGAACAAGGGCGAGAGCCTCCGCGACACCATCGAGACCCTCGATGCCATGGGCGTCGATGCATTCGTCGTCCGGCACAAGTCGAGTGGTGTCCCTGCAGCGGTCACCTCCTGGACCGCTGCATCGGTGGTCAACGCCGGGGATGGGTGGCACCAGCACCCGACCCAGGGACTTCTCGACGCCTACACCGTCACCAGGTCGTTCTCCTCGGGCAACTCGATGTCGGGCATGAAGGTCGCGATGGTCGGCGATGTCCGGCACTCCAGGGTCGCGCGCAGCACGAGTGACATCTTCCGTCGTCTCGGCGCCTCGGTGGTGCTGGTCGGCCCGGGCACGCTTCTCCCTGCTGACGGTCTCGGCTGTGCGACGTGCGACGACCTCGACTCGGTGATCGGTGACGTCGACGTGCTGTACATGCTGAGGATGCAGCGCGAGCGGATGGACTCCACACTCGTGCCGGACACTGCGGAGTACTCGGTGCGGTTCGGTCTGGACCCGCACCGGGCCTCGCGGCTCCGACAGTCGGCGATCGTGATGCACCCCGGGCCGATGAACAGGGGGGTCGAGATGCTGGTCGACCCTGCATCGCTGCCCGGTTCGCGGATCCTCGCGCAGGTGCGCAGCGGCGTTGCCGTGCGGATGGCAGTTCTTTTCACCCTGCTCGGCGGCGTGCCGGGGGGACTCATGGAGGGGCAATGAGCAAGAAGACAGGCAGTGCGGCCGGCGGGACGGTCATCAGGGGCGGAACCGTCGTGAACCCGGACGGTGTCGAACGAATCGACGTGCGCATCGTCGACGGAACCATTGCGGAGACCGGCGTCGACCTCGACGGTGGGGACATCCTCGACGCCTCGGGCTGTCACGTGTCGTCGGGTTTCGTCGACCTCCACACGCACCTGCGCGAACCGGGTCGCGAGGAGGCCGAGACGATCGAGACAGGGAGCCGGGCAGCGGCACGCGGGGGCTACACGGCGGTGGTGGCGATGCCCAACACGGAGCCCGCGCAGGACAGTGTGCACGTGGTCGAGTTCGTCCGGGAGCAAGGCCGCAGGGCCGGTCTCGTGGACGTCCACCCGGCCGGATGCATCACCGTCGGACGACTCGGCGCCCGGTTGGCACCGTTCGCGGCGCTTGCTGCCGCCGGTGTGCGCGTGTTCACGGACGACGGGAACGGCGTGCAGGACCCGTTGGTGATGAGGCGCGCGCTCGAGTACGCGCGCGACCTCGACATCGTGCTGGCCCAGCACTGCGAGGTGGCGAGCCTGACCGACGGTGCGGTGATGCACGAGGGAGCCTGTTGCTCATCGATGGGTGTCCCCGGCTGGCCGGCGCTGGCAGAGGAACTGATGGTGCACCGCGACATCGAGCTCGTCCGGTTGACCGGCGCGCGGATGCACTTTCTCCATCTGTCCACCTCAGGGAGCGTGGAGATGGTGCGACGCGCGAAGAACGACGGACTGCCCGTCACCGCCGAGGTCGCACCGCACCATCTCGCCCTCACCGAGGAGTTGTTGACAGGGTATGACGCGGTGTTCAAGGTGAACCCGCCGTTGCGGACGGTGACCGACATCGAGGCCCTGAAGGTCGGTGTTGCCGACGGAACGATTGATGCGCTGGCCACCGACCATGCGCCGCACCCGGCCCGCCTGAAGGAACTGCCGCTCGACCAGGCGCCGCCGGGCATGCTCGGGCTCGAGACCGCTCTCGGGGTGCTCGTCACGGCTGCGCGTCCGTCACCGCGGCGAATCGTCGAACTGCTGTCGTGGAACCCGGCCCGCATCGCCGGGGTGGCCGACCGGCACGGACGTCCCGTCCGGGCCGGGGAGCCCGCGAACATCTGCGTGTGGAATGCCGACGCCGTGTGGTCGGTGTCCCGCGACGACACGGCGAGCCGCAGCCGCAACAACCCGTACCACGGGATGGAACTGCGCGGGCGGCCCGTGCACACACTGCACGACGGTGTCGTCACCGTCCGGAACGGGGAGGCCCAGAAGTGACTTCAACCATCGTCGAGTCCGCGCTCGTGCTCGAGGACGGCTCCGTCTTCGAGGGAGAGGCAATCGGTCACATGTCTGCATCGGGTGTGGCATCGGGTGAGGTCGTCTTCAACACCACGATGACGGGCTACCAGGAGGTCGTCACCGACCCGTCGTACGCGGGCCAGATCATCACGTTCACGACGTCCCACATCGGCAACTACGGGGTGACCCCGGCCGACAACGAGTCGCGGGGCACCTTCGCGCGCGGGGTCATCGTGCGTGACCTCGCCCGCAGGCGCAGCAACTGGCGTGCGACCGACGATCTCGACTCGTTCCTTACCGCGTCGTTGCTGCCGGGCATTGCTGGCATCGACACCCGCCGTCTCACACGGCTGCTGCGCGACGCAGGGTCACTGCGCGGGGCGTTCGGCACCGCAGACGAGGCCACGCTGGTCGCGGCTGCACGCGGCGAGAGGGGCACCTCCGGTGTTGACCTCGTCGCGGAGGTCACCACCGAGCGGCCCTACGACGTGGCGGGCGGGAGGTTCTCGGTAGTTGCGTACGACTTCGGGATCAAGTCGACCATCCTGCGGTGCCTGTCCGACATCGCGCGGGTCACCGTGGTGCCGGCGTCGATGCCGGCGGCCGAGGTGCTCGCGATGTCACCCGATGGTGTCTTCCTGTCGAACGGTCCGGGAGACCCCGGGATGGTGTCGGGAGCGACCGACAGCATCCGTGCGATCGTCGTGGCCGGAGTGCCCACCTTCGGGATCTGTCTCGGTCACCAGTTGTTGTCGAGGGCTTTCGGCGGGCACACCTTCAAGCTGCCGTTCGGCCACCACGGCGGGAACCATCCCGTCCGGGAGATCGCCACGGGCACCGTGGAGATCACGAGCCAGAACCACAACTTCTGCGTCGATGCCGACTCACTCGCCGGCATCGCCGAGATCACCCACGTCAACCTGAACGACGGCACCAACGAGGGCATGAGGCTCCCGGGGCACCGCGCCTTCAGCGTGCAGTACCACCCCGAGGCCGGCCCCGGCCCCCACGACAGCCGCTACCTGTTCGCACGTTTCGCCGAGATGATGGACAAGAACTGATGCCCCGCAGAGACGACATCCACAACATCCTGATCATCGGCTCGGGGCCGATCGTGATCGGTCAGGCGTGCGAGTTCGACTACTCGGGCACTCAGGCATGCCGTGTGCTGCGTTCCGAGGGGTACCGGGTGGTTCTCGCCAACTCGAACCCGGCCACGATCATGACTGACCCCGACTTCGCCGACCGCACGTACGTGGAGCCCCTGACACCGGACATCCTCGAGCGGATCATCGCGCGGGAGAAGCCCGACGCCGTGCTGCCGACGCTCGGCGGCCAGACGGGGCTCAACCTCGCAATGGCCCTGTACGAACGGGGGATCGTGGGCGTGCCGGGAACCCCCGAGCTGATCGGTGCTAACGCGGAGGCGATCTCCACGGCCGAGGACCGCGACAAGTTCAAGCAGGCGATGATCGAGATCGGTCTCAACGTGCCGCGCAGCGGCATCGCCCACTCCATGGAGGAGGCAGAACGGGTCCTCATCGACATCGGACTGCCGGTCATCATCCGGCCCGCATACATCCTCGGCGGGCGCGGGACGGGCATCGCGAACACACTCGAGGAGTTCCGTCGGATGGCCGCGAACGGTCTCGACGCCAGCCCCATCCACGAGATCCTCATCGAGACATCGATCGTCGGCTGGAAGGAGTACGAGCTCGAGGTCATGCGCGACCGTCGCGACAACTGCGTGATCATCTGCTCGATCGAGAACCTGGACCCCATGGGGGTGCACACGGGTGACTCGATCACTGTCGCACCGGCGCAGACTCTCTCCGACCAGGAGTACCAGTTGATGCGTGATGCGGCGTTCGCCTGCATCAGGCGGGTCGGGGTGGAGACGGGCGGCTCGAACGTGCAGTTCGCACTGAACCCGGAGAACGGCGAGATGGTGGTGATCGAGATGAACCCCCGTGTCTCCCGCTCGTCGGCACTCGCATCGAAAGCCACCGGTTTCCCGATCGCGAAGATCGCGGCGAAGCTCGCTGTCGGCTACACGCTGGACGAGATCCCGAACGACATCACATTGAAGACCCCGGCCTCGTTCGAGCCCACCATCGACTACGTGGTCACGAAGATCCCGCGTTGGGCGTTCGAGAAACTGCCCGGCACCCAGGGGGTGCTCGGCACCCAGATGCAGAGTGTGGGTGAGGCGATGGCAATCGGTCGCACATTCCCCGAGAGTCTGCAGAAGGGGCTCCGCTCGCTCGAGCAGGGCCGTCTGGGGCTGAATGCGGACCCGGCCGAGGCCGAGTTCGCGGGGATGGGCGATGCCGAGCTGCTCGCCGCCGCCGCTGTGCCGACGCCGGGGCGGATTTTCCAGGTGGGCGAGGCGGTCCGACGTGGTCTCGTCCGCGAGGTGCAGGAAGCCACGCGCATCGACCCGTGGTTCATCGACCAGATCGCGATGATCGTCGAGGAACGCCACGCCGTCGAGGGGGCAGATGCAGCAACGATCACCCCGCGGCAGTGGCGGCGCCTCAAGCGGCTCGGCTTCTCCGACGGCCAGGTGGCCCACCTCACGGGAAGCACCGAGGACACCGCGCGGACACTCCGCGAGAAGGCCGGCGTCATCCCCACCTACAAGACCGTCGACACCTGCAGTGCTGAGTTCGAGGCGGACACGCCGTACCACTACTCGACCTACGAGGACGAGAACGAGGTGAAGTCGTCGGACCGTGAACGCGTCATCATCCTTGGGTCGGGCCCGAACCGCATCGGCCAGGGAATCGAGTTCGACTACTGCTGCGTGCACGCCAGTTTCGCGCTGCGTGATGCCGGGTACGAGACGGTCATGGTGAACTGCAACCCCGAAACCGTGTCCACTGACTACGACACCTCCGACCGTCTCTACTTCGAGCCCCTGACCCGCGAGGATGTCCTCAACGTGATTGCCGCGGAGACCGCGGCATCCGGGGGAAGGGCGCCGCGGGTCATCGTGAGCCTCGGTGGGCAGACGCCCCTCAAGCTCTCGGGTGAGATACCCGCCGGTCTCGTCGCGGGAACGTCGCCCGAGTCGATCGATCTCGCCGAGGACCGCGAGAAGTGGAATGCGCTGTGCGACTCATTGTCCATTCCGCAGCCGCCGGGTGGCACCGCGGTGACCCCGGAGGAAGCACGCGCCATCGCGGCGCGGGTGGGTTTCCCCGTGCTGGTCCGGCCCAGTTACGTGCTCGGGGGAAGGGCGATGGTGATCGTGCACGACACGGCCGCTCTCGACCGCGCGATGGAGGAACTCTCGCGGTTCGGATCGCTCGGCAGGGAAGGGGGTCTGTCGGCCGAGCGTCCGGTCTTGATCGACCGGTTTCTCGCGGGAGCGACCGAGGTCGACGTCGACGCAATCCGTGACGCAACGGGGGACGTGGTGATCGGCGGTGTGATGGAGCACGTGGAGGAGGCCGGGGTGCACTCGGGTGACAGTGCCTGTGCGATTCCGCCCCAGACCCTCCCGCGCTGGGTGGTGGAGGTCATCGAGGCCTACACCCGCGCGATTGCCGACGCACTCGACGTGCGGGGACTGATCAACGTGCAGTTTGCCGTCGCCGGTACCGCCGTCTACGTGATCGAGGCGAACCCCCGCGCGTCCCGCACGGTTCCTTTCGTCGCGAAGGCGACCGGTGTCCCGCTCGCGAAGGTGGCGAGCAGGGTCATGCTGGGTGCGACGCTCGCCGAACTCCGCTCCGAGGGACTGCTGACCGATCCCGTGGAGGGTGGCCACGTCTCCGTGAAGGAGGCGGTGCTCCCGTTCAACAGGTTCCCCGAGGTCGACACCGCGCTCGGGCCGGAGATGCGCTCCACCGGTGAGGTGATGGGCATCGACCGCACTTTCGGGCGGGCTTTCGTGAAATCACAGACGGCGGCGGGCACGGTTCTCCCGCAGGACGGCACCGTGTTCCTCTCGCTCAACGACGCCGACAAGCCGGCAGGACTCGTGGTCGCGAAGCGGCTGCGGGAGCTCGGCCTCGGCATCACGGCGACCACCGGAACGGCCGGCTACCTGGCCAAGTTCGGCCATAAGGTCGATTCGGTGATCGGGAAGGTCTCGGAGATGACAGACGGCTCGAGCATGGAGAACGCCGTGGACCTCATCCGCAAGGGGGCGATCACCTTCGTGGTCAACACACCGCACGGCCGTGGCTCCCGCGAGGACGGAGAGGCGATCCGGAAGGCAGCCAATGCGAACCGGGTTCCGTCTGTCACCACGGTGGAGTCGGCACTCGCCGCGGTGAACGGACTGGCCGACCAGCGCGAGTCCGAGGTCGAGGTGCGCTCGCTCCAGGAGTACCACGGGAGGGCATGAACGTGTTCCGTCGCGGCGTCACTGATCTCGGTCCGGTCATGGTGGGAGGGGTCACCCTGGCCAACCCCGTGATGACGGCGTCGGGAACGGCAGGCCACGACACCGAGCTGGCCCACCGCATGGATCTCTCGGCACTCGGTGCCGTGGTGGTGAAGTCGCTGCATGTCGATCCGTGGCCCGGGAACCCTGCGCCGCGTGTGCACGTCGCGGGAGCAGGCATGCTGAACGCCGTCGGCCTCGAGGGCCCCGGAGCCGATGCATGGTGCAGGGATTCACTCCCACGACTCGAGGCTGCCGGTGCGACGGTGGTGGCCAGCATCTGGGGCCGCAGCGTGGAGGAGTACGCCTCCGCCGCGCGTGCCCTCGCCAGGGTGGGGCGGAGAATTGCAGCCGTCGAGGTGAACCTCTCGTGCCCGAACCTCGAGGGACGCAACTCGATCTTCGCCCATGATGCCGAACTCTCCGCCCGGGTCGTGTCGGCAGTGTGCAACGAGGTCGATGTGTCCGTGTGGGCGAAGCTGAGCGCGAACACCGACCGGGTGGCAGCCGTGGCACAGGCGACATCCGCCGCCGGTGCTGCCGCAGTGACACTGATCAACACGATGCTCGGACTGCAGATCGACACGGCGAGTGCCCGACCCGTGCTCGGCAACGGTGGAGGCGGGCTTTCCGGCCCGCCGATCCGCGCGGTCGCGGTGCGTGCAGTGCACGACGTGGCGCGGGAGTTTCCCGCGCTCGACATCATCGGCGTCGGTGGTGTGTCCGGCGGGGCCGATGCGGTGGAGATGCTCATGGCCGGGGCGAAGGCGGTGCAGGTGGGCACGGCAACCTTTGCGCGACCGGACGCATGCGCCCGGGTGCTGCGCGAGGCCACGGCGATGCTGAAGCGACGTGGCGCGAACACATGGCACGAGGTCCACCGCCTCGCGGTTGCAGGATGAGACTACGGGGTCCGCTCGTTACAATTCCGACATGGAGAACACGGACGCGGCGCATTCCACGGTGAGGCGCTGGCGTGGGGAGATCTCCCGTGCGGTCGGGCTCGCGTCCTCCGGACCCCTGTCGGTCGTGCTCGCGGCCGAGGGATGCGGCCACTGCTACGTGGTGAAGGTGCTCGATGTCCACCCGTGCCTCGGCAAGGTGAAGGGTCGGCGGCTCCTGTCCTCGCTCGGTGTGTCCGCATCGACCCGCATGGAGGATCTCGGCGACAAGGAGCGGGCGGCGATCTCAGGAAGCTGCGGGTGCGCAGATGGGTGACGACATGCGGCGTCCGCTGATTCTCGTTGTCTCCGGGCCGGGCGGTGCGGGCAAGGGAACCATCGTGGACGAGATGCTGCGTCGTGACCAGGGACTGTGGTTGAGCCGCAGCTGGACGACGCGTGCACGGAGGCCCGGAGAACCCGCTGATGCCTACGAGTTCGTGACGCGCGCCGAGTTCGAGCAGCGCATCAATGACGGTGGCTTCCTCGAGTGGACGGAGTTCCTCGGCAATCTCTACGGCTCACCACTCCCGCCGCCGCTCGGCACCCATGACATCGTCCTCGAGATCGAGCTCGACGGGGCACGGCAGGTGAAGGCAAGGCATCCCGAGGCGATCCTCGTGTTCGTGAAGCCCCCTTCCCGCGAGGAGCAACAGAGGCGCCTGCTCGAGCGCGGTGACAGTGAGGACCATGTCGCCACCCGTCTGCGCAAGGCCGAGGAGGAGGAGCGCATGGGTGATGCCATGGCCGACCTCGTGATCGTGAACGACGACATCGACCGCGCCGTTTCACAGCTTCTGGGCGTCCTCGGTGCGGCCCGCGGGTCGTCTCGGTAGCCTTTCGGGTGTCCGACAGGAGCCCGAATGTCAGTGCAGCACGATTCCATGATCCACCCCAACTTCGAGAGCCTGCTCGGGGTCGACAGCGTGGAGGGCTCCAAGTTCCAGTTGGTGACGCTCGCCTCGTACCGTGCGCGCCAGATCAACTCGTACTTCACGAACCTCGGCCAGGTGTCCGACAAGGCGATCCCGCCGCAGGTGTCCACCACCGCGCGCAAGCCGCTGTCGATCGCGTTCGAGGAGATCGCGGCAGAGAAAATCGTGCGCACCGAGCGCCTCGACGAGGCCGAGCTCGAGGCAGAGGCCGACGAGGTCTTCGGCATCCTCCCCGCGGACGACACCGACGGCACCGACGCCGAGTAGGGCAGCCGCGAGGTCGCCGCTGTCGGGCAGGCGAGTCGTCCCGGGCGTTGCCGGTGGCTTCTCCGCATACAAGGCAGTGGATCTCTGCCGTCGCATGGTCGATGCAGGTGCGGATGTCTCGGTGGTGATGACAGAGGATGCACACCGAGATGTGGGAACACGCAGCCGTGCAGGAGAACGTTGCCGTGCTGCGGCGCAGGGGTGTCACGGTCATGGACCCCGAGTCCGGTCGGCTGGCCGGGGGAGACAGCGGAACCGGGAGACTCGCGTCTGCCAAGACCATCATCGCCGCCGCCGTGAGCGTTCTGTCACGCGGTCGCGATCTCGCAGGCGCGAGGGTCCTCGTCACCGCCGGTGGCACCCGTGAGCCGATCGATGCCGTGCGTGTCATCGCCAACCGCTCCAGCGGCAGGCAGGGTCATGCCATCGCCGACGAAGCAGTCACACGTGGGGCCGACGTGACCCTGGTGACGACGTCGGAACTGCCGTCCTCACCGGGGGTGCGGGTCGTGAGGGTCGAGACCGCGGCGGAGATGCAATGCGCAGTGGAACATCATGCCCCCTCGAGCGATGTCATCGTGATGACAGCGGCGGTGGCCGACTTCCGGCCCGTCGCCGTCAGTGAGGGCAAGTGGAAGAAGGAGAACGGGGCGCCGCGCACCGAACTGGAGCCCACCCCCGACATCCTCGCGGGGCTGGGTGCCGCCAAGAGACCCGGCCAGGTGTTGGTCGGGCTCGCCGCCGAGACCGACAACGTGGAGGAGAGAGCGCGCGGGAAGATGGCCCGCAAGAACCTCGACGTCGTGGTGTCGAACGACGTGTCGGCTCCGGGCGTGGGTTTCGGTCACGACACGAACGAAGTGGTCATCCACTTGTCCACAGGCACCTGCACCAGGGTTCCCCTGAGCGATAGACGCCGCGTGGCGGCACACGTATTGGATAGCGTTGCGGAGACACGCAGACGGAACTGATCGCCCTGATGGGCCCGTCCCCACGAGACCCAAGGAGCAGCAGTGCGCAAGTTCACGTTCACGTCCGAGAGCGTCACTGAGGGCCATCCCGACAAGATGGCCGACCAGGTGTCCGATTCCGTCCTCGACGCCATCCTCGAGAAGGACCCCGACGCCCGCGTGGCATGCGAGACCCTCCTCACCACGGGCCTGTGTGTGGTGTCGGGTGAGATCACCACCGATGCCTATGTCGACATCCCCGCCATCGCCCGCGAGACCATCAACGGAATCGGCTACGACAACGCCGATTTCGGTTTCGACGGCAAGACGTGCGGTGTCATGGTGGCGCTCGATGCGCAGAGTGTCGACATCGCCCAGGGTGTCGACAAGTCCGAGGAGATGCGTTCCGGCAGGAGCGGCGAGGACATCCTGAACAGCCAGGGTGCGGGTGACCAAGGAATGATGTTCGGGTACGCGTGCGACGAGACGCCTGACCTCATGCCCCTGCCCATCTGGCTGGCGCACCGTCTCGCCGAGCGCCTCACCGAGGTCCGCAAGAGCGGTCAGATCCCCTACCTGCGCCCCGACGGCAAGACGCAGGTGTCCTTCGAGTACGAGAACGGCCGTCCGGTGAGGCTCACGACCGTTCTCATCTCCACCCAGCACGGAGATCACGTCGACCGCGACACCACGATCCGTCCCGAGCTCATCGAGGCCGTGATCATGCCGACGATCCCGGCGGAGTTCGCCGGTGACGCCCCTGCGGTGTACGTGAACCCCACCGGCAAGTTCGTGCTCGGTGGACCCCATGCCGACACCGGCCTCACCGGTCGCAAGATCATCGTCGACACGTACGGCGGCATGGGCCGTCACGGTGGTGGCGCGTTCTCCGGCAAGGACCCCTCGAAGGTCGACCGCTCGGCCGCGTACGCGGCCCGCTGGGTGGCAAAGCACGTCGTGGCGTCCGGTGCCGCGGCACGTTGCGAGGTGCAGGTGGCCTACGCCATCGGAATGGCCCAGCCGGTCAGCGTCCTCGTCGAGACATTCGGCACCAACAACGTGAGCGAGGAGTCCATCGAGGCGGCGGTGCGCGAGGTGTTCGACCTCCGTCCTGCCGCCATCGTGCGCGACCTCAACCTCAAGCGCGGGATCTACAAGAAGACGGCTGCCTACGGCCACTTCGGGCGGAACCTCCCGGAGTTCACCTGGGAGCAGCTCTCCCGACTGTCCGACTTCAAGTCGGCCGTGAAGCTCTGACGGCTGCCCTCGTTGCCCGTGTTCTCCCCGACGTGTCGGGGATCGACAAGGTCTTCGATTACATCGTTCCCGAGGGGATGGCCGGCGTGGCCGTCGGTTCTGTCGTGCGGGTGGTGCTGAACAACCGTCGCATCGACGGGTGGGTCACCGCGTTGGGGGTGACCGGCGAGCCCGGTTTCGACGCCGTGCCTCGGGAGCGCCTTGCGCCTGTCCTGTCCGTTGCCGGGCTCGGCGTCGACCCCGTCGTGTCGGACATGAGCGAATGGGTGGCGGCCAGGTGGTGCGGGCCCCGGCGCAACGTGCTCGCGTCGGCGACACCCTCCCGGAAAGGTGCGAGGACCTCGCACGAGTTCCACGGGACGTTCGTCGACCCGGGCGACGAGGTGTCCGCGGCAGCGCGTTCTGTGCTCGATGCCGGAGGGGGTGTGCTGATGGTGCCGCCGCTTGCGTCGGCGCTCTCGGCTGTCATCGCGGCGGCCGCCGGGGGAACCGTGCTGGTCGTGTGCCCCACCCTGCGGATGGCCCGGCTCGGGGCGGCACACCTGCGTCGACGGGGACTCACCACGGCCGAGCTGCCTGATGAGGTCGAGGCAGCACTGGCGGGGCGCGACGTGGTGATCGGTGCGCGGTCGGCCGTGCTCTCGCCGTGCACGGGACTGGCCGCGATCGTGGTCGTCGACGAGCACGAGGAGTCCCTCCACGAGGAACGTGTGCCCACGTGGTGGGCCGCCGAGGTCGCACTCGAGCGGGGCCAGAGGGCGGGCGTACCTGTTCTGCTCACGTCGGCCGTGCCGTCGGCACGGGCCGAGATGCTGGGCGGCCGCGCTGTCGCCACCACCACGAAGGAGTGGCCCGCGGTCGCGATTGTCGATCTGAACGAGGTTCCCGTTCGTGGGTCGCTGTTGTCGACCGAGGCCCTCGATGCCGTCCGAGCATCACCGGCACGGTCCCTGCTGGTCCTGAACACGAAGGGCACGGCGCGCCTCGTGGCGTGCAAGCGCTGCAGGAACCTCATCGTGTGTGCGGTGTGCGGGTCCACAGTGACGGTCGACGGCGGCGTGGCCAGGTGCGGAACGTGCCGTCAGGAGGGGACCGGGGCGTGCGGGTCGTGCGGTTCGACGGGAACGGTGAATGTGCGGCCCGGCACGGCACGCATCGCCGATGAAGTGGCGCGCGCCACCGGTGTCGTCGTGCATGAGGTCACCGCGGACAGCGATGACATCGGCGGGAGTGCGGATGCATGGGTGGGCACCGACGCATTGCTGCACCGGGTGCGCGATGCGGGAGCAGTGGTGTTCCTCGACATCGACCGTGACCTGTCGGCCCCGCGGTCCTCCGCACCGCGGGAGGTTCTCGCAGCCGTCGCGAGGGCGGCGCGGATCGTGGGACGCAACGGTCGTGTGATCATCCAGTCACGCCAGCCGGGGCATCCGCTCCTTGTTGCGCTCTGCTCGGGTGACGTGCGCGCCTGGCTCGACGACGACGTCGCGCTGCGGCGCAGGTTGATGTTGCCTCCCTTCACCGAGGTCGCAGTGCTCGGTTTCGACGAGTCGCCGTCGGCTGCATCACTTCCGTCGATGGACGGCATCGATTCATCGGTCGAGGGCAAGGAGGTCCTCGTCCGGACGACCGATTCCTCGTCGCTCGCCGCATTCGTTGCACTGGTGCGCTCCACCGCTAAGGGAAGGGTGCGCGTGGCGGTCAACCCTCCGCGGTTCTGATCCTGCTGCAGAGCAACCTGAACCCACCGGAACTGGCCAGACGTTCCGTCGGCCTGCCGCATTCCTCGAGCCACCTCTGGAGGGAGTCAGCGCCGAGATTGCGGCCCACGACGAGCACCACCACCCCACCGGGCAGCAGTATCGACATCCACTCGTCAAGCATCGTGTGCAGGGCCTGCTTGCCGATCCGCACGGGCGGGTTGGAGACGATTGCGGCAACCCTGAGGTCAGCCGGGACCGACGATGGTGTGGCGGTGCGGATGTTGCCGAGCGCGTTGTCGCGGGCGTTCCCTTCGGTCAGGGTTAGTGCCCGCTCGTTGGTGTCCACCGCCCACACGGTGCAGGCAGGACGGAGCGCGGCGAGCCACAGAGCAACCGGCCCCGAACCGCAGCCGAGGTCGACAACATCGCCCGTGCCGGGCACGAGGGGCGGAACAGAAGGATGTGTGAGCAGCAGTTCGGTGCCCCGGTCGAGTCGACCATGGCTGAACACGCCCGTGTCGGTGGTGACCCGCAGAGGGCCGTGCGGACCCGGCATCTCGTACGTGCGGGGGCGGGACGCGACATCGGGGTGTTCGTCGAAGTAATGACCCCGGGTGCCGTCGTAGTCGTCGCCCACGGTGCCACGATACGCCCGTGTTGCTCGCCGGCATCGGTAGCCTTCCTCCCGTGGGATACGACATTCGCACCTACGGTGACCCGGTTCTTGCTGCGGTCGCAGAGGACGTCCGGAACATCGACGCAAAGATCGTGCGGCTCTCGGAGTCCATGCTCCAGGCGATGTACAAGGCGCCGGGCCTCGGCCTTGCCGCGCCGCAGATCGGCGTGCAGAAGCAGATCTTCGTGTACGACATCGATGGTTCGCCCGTCACCCTCATCAATCCGCGCATCGTCGAGTCCTCGGGGGAGTGGGTGTACGACGAGGGATGTCTCTCGATCCCCGGTCTGTACGTGGAGATGCTGCGCCCGAAGCAGGTGCTGCTCGAGGCGGTCGACCTCGACGGCAACGAAATCCGGGTCGAGGCCGACGAACTTCTCGCACGGCTCTTCCAGCACGAGCTCGACCACCTGAACGGTGTGCTGATGTTCGACCGCATGACCGACGACCAGCGCAAAGAGGCACTCACCGAGTACCGCAAGATCGTCGACGGGCAGGTGCCCCGCGGCGAGCCGCGTCACATCGTCCTGAAGTAGGCGGGCCGTGGCGGATCCCTGCCCGGTGGTGTTCCTCGGCACGCCTCATGCGGCAGTGACCGTGCTGGATGCTCTCGTCGAGGCCGGGCACCCGGTGATTCTCGTGGTGAGCCGGCGTGACGCACGCAGGGGCCGTGGTTCCTCGCTCCTGCCGAGCCCCGTGAAGGAGCGAGCAGCCGCTCTCGGCATCGAGACCACCGATGACCTGGGGGTGCTGCGCACCGGATTCTTCCCTGCGGGGACGAGGGGTGTCGTCGTCGCGTACGGCCGGATCATCCCCGGCGACATCCTGGAGAAGCTGCCGATGCTGAACGTCCATTTCTCGTTGCTCCCGCGCTGGAGAGGTGCCGCGCCCGTGGAGCGGGCGATCCTGGCGGGGGACGAGACGACGGGTGTGTGCGTGATGGGTGTGGAGGAGGGACTCGACACCGGCCCGGTGTTCGCCCGCGAAGAGGTCCCGGTGGGCGACGCCACGGCCCCGGCGCTCACCGACCGACTCGCCCGGGCGGGGGCGCGTCTCCTGTGCGGTGTGCTGTCCGACGCCTCTGCGGTCGGGGAGCAACAGTCCGGTGAGGCCACATACGCCGCCAAGATCACACCGTCGGATCTCGTGATCGACTGGGGAGAGCCCGCCGTGGACGTGCTGCGACGTGTGAGAGCAGTCGCGGCACACACTGTTCTCGACGGCAGGCGCGTGCGCATCGCCGCTGCGGAAGTGTGGGACGGTGATCTTGCGCCCGGTCAACTGTCAGCCGACGGCACAGTGGGCACCGGGCTGGGGTGCGTCAGGCTGCTCCGTGTGCGGCCCGAATCACGGGCAGAGATGGAAGCTGCAGCATGGCTGCGGGGTCTCAACACGGCGTTTCCCGTGCGGCTCGGCTGAGTAGGTTGGGGCCCGTGCCCGGTTTCGACGCGAAAGTGCTGACCGTCAGCGACGGTGTCGTCGCGGGCACCCGTGAGGATCTCTCCGGTGCAGCGCTCGCGGACGCTGTCGAACGGGCAGGCGGAACCGTCATCGAACGACATGTCTGCAGCGACGGTGCCGACACGGTGGAGGCGACACTGCGTCGTCTGTCGGGGGGCTTCACCGGTGTCATCGTGACCACCGGGGGAACGGGGTTCGCCCCGCGCGACGAGACCCCCGAGGGCACGGGTCGCGTCATCACGCGGGGTGCGCCGGGTCTCGCCGAGGCGATGAGGGCCGTGAGTCCCCTCGGCCGTCTGTCCCGCGGCGTTGCGGGCATCGTCGGGAACTGCATCATCCTGAACACGCCGGGATCGCCAAAGGGTTGTGTGGAGCAGTTCGAGACGGTCGCAGACGTGCTCGCTCACGCGGTTGCCCTGCTCGCACAAACCCCCACGGACCACTGAGCTGTCGTCGCTAGCCTGACGCGGTGCTGAGGATCGTCCTGCCGAAGGGCTCACTCGAGAAGGCCACGCTCGACCTGTTCGAGGCCGCCGATCTCACGGTTGCCCGGTCGTCGTCGGTCGACTACCGGGCGTCCATCGACGACCCGAGGATCGGCGAGGTGCGAATCCTGCGTCCGCAGGAGATTCCCGTGTACGTGGCAGAGGGTCTGTTCGACATCGGCATCACCGGCCGCGACTGGATCGAGGAGACAGCCAGCAAGGTGGTCAGCCTCGGGGAACTGCGTTACTCCAAGGCCACGTCACAGCCGGTGAGGGTCGTGGTTGCAGTCGCCGACGACTCGCCGGCACGAACGGCGGCGGACCTCGGCGACGGCGTGCGGGTCACCACCGAGTATCCCGAGCTCACGCGGCGCTACTTCGCGGAGCGGGGCGTGCGGGCGGACGTGCGGCTCAGCTACGGGGCGAGCGAGGCCAAGATCCCCGACATCGCGGACTGCGTCGTCGACATCACCGAGACCGGTCGCGCGCTGCGCGCCGCCGGTCTGCGCATCATCGACACCGTCCTCACCAGTTACACCGAACTGGTCGCGAACCCGGTCTCTTGGGATGACCCGGCCAAGCGGCACGCAATGGAGCAGGTGATGTCCCTGCTGACCGGTGCGCTCGAGGCGCGCGGGAAGGTGCTGCTCAAGCTCAACGTTGCCGAGACGAGGCTCGAGGCCGTCGTTGCCCTGCTGCCCTCGGCGAAGTCGCCGACCGTCGCACGTCTCGCATCGGGGGACTTCGCGGTGGAGTCGGTCGTGCCGAAACAGGGCATCAACACCCTGATCCCCGCATTGATCGATGCCGGTGCATCCGACCTGCTCGAGATCCCGATCTCGAAGATCATCCACTAGGACCGGCCGTCAATGTCCGGCCCGGTTCAGGACAGTCACTCCGGCACCGTGACGGCATTCGATGCCCACCGCGGTCTCGGGGAGATCACGGATGCATCGGGCGTCGTGTGGCCGTTCCACTGCGTCTCGATCGCCGACGGAACCAGGGACATCGAGGTGGGGACTTCCGTGGTGTTCGGGGTCGAGTTCCGGGTGAAGCGCAACGAAGCCGTGGCGGTCACGCCTGCCTGAAGGCGGTCATCCTGCCGCGTCCGGCGGGGGAGTGCCTCCGCCGCGCGCGAGGCTGACGTATGCCATGCGCACCGTTGCGAGCGCGGCAGCGAGTGTCTCGTGGGATTCCCCCAGGCGCTCCCCGAGACCGTCCACCAGGCTGGCGAACGCGTCGATCGCGAGAGCGGCCTCGGTCATCCGGGGCGGATCCGCGGTGAGATGGATGGCGGCCAGTTCATAGAGGCCCATCGCGTGGTTCGTGACCACCACCTCGGCGGGAACGGACCCGATGCGGTCCCGTGACTCCGCCAGGGCTGCCTCGAGCCCGGGGTCCATCGCGTTGTCGTCGACCATGGGAGCGGTACCCTAGCGGGGTCACATATGCGAAGCGGGGCGACGCCCCCACCTGTGCACCCGATGACGGTCGAACCGACCGGAGGAGTGCCCGGGTCCTCCAGGGGAACCGTGGTTCCGTTTCGTCCGTGTGCGCGCGAGAACAGCCGCCCAGGCGGGACACGAAGGAGGGCACAGCCCGTTGCACAGGAGTGATCGGCCATAGCCGCGCCGCAGAACGAGCCGCGCATCAATGAGCGCATCAGGGTCCGTGAGGTTCGCCTCGTCGGGCCCGACGGCAGTCAGGTGGGCATCCGCAACACTGCAGATGCCCTCGCGCTCGCCAGGGAACTCGACCTCGATCTGGTCGAGGTCGCACCGCTGGCGAACCCGCCGGTGTGCCGCATCATGGATTACGGCAAGTTCCGCTACGAGGAGGCCCAGAAGGCCAAGGAGTCGCGGAAGAAGACCGCGCAGGTGACCGTCAAGGAGGTCAAGTTCCGGCCGAAGATCGGCAAGGGGGACTTCGACACCAAGGTGCGTCACATGCATGAGTTCCTGGCCGACGGTCACAAGGTGAAGGTCACACTTCAGTTCCGCGGCCGCGAGATGGCCCACCCCGAACTCGGCTCGCGCATCCTCGATGCGGTGGTCGCGCAGCTGGGGCCCATCGCGAAGGTGGAGACCCAGGCGCGGCTCGAGGGCCGCAACATGACCATGGTGCTGGTGCCCGAGAAGAAGACGACCCCGAAGAAGCCCGAGACACAGAACGACATGCAGGACACAGGAGATGTCGGGGAAGCCCCCGTCGTCGGAGAGAACCATTAGAGCAGGAGAGGCACATGCCGAAGATGAAGACAAGCAAGACCGCAGCGAAGCGGTTCAAGAAGACGGGATCGGGCAAGCTGCGCCGCCAGCAGGCCAACCGCCAGCACCTGTTCGAGAAGAAGTCGAGCACTCGCACACGGCGCCTCGCCGGCGACCGCGACGTGCACCCCACCGACGAGAAGAAGATCAAGCGCCTCCTCGGCGAGCGCTGACCGAAGAGGCGAGAAGGAGACCATCACATGGCACGCGTGAAGAGGGCAGTGCATGCCCGCAAGAAGCACAGGGCCGTCCTCGAGCAGGCAAAGGGCTACTACGGCAACAAGAGCCGCTCGTTCCGTGCGGCGAACGAGCAGGTGCTGCACTCCGGGCAGTACGCATTCCGTGACAGGCGCGCACGCAAGGGTGAGTTCCGCCGTCTGTGGATCCAGCGCATCAATGCGGCATGCCGCCTGAATGACATCAGCTACAGCCGCTTCATCGCGGGTCTGAACGCTGCAGGCATCGAGGTCGACCGCAAGATCCTCGCCGACCTTGCCGTGCACGACGCCGAGGCCTTCGGTGCACTGGTTGCATCGGCGAAGGCGGCTCTCGCCTGAGACCCGGCACCCTCTCGCCGTCGAACCCGCGCGTGCAGACGCTGCGGCGTCTCGTCGGTCGCCGGAGTGCCCGGGCCGAGGCTGGGTTGTTCGTGGTGCAGGGCCGCGTCCTCCTCGAGGATGCTGCGTCCGCCGGGGTCGACATCCGTGAGGTCTACGTCCGCGAGGGGGAGGATGCGCCGCAGTGCGTACGGTCCGTTCCGTTCGTGCTCGATGCGCGAACCTTCGACTCCGTGAACGACACTGTCACGCCGCAGGGCGTTCTCGCAGTGTGTGCGGTGCCGTCGCACCGCCCTGCCGAGGTGTCAGACCGCACGTGGTACGTGGTGGCCGACGGAGTGTCGGACCCGGGGAACCTGGGGACGATCATCCGGTCGGCGGAGGCCGCCGGTGCCGACGGTGTGTTCGTGTGCGGGGATGCAGTCGACGTGTGGTCCCCGAAGACCGTTCGTGCATCAGCGGGAGCCGTCTTCCATGTACCGGTGCGGCTCGTGGAGAGTCTCGGTGACCTTCACGCACTCGGCCTGAGAATCGTCGGCACCACCAGTCATTCCGGCGCGGTTGACATGAGGGGCGCGGATTTCCGCGGACCTGTCGCCCTGGTGCTCGGGAACGAGGCACACGGACTGTCGCCCGATGCGCCGGTGGACGAGTGGGTGTGTGTCCCCCACGAGGGCCGTGCAGAGAGCCTGAACGTCGCCATGGCGGCCGCGGTCCTGGCTATGCACGTGGGGTGGCAACGGTCCACCGGGTGACGGACCGGGAACAAACAGCCCCGTTCTGCTCGGTGTGCGGGGCTAGCGTCATTTCGTCATGAGCGGGTCGCAGGGATCGTCGGGAGCGGAGTCCGCGCTCGCGGACGCACTGGCCGCCGTCGCTGCGGCCTCGACCCTCGAGCAACTGCGGGCTGCCGCCAATGCGGCGACGGGGAAGAAGGGCACGCTCACCGGGCTGAAGGCGGCTCTCGGGCGCGAGTCCGACCCTGAGCGCCGTCGCGAGGCCGGTCGCCGGATCAACGAGGCGATGCAGACAGTGACCGCGGCAGTCGAGGAGCGCGAGCGGGCGCTGAAATCGGCGGCATTCGCGGGGTCCATCGCCACCGACCGGGTCGACATGTCCGAACTGCACCTGCGTGAGGGGGGACGTCGGGGCCGCCTGCACCTCGTCACCCAGGCCACGGAGAGGCTCGAGGATGTCTTCGTCGGCCTCGGCTTCATGGTGGCCGAGGGGCCCGAGGTCGAGACCGACTTCCACAACTTCGAGGCCCTGAACATGCCGCCCACCCATCCTGCTAGGTCGATGTGGGACACATTGTTCGTCGAGGCCGACCCGGAGGGAAGCGTGGTGCTGCGCACCCACACTTCGCCCGTGCAGATCCGTGTCATGCAGGAGTGGCCGCCCCCGATCTATGCGATCATGCCCGGCCGGGTGTTCCGCAAGGAGACACCAGACGCGACACACATGCCCGTCTTCCACCAGATCGAGGGTCTCGTGATCGACCGCGACATCACGTTCGCTCATCTGGCCGGCACCATCGAGTCCTTCACCAAGGCATTCTTCGGTGACAACTTCACGAGCCGTCTCAGACCGTCGTACTTCCCGTTCACCGAACCGAGTGCCGAGTTCGACATCCGTCGGCCGGATGGTTCGTGGATCGAGCTCGGGGGGTGCGGCATGGTGCATCCGAGGGTGCTGCGGGCAGCGGGGCTCGATCCGGACGAGTGGAGCGGCTTCGCGTTCGGCTTCGGTATCGACCGGATGGCCAAGGAACGCCACGGGGTGGACGACATCCGGGAGATGTACTCGAACGATGTCCGTTTCCTGGAGCAGTTCCCGTGAGGGTGCTCCTGTCCGTTCTCCGCGAGATGGCGGACCTTCCCGCCGACCCCGGCGCGATTGCCGACGCGTTGAACCGTCTCGGAATGGCTGTCGATTCGGTCGAGCACACGGGCGTCCCGGTGGCCGGCGTCGTGACGGCGCGGATCGTCCGCATGGAGAAGCATCCCGATGCAGCGAAAGTGACACGGTGCTGGGTCGATGCCGGTGACGGGGCGGAACGGCACGTGTGGTGCGGGGCCACGAACATGGGTCCTGGCGACGTGGTGCCGCTCGCGACACTCGGAACGGTCATGCCCGACGGCCGTGAGATCTCGCGCCGGGGAATCCTCGGCATCGACTCCGAGGGAATGTTGTGCTCGCCGGTCGAGCTGGGCATCTCAGACGAGGCATCGGGCTTGCTGGTACTCCCGGTCGCCACCGCACTCGGTGTCGACCCGTTCACGGCACTCGGCATCGAGCCCGACATCGTGTTCGATCTCGACCTCACGCGGAACCGTCCTGACTGTTGGGGTCACCTTGGGATTGCGCGCGACCTGGCGGCCCACTTCGGTTGCGAACTCCGCGGGCCACGCGTTGCGGCGGTGTCCGTCGGCCCGGAACTGAAGGTGCCTGTCACGGTCACTGCGGGAGAGCGTTGCGGCATGTTCTCGTCGGCGGCGATCTCGGGTGTGAAGGTCGGGCCGTCCCCTGCGTGGGTCGCCGGTCGGCTCTCGCGGCTCGGCATGCGCCCGATCAACAACGTCGTCGACGCCTCGAACCTCGTGATGCTGGAGGTGAACCAGCCGAACCACGCCTATGACCTCGACGTGGTGGGTGGCTTTGATGTACGGCTCGCACGCGATGGTGAACGGCTCGTCACGCTCGACGGAAACGACAGGGCCCTCACGTCGGAGGACCTTCTCATCTGCAACGGGTCGACCGGTGAACCGGTCGGTCTCGCGGGAATCATGGGCGGTCTCCACAGCGAGGTCACCGACTCCACGTCCCGCCTGGCGCTCGAGGCCGCGTGGTTCGCGCCCGACCCGGTGCGCTTCTCGGTGAACCGCCTGAGCCTGCGCAGCGAGGCCTCTGTGCGCTTCGAGAGAGGAATCGACCCTGACGGTGTTCCGGTTGCGGTGCAGAGGTTCTTGACGATCCTCGCCGAGACATGCCCGGCGGTCACCCTGCACGCCGGGGCATCCCGGGTCGAAACCCCGTCACTGCCGACGCCCGCGACGATTGCGGTGCGCACCGATCGTGTCCGCCGGTCACTCGGCATCTCGCCCGACGGCCCGGAGATGGCAAGGCTCCTCTCGCCCCTGGGGTTCGGCGTCGTGCCCGGCGCTGAAGGGGCGACAGTCACGGTTCCCGGCTGGAGACCTGACTGCACCGAGGAGATCGACATCGTCGAGGAGATCGCGCGCCATCACGGCTACGAAGCGCTCGGCAAGCTCGTGCCGAAATCGGCGGTGCACGGCCACCTGACCGGCATGCAGCAGAGGCGCAGGGAACTTCGCCGGGTGCTCGTTGGCCTCGGCCTCGACGAGGTCATGCCGATGCCGTTCCTCGCGCCCGGCGACCTGGATGCTGTGGGTCTCGTCGGCATGTCTCACCTGCGCATCGCGAACCCACTCGTGGCCGAGGAGTCCGTGCTGCGCACCTCACTGCGGCCGGGTCTCCTGCGCACGGTGAGGTACAACCAGTCCCACCGTGCCCCACGGGTCGCACTGTTCGAGACGGGCCACGTCTACCCACCGGGGAAGGGCCCCCTGCCGGACGAGGCGGAGCATCTCGGTGTCGTGATTGCCGGTGCTGATGCGGGTACCGCACTCGGCGTGTGGTCGGCGGTGAGTGATGCACTGTCCGTCGGCGCGCAACTCGACCAGTCACGTGTCCCGGCCGGGCTGCATCCGACGCGCTCCGCCACGCTCGCACGAGGGAAACGGTCCATCGGTGCGGTCGGGGAGGTTCACCCCGAAGTGCTCGATCATCTCGGTATCGAGGGACGCGTCGCGATCCTCGAGGTCGACCTCTCGGTGCTTCTGAACGAGCTGCCGAAGCCACAGCAGGCCCGTGCGTTGAACCGTCTCCCTTCGAGCGACCTCGACCTCGCGTTCGTGGTGCCGGACTCCGTGCCCGCTGTCGATCTGCACAGGGCCCTGCGGCAGGCGACGGGCAAGCGCCTGGTGTCGCTCGAACTGTTCGACACCTACCGCGGTGGCGGGGTTCCCGTGGGTTCGCGCAGCCTCGCGTTCCGTCTCCGACTGCAGGACGGTTCTTCGACGGTGTCCGACGAGATGGTGGCTGAAGTGCGGGAGGCCTGCGACAAGGCCGCGGCGGCACTCGGCGCCGAACTGCGCGGCTGAACGCGGCTGTCCCGGCCGTCCGCGTCAGTTGACGCTTGGGTCCTCCGGGAAGTCGGCGAACCGCCGGAGCGTGGCGTCCTGACGGGCGAGAACCGTGCGCCACAGTGCGAGCGGGGCCGGATCGAAGAGATCGGCGGGTTCCGAGGGGACCACGTACCAGCCGGCGCCGTCGATCTCCTCGTCGAGTTGACCGGGTGCCCAGCCCGAGTACCCGCGGAACACCCTCCACGGCGCGCCGATGTCTGCGGGCGACTCACCCGTGAGATCGACGGATCTCACACCGTCGCCGGCCGCTGTGAGGCACAGGAACGAATCGGGCGACACGGGACCGCCCTCGAAGACATCATGCGGGGGAGCAGACTCCGACAGCCACTCGCCGAGCGCCCCGACGAGAGCCTGTTCCTTGCGGCCACCGGGCCGGTTGATGATGACTCCCAATGTCCCGTCTTCGGGATCGTGACGGAGAATCTGCACGACGGTGCGGGTGAAGTTCGGGTCAACGATGGATGGCGCGGCAACGAGCAGCGCTCCCGCTCCCACAGGAATACTTGCATAATCATTCATCAGGATGTATGGTAATGCATCTATGACACGAGTGGGCATCATCGGGGCATCGGGGTACACGGGTGCCGAACTTCTGCGACTCCTGGCTGGCCACCCGCACATGGAGGTGGTGGTCGCCACCGGTGACACCCAGGCCGGCACCCTGGCGGCCTCGCTGTACCCCTCGTTGTCCGGGGCATACCCGAACCTCGTCTTCTCGGAGTTCGACCCCGGCATGCTTGACGGCCTCGACCTCGTGTTTCTCGGCCTGCCGCACGAGGCTTCGATGGAGATCGTCCCGCAGATCAAGAGCAGGGTCGGCTGCATCGTCGACCTGTCGGCCGCGTACCGGTTGAAGGACGCGTCGCTGTACCCGAAGTGGTACGGCTTCGAGCACACCCAGCCGGCCGAGCTCGCGCGTGCCGTGTACGGCCTGCCCGAGCTCCACAGGGAGGAACTGCGCGGTGCCACACTGATCGCAACGCCCGGTTGCTACGTGACGGCCGCGACGCTCGCCCTCGCGCCACTGTTGCGCGCCGGGCTGGTCGAGAACTCGGGAATCATCGTGGATGCGGCCTCCGGCGTGAGCGGGGCGGGTCGCGCGGCCAAGCCGGGTTCGATGTTCTGTGCCGTCGACGAGGACTTCAGTGCGTACGGCCTCCTCGACCACCGGCACACGCCCGAGATCGAGGCGAACCTCGGCGCCGGGGTCCTCTTCACGCCGCACCTCGCGCCGATGAACAGGGGAATCCTCGCCACCTGCTACGCGAAGCCCGCCACGAAGGTGACGACCGCGTCATTGCTCGCGGCACTCGCGAAGTTCTATGCAGACGAACAGTTCGTCGTGGTGGGCAAGGGCGTCCCCGGGACGAAGGCGACCCTCGGATCGAACTCGGTGCACATCACCGCCCGTTTCGACGAGCGGACGGGGACGGTCATAGTGCTCGCAGCGGAGGACAACCTCACGAAGGGTGCCTCGGGTGGCGCAGTCCAGTCTGCGAACGTTGCGCTCGGCCTGCCCGAGGCGGCCGGTCTGCCGACAGTGGGGATGTACCCGTGAGCGGCACGACGGCCGACGTTCTGGTCGAGGCTCTGCCGTACATCCGGCGTTTCTCGGGGCGCACGGTCGTGGTGAAGTACGGTGGCAACGCCCTCGCCGGGGCCTCGGAGGAGGACGCACTGTCGCTCTTCGCGGAGGACATCGTGCTCATGCACACTGTCGGCATCCGTCCGGTGGTGGTGCACGGCGGCGGCCCGCAGATCTCGGCCATGCTCGACCGCCTCGGTATCGAGACCGGCTTCCTGAACGGCCTCAGGGTGACGGACGGCCCGACCCTCGACGTCGTGAGGATGGTGCTGAACGGTGACGTCAACCCACGCATCGTCGGCGCGGTGAACATGCACGGGCACATCGCCGTCGGGCTCTCGGGCGAGGACGGACGGATGATCATGGCCGAACGACGCGACCCCGCGCTCGGGTTCGTCGGCGACGTTGCACGTGTGCGGCCTGGCCTCCTCGAGGGGCTGTTGAACGACGGATTCGTGCCGGTCGTGTCCACTGTCGGTGTTGATGCATCAGGTCAGGCCCTGAACATCAACGCGGACACAGCTGCCGGGGCGATCGCCGAGGCTGTCGGGGCGGAGAAGGTCATCTATCTCACCGACGTGGCGGGCCTGCGCCGCGACGTCGCGGATCCCGCAAGTCTCATCCACCGTGCGACGGTCGCAGAGGCCGAGGCACTCATCGCGGACGGCACCGTTGCGGGCGGCATGATCCCGAAGGTCGAGAGCTGCATTCAGGCAGTGCGTGGTGGCGTGAAGAGTGCCCACATCCTCGACGGTCGGGTGCCCCATGCACTGCTGCTCGAGCTCTTCACCGACAGCGGTGTCGGCACGATGATCACGGGAGGTCACCAGTGAGACATGTCTTCGCAGACGATGCCGTTCCGGCGGAGGTGCTGGCCGGCCGCGGGTCGTGCCCGTTCATCCCCGTGTTCGGTGCCCCGAAGCTCTTCATCGAACGGGCTTTCGGAACCGAGGTCTGGGCCAGTGACGGTCGCCGGTATCTCGACTTCCTCGCCGGCATCGCCGTCGTGTCCCTCGGGCACTGCAACCCGGCGGTAACCGATGCCATCGCCCTGCAGGCGGCAACCCTGGTGCATGTGTCGAACTTCTTCGCGAACCCGGTTGCAACGCGGGCTGCGTTGCGCATCTCGTCGCTGATGGAGTCTGCAGGAGCCGGTCAAGGGCAGGTGTTCTTCTGCAACTCCGGGGCCGAGGCGAACGAGGCGGCGATCAAGATCGCCCGCAAGCACGGGGGACGCGGTCGTCACCGCATAGTGAGTGCCTACGGAAGTTTCCACGGCCGCACCCTCGGCGCACTCGCGCTCACCGGTCAGCCGACGAAGCACGAGGTGTTCCAACCGATGCCCGAGGGGTTCATGTACGTCCCGTACGGGGACATCGACGCCCTGCGTGCCACGGTCGACCCCACGGTGTCGGCAGTGATGCTGGAGCCGATCCAGGGTGAGGGGGGTGTGATCCCTGCGGATCCCACGTACCTGCGCGCCGTGCAGGACCTCTGTGCAGAGCGCCGGATGTTGCTGATGGTCGACGAGGTGCAGACCGGCTTCTGCAGGACCGGTCGCTGGTTCGGGTTCGAGCACTCGGGCATCGCACCCGACGTCGTGACCTTCGCCAAGGGGATGGGGAACGGCATGCCTGTCGGCGCGGTGTGGGCCCGGACGGATGTCGCCGCTGTCATGGCTCCCGGTGACCACGGTTCCACCTACAGCGGGACCGCACTCGCGACGGCTGCGGTGAACGCCGTCATCGACGAGATGGAGCGCATCGATGCGTGTGCACTCGCTGTTCGAGCGGGTGCACGCATCAGGTCCAGGCTCGAGGGTGTGCGCGGGATCGACCACGTTCGCGGTGAGGGCCTGTTGCTCGGTGCGGCCCTCGTGGAGGGCAAGGATGCGAACGTCGTGGCGGCAGATGCCCTCTCGGCCGGTCTCATCGTGAATGCGGTGAATGCGACAACCATCCGGATGGCACCACCGCTGACGGTGTCGGACGCGGAGATCGACGAGGCGTGCGCGGTCATCTCGCAGGTACTGGCGTGACGGTGAACCCATGACCAGGCACCTGCTCGAAATCACCGACCTCTCGGCGGGCGAACTGCGCCATGTGATGGCGCTGTCGGTTGCGCCTCCGAGGCCGGTTCTCGCCGGTCTCGGTGCGGCGCTCATCTTCGAGAAGCCCTCGAACCGCACCCGCCATTCGATGGAGATGGCGGTTGTCCAGCTCGGTGGACACCCGGTGTACACCCGCGGCGAGGAGATCGGTCTCGACACGCGTGAGACGGTCGAGGATGTCACGCGCATCATGGCGGGATACCACGCGGTCCTCGCTGCACGGGTGTTCGACCATTCCACGGTCGCCCGGATGGCGGCGTGCTCGACCGTTCCGGTCGTGAACATGTTGTCCGACCTCAGCCACCCTCTGCAGGCCGTCGCAGATGTGATCACCATGCGTGAGCACGCGGGACCGGTCGACGACCTGCGGGTTGCATGGGTGGGGGATTACAACAACGTTGCCCGCTCGCTGGCCGAGGCCGTGCTGATGCTGGGGGGCTCGATGTCGTTCGGGTGCCCGGACGGTCATGCGCCGACCGACGCGGAGCTCGAACGGTTGTCAGCGATTGCTCCGCGTGTGACCGCAGACAGGGACCCCGCCGTCGCTGTTGCCGGCGCGCACGTCGTGCACACCGACACCTGGGTGTCGATGGGGCAGGAGACCGAGACCCTCGAGCGTCGCTCGGTGTTCGCCCCCTACATCGTGGACGACACGCTGATGGCTCGGGCCGCAGATGGCGCACACTTCATGCACTGCATGCCCGCCCACAGGGGCGAGGAGGTCTCGGCGGAGGTCTTCGACGGTGCCGCGAGTCTCGTCATCGCCCAGGGCCACCACCGGCTCACCGCAGCCCGCGGTGTGCTCACGTTCCTGATGGAGGCCTCGTCATGAGGAGGCAGCAGCAATGAGCAGCAAGAAGCAACGTCAGCAGATGGTCGCGCGCATCATTGCGTCGGAAGAGGTGTCGAGCCAGCCGCAGCTGCAGCGACTCCTCGCCGAGCAGGGACTCGATGCCACGCAGGCCACTCTGTCGCGCGACCTGGAGGAGCTCGGCGCGGTCAAGGTGCGCGTCGCAGGTGGTGACTCGCGGTATGCGATCCCGGACTACGAACCTGACCGCATCGCCCCGAGTGACCAGTTGCGCCGCGTGGTCGCAGAGTGGGTGGCCGAGGTGACGTGCAGCGGACCGCTGGTCGTCGTGCGGACCCCGCCCGGGTGCGCGCATGTCGTCGCATCTGCGCTCGACCGCAGCGGCATGGACGGTCTCATCGGCACCGTCGCCGGCGACGACACGGTGCTGTGCGTCGCATCGGAGTCCCTCGGCGGGACGGAACTCGCACACCAGTTGCGGTCACTCGCCGGCCTGAGCACGGGAGGCCAGCGTCGTGGTTGAGAAGAACGGACCGGAGCGGGTGTCGGGAGGGGCGGCCCTGTGGCACGGGCGTTTCGCGTCCGGTCCGGGAGCGGAACTGATGGCCTTCACGGCGAGCATCGGCTTCGACCGCCGACTGTGGGCCGATGACATCGAGGGCTCGACGGCCCACGTGCGGATGCTCGCGGAGGTCGGCCTCATGTCGGCGGCTGATGCAGACGCAGTGGTCGACGCACTTGTCGTTGTGCACCGTGAGATGAGCGACGGGTCCTTCGTGTTCGCCGGGTCGGATGAGGACATCCACACCGCCATCGAACGGCGGGTCACGCAGATCGCGGGTGAGCCCGGTGCACGCCTGCACACGGGGCGGTCACGCAACGACCAGGTGGCCACGGCCCTCCGGCTGTGGTGCAGGCGCGAGATGTCTGCGGTGGCCGCCGCCGTGCTCGACCTCGTTGCCGTGCTGTCGTCCCGGGCGGACGACCTCGACACCGCGGTGGATCCGGTCGTGCTTCCCGGTTACACCCACATGCAGAGGGCACAGCCGGTCCTTCTCTCGCATCATCTCAGGGCCCATGCGTGGGCATTGCTGCGTGATGCCGACCGCATCGCGGACGCACTCGAGCGGTCCGACGTGTCCCCCCTCGGCGCGGGTGCACTCGCTGGTTCCTCGTTGCCGATCGACCCGGCGATGACCTCGCGGCTCCTCGGTTTCTCGCGTCCCTTTGCCAACTCGCTCGACGCGGTGAGCGACCGGGACCACGTGGCCGAACATCTCTTCGCGCTGGCACTGGTGGGGGTGCATCTGTCCCGCATCGGCGAGGAGTGGGTGCTGTGGTCGTCGGAGGAGTTCGGCTTCGTGGACCTCGACGACGGGTACTCCACGGGCTCGTCGATGATGCCGCAGAAGAAGAACCCCGACATTGCCGAGCTCGCTCGCGGCAAGTCAGGACGCCTTATCGGCAATCTCACAGGTCTGCTTTCCACCCTGAAGGGCCTGCCGCTCGCCTACAACCGTGACCTGCAGGAGGACAAGGAGCCCCTGTTCGACTCCGTGGAGCAGGTGCGCCTGGGGCTCTCTGCTCTCACCGGCATGGTCTCGACCACGAGGTTCCGCACCGGGAAGATGGCTGTCGCCGCATCGGCGGAATCATTGGTGGCGACCGACATCGCCGAGTGGTTGGTGGAGCGCGGCACACCGTTCCGTGAGGCGCATGCGGTGGTGGGGGAACTCGTGCGCACCTCGCTCGACTCCGGTGCATCGCTCGCCGCCGCCGTGGCGGCTGACCCCCGTCTCGGACCGGAGGCGGCTGCTCTCTTTGACCCAGGGGCCGCCATCCGCCGGCGCACCTCTCCCGGTGGCCCCGGACCGGCAACGGCCGTTGCGCAGGCGCGTCTTCTCGCGCAGGAGACCAGCCGTATCGGCGGGAGGTTCCGGTGAGATACGTCGAGCACGTGAGGGTGCGTTACCACGAATGCGACATGCAGAAGGTCGTGTTCAACGCGAACTACTGGATGTACGCGGACGACGCAGTCGCCCAGTGGATGCGTGCGGCGATTGCCGCCGAGAAGGGGACAGGGGCAGGTGACATCGACCTCGCCGGTGAGGGATTCGACTTCATGCTGAAGACCGCGAGCGGCACCTGGCACAGGGGGGCGGTGTACGGCGACGTCATCGATGCTGCATGTTCGGTGACCCGGTGGGGGAACACGTCGTTCGACGTGTCGGTCGAGATGAGCGTCGCCGGTGAGGCCGTGTTCGAGTGCACGATCACCTATGTGAGCACCACGCCGGGGGCGCCGAAACCGGTACCGGTCCCCGCGTTCGTGAAGCGAGCACTGGAACGCGGGTTCTAGGCGACCCACCTGAGGTCGCGCCCGTGGTACCCGATCTCCGCCAGCACGTACTCCTCCGGCGCGTCGCCGCGCCACACGGTCGCGCGCACATCGGCCACTGACCCCGCCGGCTCCATGCGTGCCCACACGAGTGGCGCATCCTTCGATCGGCGCGATCCCTCGTCATCCAGGGTTGCCCGCATCGAGTCCTGCACCGTCGCTCCGAGGTACTGCCACACGATCGAGTGGAACACCATCGTCGGTGTCGAGCGCAGCCGCGGCAGTACGGCGGCGAGCCACGCATCTGCTGACGCGCGGCTGACCTGTGGTCGGTGGGTCTCCGCGACGGTGAGCGCTGCACGTACGCGGTCGAAACGTTCGGTCTGGTCCGGCCAGATGAACGACAGCAGACGGATGCGGCCGGCTTCCGTTCGGATGTCCACCGGGTGCGGATCCGCGCCCCGCACCGCTGAGGGCACGGACGCAGCAGGCGGCAGGGACGGAATGTGGGCGAACCACTCGGACCCGAACCGAACCGCGGACGCGGGTTCACCCATGACGACACCGCCGTCATCCGCGCAGTAGTGCGTGAAGTTCAGGTTGAGTCCCGCGCTCGCGCCGACCTCGAGGTGCGTGTAGGTGCCGACTCCGAGGGACGCGAGCCAACGCCCGAGCACGAGCGGCACGATCGACCGCGCGACCTCGTTGGTCTGCACCTGCTCGGAAAGTGCAGTTCTCACGTATGCGCAATGCCTCGCCAGAGCAGAGAGGCAGTCGGCGACCAAGTCCTCACCGCGGACCCCGCCGGTGGTGGGGAAGTGCCGTGCAACCCCGGGCTCCGCGCCCGTGAGGGCGAGCCGGTGGAGTGCTCCCAGCAGTCGCAACGGCGTCGCATCGTGCACGGGCCGGTCGCTGGCACCTTCGAGGAGTGTGCGTGTGATGCCGCCCGCAACATAGTCAGCAGCCAGACCCTCGATGAGGTCCGAATACAGCGTTGACCCGAGACTCGCGCAGCCGACGGACTGCAACTGCAGGGCTTCGTGCATGGGGTCAGTCGCGGCGACGGTCACACAATAGCACGCGTGCGGTGGGGTCCGCCGTGCCAACATGGTTCCGTGCCGACGCCCCGTCTTCTCGATGAACTCGCGACGCGCGGGTTGCTGCATGACTCCACGGACCGTGCGGTGCTCGGGGCGAGACTGGATGCCTCCCCGGTCTCCGTGTACGTGGGCTTTGACCCCACCGCAGACTCCCTGCACGTGGGCCATCTGCTCGGCCAGTTGATGCTGCGGCGGTTCCAGCTGGCCGGACACAGACCGTTCCCCCTGGCCGGCGGCGCCACGGGGATGGTGGGCGACCCGTCCGGTCGAAGTGACGAGCGCAATCTTCTCGACCGCGAGACACTGGAGCACAACGTCTCCTGCATCAAGCAACAGCTCGAGAAGATCCTCGATTTCTCCGCCGGTGCGGTCCTTGTGAACAACGCCGATTGGACTGCGGGCATCACTGCTCTCGATTTCCTCCGCGACGTCGGAAAGCACATCACCGTGAACCAGATGATGGCGAAGGAGTCGGTGAAGAACCGCCTCTCCTCGGAGAACGGTCTGTCCTACACGGAGTTCAGCTACGTGCTCCTGCAGGCGAACGACTTCCGCCATCTCTGTGCGGCGCACGGTGTCGAGCTGCAGATGGGTGGCAGCGACCAGTGGGGCAACATCACCGCCGGCATCGACCTCATCCGTCGCACTCTCGGGCGGCAGGCTCACGGGCTCACATGGCCGCTCGTCACGAAGAGCGACGGCACGAAGTTCGGCAAGACCGCTGACGGTGCGGTGTGGCTCGACCCCTCACGCACCTCGCCGTACCAGTTCCGTCAGTTCTGGGTGAACCTGAACGATGACGAGGTGGTGCGATACCTGCCGCAGTTCTCCCTTGCACCGCTCGCGGAGTCGAACGATCTGATCGCACGGCATTCGGCCGATCCCGGCCGTCGGGCAGCCCAGCGCGCGCTCGCCGCCGAAATGACAGGCATCGTGCATGGACCTGCCGCCGCCGCCGACGCGGAAGCCGCCGCCGACGTCCTCTTCGGCGGTGACCCCACGGGGGCGTCCTCTGCGGCGCTCGCGGTCGTGGCCGCCGAGGTGCCGTCCACCAAGGTGACCCGTGCCGACCTCGCAGACGTGTTCGGTCTGCTGGCGCGTTCCGGTGTCGTCTCGAGCACCTCGGAGGCGCGCCGAGCCGTGGAACAAAAGGGAGTCAGGGTGAACGGGCAGGTCCTGGGTGCAGGGGAGACCCTCGCGGCCGGGGGGCTCCTTCACGACAGATGGGTTCTGGTGCGGCGGGGCAAGACCACCTATCACCTCCTCGACCTGGCCTGATCGCGACCGCGTCGACCGACCCTGACGGGGGCTTGTCCACAGGCCAACCGGCACCCTTGCCATTGAAAGTGCGCGTTGTCGGGGTGCACTCCGTCCGTTAGCATGGCGACTCGTCCCCGTGAGCGGTTCGCCGTGTTCGGGGTTCGGCATCACTGCTGGAAGGCACATGCCGGAGCGATGAGCTCCTTGAAAACAGAAGAGAAGACTGAACGCCAGTGCGGGCGAGGAATCGGCTTGCCGATGACTCGCTTGTCAATTCAGGGTCGGATTCCCATCCGGCCCGACAAAAACAAAACAAAGTCAGATACGGGCGCCACCGGGGATATTTCCCCCCGGCCGCCCGGGACTTTCCCGAACGAAGACCGGTTCGCCGGTCGAGTTCTTGACGGAGAGTTTGATCCTGGCTCAGGACGAACGCTGGCGGCGTGCTTAACACTTGCAAGTCGAACGAGGTCCATGCAGTAGCAATACTGCGGAAGACCTAGTGGCGAACGGGTGAGTATCACGTGAGAAACCAACCCCGGTCTTTGGGATAACAGTTGGAAACGACTGCTAATACCGAATGCCGTCGTTGCCTCGCATGGGGCGATGACGAAAGGGCTACCGGATCGGGACGGTCTCGCGGCCTATCAGCTTGTTGGGGAGGTAACGGCTCACCAAGGCTTCGACGGGTAGCTGGTCTGAGAGGATGATCAGCCACACTGGGACTGAGACACGGCCCAGACTCC
>JBJTBF010000007.1:0-18832 GCA_046091145.1 Acidimicrobiales bacterium | reverse complement strand
CTTGGCAGGGTCGAGCCGGGCGTCCATGCAGGTGAGGATCGCGAAGCGTCGTGCCGGGGGCAGTGCAAGCGAGCCTCTGTCGCCGAACGATGCGACGTAGTCGGCATTTGCGGCGAGGACTTCGGGAAGGACGGACATGGGTTTCTCCTGGGGGTCGGTGAATGAATCCCGATAATCATGACCAGATTAGTCGGGAATAGAAAATCCAACTGGGACAAGGGAAATCGGTCTCGGGACACCCCGTCGGCGGCTCACTCAGTCAGTAGCGTCTCGCATTCGGGACGTTGCAGAAAGAGGCGGGGGCGGACGATGGCCGACGGCAAGGGAATGAACGCGAAGAAGCTGTCGGCGCGCTCGCGCCAGCCGGGTCACGACCGCACGTTCTAGGTGTCGGAGAACAACTTCGTCGCAGCACCACAGGCCATTCTCCCGCCCGACCGCTACCTGGTGGTCGACCATCCAGGCGACCTCAGGTCCATCTTCACCGACGATGCCGGGTCACTCGGGGTCGTGCCTGAGACATCGATCAGTTCGGCGGTGTCGACGCTGTCTGCATCGGTGGTGATCCAGCAGTCGGCGAACACCTTGGAGTAACGGGCCAGGTCGACTGCTGTCACCAGGCCACCGCGACGCTTGAACTCCTGTGCCACCCGGGTGGTGCCCGTGAACAGATCGAGTGCGGTGCGGGCGCCGGACTTGTTGAAGAGGTCCCCGAGCACCGGCACGAGCCGTCGATTCGAACCGATGTACTTGATCATCCGCGCACACCGTGCAGAGCGCGTGTGTCGCCACGTTCGCTTGAGGGCAGGTGATCAGAGTGTGATGAACCGGGCGGTGTACTCCCACGGGGGGCCGTGGCGTCCCGCCGGCTGCAGACCCACTGCGCCCGCAAGTTCGACGAGGTCGGCGAAGCGAGTGAAATCGCTGTCACGCCGGGTCTCGCACACCGTCATCACGCCGGACGGTGCGAGAACACGCGCAACTTCGAGCATGCATCCCATGGGGTCCGCGGTCTCGCCAATCACTGTGGCGAGAAGTACCGCGTCGAACGATGCGTCAGCGAACGGCAGGTCGCCGGCGTCGGCAGTCACGCATTTCACGTGTGCGAACTGCGACGTGCGTTCCGCTGCGATGGCGAGCATCCCCGGCTGCACATCGCACAGTGTCAGTGACCCGCGGGGAACAGCGGTGGCGAGTGCGGGGCTGAACCACCCCGGCCCGCACCCGAGCTCCAGCACGCGGTCATCAGGGGCCACAGACATCCTGCGCACGACCCGCGACGGCGGCTGCACAAGCCGGCGCAAGGGGTTCAGCAGGTGCCGTGCGGCAGATGCGGGGTATGTCTTGCCGCGGCCCATTCCCGTCTGTTGTCCCGCCATGTCTCCGACAGTAACTGCCGCGGCATCATCGACCGATGCAGTACGGAATGTCTACGGTGTGGCTGTGAACCAACCGGTTGCTCGCTTCATCAGCAACGTCATCGACTGCAGCGACCCTGCGCGGCTCGCCACGTTCTGGGCAGCGATGCTCGGGGGACGCATCCTCCGCGAGTCGGCGTCGGACGATTGGGTGTCGATCCGTGGTGTGCCCGGCCTCCACTACCTGGGTTTCCAGCGTGTCCCCGAGGCAAAGCAGACCAAGAACCGGATCCACATGGACGTGGATGTGGCAAGCATCGACATCGCAGCATCTGCTGCCGAGGATCTCGGCGCGACACGGTCGGGAACCGTGGTGGAGGAGCCCACCGGCTGGTTCCAGGTGATGCACGACCCAGAGGGGAACGAGTTCTGCCTCATCCTGCGCCGCAACCGCGGTCCGCTCGACGGAGAGCCGGTGATCGACGACGCGGGCCGGCCGGAGCCGGAGCCGAACGTGGGGGAGACCGAGACACTGCTCGGCTTTCTCGACTACCAACGTGCGACCCTCGGGTGGAAGACAGGAGGGCTCGATGCAGCCGGGATGTCCGCGCGCACCACAGCATCCACCATGACTCTCGGCGGAATCCTCAAGCACATGGCCTGGGTGGAGGACCACTGGTTCTCGCACTTCCTCCTCGGCCGTGACCGTGCGTCGTTGTGGCTGTCGGTCGATTGGTCGGCCGACCGGGACTGGGAGTGGACATCCGCCGCCTCCGACACACCGGAGCAGCTCCGCGCGCTGTGGTCGGATTCCTGCGCCGCATCGCGGGCGAACGTGTCGGAGGTGCTGGCCCAGGGTGACCTCTGGACGAACGCCGTGCGCGGGTGGGACAGCGGCGAGGCACCGAGCCTGCGGTGGATCCTCGTGCACATGATCGAGGAGTACGCGCGCCACAACGGACATGCGGACCTGCTGCGTGAGGCCCTCGACGGCGAGACCGGCGAGTAGTCACAAGTCTGCGACACTGGGGCATGGGTGATCCGATGAAGGAAGACGAAGCCCAGATGAGGTTTCTCTGGTCCTCTGTGCTCCAGTTGGAGGACCGCATCACAACGGTCGACAACAAGGGCAACATCCTCATCGGTCTCACTCTCGCGCTCGCGGCAGCATCAGTCACGTTTGGCCTGAAGGCTCTCGAGGTCCCGAGTGGAGGCCAGCGTGCCGAGTGGGTTTCATGGGTAGTGCTTCCGCTGCTGACAGCAGCTCTCGCGGTGAGCGCCGGAATAGTTCTCATCGCACTGAAGATCCTGAACCCCAAGGGTGCGACACCGGTGGGGAAGGCGGGTTACACGTTGCCCGAGAACTACGTTGTCTGGCCCGCCAAGGAGACAGGTCGGAATCAACGGTCGACCCCGTGGAAGCGCAGTCCCCATGACCACATCGCTGCCTTGAGAGACCTCGGGGCCGAGGGGCGACTGGAGAATCTCCTCGCGATGCAGACAACTCTGGTCTTCCTCATGGGGGCGAAGTACGACCATTACCGCCGAGCAATCACCTATTCGCGAAGGTTGGCATGGGTGCAGATCGCGAGTATCGCCGCTTCAGCTGCAGCCGTGGCCTTCGGGTAGCCACCCCGGTTCAATCTCCTGCGCTGCCCCGAAGTACGGTCACGCGCATGGATGTGATCGATGCGGTGAACAAGCGGATGTCAGTGCGGCAGTTCGCGGACGAACCGGTACCCGACGACGTGCTGCGGGGCCTCATCGTGGATGCAGCGCGCGCCCCGAGCGGGGGGAACGTGCAGCCGTGGCGCATCTACGCCCTGAACGGCGACAGCATGACGAGGTTCCTCGCCTATCTCGAGGACAAGCCCGCGGTGGAGGAGGCCGAGTATCCGATGTACCCGGCCGGTCTCACCGAGCCCTACCGCACGAACCGCTTCGCTCTCGGCGAGCAGATGTACGACCTGCTCGGCATCCCGCGTGACGACAAGGCGGGCCGACTGCGTCAGGTCGCGCGCAACAACGTGTTCTTCGACGCGCCGGCCGCGATCTTCTGCTTCGTCGACCGCCAGATGGACCGGCCGCAGTGGTCGGACCTCGGCATGTACCTGCAGACCTTCATGCTGCTTGCCGTCGAGCGGGGCCTCGCCACCTGCCCGCAGGAGTACTGGTCGCTGCGGCCGCGCGCAGTGGGTGACTTCGTGGGTGCACCAGACAACGAGATGCTGTTCTGCGCCGTGGCGGTGGGGCACGCCGACGAATCAGCCACCGTCAACAGGCTGCGCTCGGAGCGGATGCCGTTCGACCAGTTCGCCCGTTTCGTCTGAGCGCCCGGGTCCGGACTGGCCGGTCAGACCGCGATCTCGAGGATCACCTGCCCACGCCAGTGCGTGAAACCGAGCGATGTGTACAGCCCGTGCGCGCCGGTGGGGTTGTCGGTGTCCACGCCGAGGGCGGCATGGGTCCAGCCGCGGCGGTCGTACTCGTTGAGCGCATGCATGATCAGGTGTGATGCCACGCCGCGGCCTCGCCATTCCCGGAGTGTCGCGAGCTCGTCGATCCATCCGTACCGGCTGCCGACCACCTCGTCGTCGCTCTCGTATCTGTGGGAGAGCAGGAGACCGATGATGCTCCCGCCGTCGTCGAGCGCCATGAACGATGACTGTGTGCTCGAGCCCCAGCCGGCCGTCATCTGCTCCCAGCCCTCGGGGGAGGTCGGCGTGCTGCCCCAGTGGTCGCGGAACGCCGAGTTCTTCACCGCCAGCAGCTCTGCGGTGCGGGCACCGTCCCACGGCACGACGCGGAAGCCGACGGGAGGCGGCAGCGACAGCGGAGGTGCCGTCGGCCGGTGGAGGTCAGCGAACCAACGGACCGGTTCCATGCCGAACCGCATGCACAGCCGCCAAGTGGAGTCGCCTTCTGCGAGTGCCTCGGCCCGGACGAACTTCGGCAATGTCGACTGCCTCGCCTCGAGCAATGCGCGTGCGTGGCCCACCCCCCATTCCATGAGCACGCGGCCCATGCCGCAGCCCCTGTGTTCGGGGTGAACGCCGCCGAACACGTAGCAGCGCAGCTCCTTCTCCTCGGAGTCGAGGAAGTACGTGAACACGTTGCCCACCGGGCGTCCGTCCACCCGCACGACGCGCACGTCGCGTGCGAGGTCGACATACGGCAGCACCCACTCCTCGGCGATCTCGTCCTCGGTGCTCACGATCGGGCGACCGTCGGCGAGTTCGACGGCGCTCCGGAGGGACGCGATGTGGGCGAACTGGTCGGGGGTGACCTGCTCGAGCAGGTGCTCAGCCATGGACGCTGTAGCCGGCCTCCTCGACGGCGTGCCTCACGGCCGCGAGGTCAAGTTCAGCATCGGAGGCGACGGTTGCGCTTGCGGAGTCGAGGTCGACCTCGACCGAACCCACGCCTGCCACCTCGGCAATCGCTTCCTTCACGTGCCGCACACAGTTCTGGCAGGTCATGCCCTCGACGGATATCCGCGTTGTCGCCATAGAGTCACGCTAGCGAGTACGGTTCGCTCATGAAGTTGGGACCGGGACTCACGTTCTCGTGGAAGCGCGCGTTGGGTGTCACCCAGGCAAAGCGTCGCCTCTCGCGGGCCACCGGCATCCCGCTCACCCGCTCGGGCCGCCAGCGCAAGCTCGGCCGCTGGCTCGGCATGAAGTGAGCCCCGGCGCTCACGCATCGACGCGCTGAAATACCTTCAGAACCTAAGAACAACAGTACAATCGGTTGTGTGCCGGACACAAAGCCCCGCCAGCGCTCCCCGAGACGCGAGCCCGATCTCGATGCCGTTCTCGAGGCAGCGGTGGAGTCGCTTCTCGCGAACGGTGAACGTGGTTTCCGTATCGAGCACATCATCGACAAGACCGGAATCTCGCGGAGCTCGTTGTACCTGCACTTCACCGACCGCGACGGACTCGTCGAGGTCGCGAGCATGGAGATCTTCTTCCGTGAGGTCGTCGGGAACGTCGACCGCACGGTCGGGGCGATGGACAGTGTCTCCACGAAGGAGCAGGCCAGGGCGATCGTGCGCCCCTTGCTCGAGGCCATCGCGGCGCAGCAGGAGAGCACCCGCTGGAACCGGGTGATGGTGCTGGCCGCGAGTCGCTACCGCAAACAGCTGCGTTCACGGCTGACCGCAACGCAGACCGAGCTGAACGACAAGCTCACCGGCGCGCTGCAGCGCTGGGCGGACAAGGGCTTCCTGCGCCCTGGTGTCGACCCGCGGGAGGTCGCATCGTTCATCCAGGTGAACACGTTCGGACGTGTCATCCGCGATCTCGACGAGCACCGCGCCCCCGGCGATGCGTGGATGGACCTCATGGTTCTCGTGCATCACGCCTTCATGACCGAATGAGACGGCTCGCGCCCGCGTTGTTCGTGGTGCTCTGGAGCACCGGTTTCGTGGTGGCGCGCTACGCAACCGACGATGCGGGTGCGTTCAGTTTCCTCGTGGTGCGCACGCTCGTCGCGGCCGTCGTTCTCGCCGTGGTCTCACGCGCGGTGCACGAACCTTCTCTCGACGGTGGGGCAATCCGCACCCAGGCCCTCGTCGGTGTCGGCATCCATGCGATGTATCTCGGCGGGGTGTTCTATGCCATCGAACACGGCATGCCGTCGGGCATCAGTGCACTCATCGCGGCGCTGCACCCGGTCCTCACGGCGTTGCTCGCATGGGTGGTGCTCGGCGAGGCACTGCGTCCGGTGCGCGTGGCCGGCGTTGTGCTCGGTTTCGCGGGCGTGGTGTTCGTGGTGGCGGAACGCGGCGGCACCGGTGTGTCGGTTCCTGCGGATGCGCTCGCGGGCATGGCCGTGGCGGTCGCCGGCATGAGCGCGGGAACCCTGCTGCAGCGTCGCCACGGGGGCCAGGTACCCCTGCTGCGTGGCACGGCCGTGCAGTACCTCGCCACCGCAGCGGTGCTCGCCGTGCCTGCTGTCGCCGGTGAGGGATGGAGGTTTGGGTCAACCGCTTCCACATGGTGGGCACTCGCGTGGGCGGTCGGGGTGCTGTCGATCGCGGCAATCCTCACGATGCTGTGGCTGCTGCGCAACCGCGCCGCTTCCCAGGTGAGCAGTCTCTTCTTCCTCACCCCCGCACTCAGCACCATCGAGTCGGCGGTGCTGTTCGGTGAGGAGGTCGGTGCGCTCACGGTGGCGGGTCTTGTGGTGGGATCCGCCGGTGTGTGGCTCGCCACCGCGTCGAGGTTCGCACCCTCTGCTGTCGCCGTCAGCACTCCACCGCGGTGAGGTCGGGCCCCACCACGATCTCGCCGGCGAAGTGCTGCGCCGCCATCGCCCGCCATTCGTCCTCCTGGTCCGGCTGGAGCGCCGGCACGAAGTGGGTGAGCACCAGCGTCCTCACGCCTGCACGCGCGGCGGTTTGACCCGCCTGCTCCACGGTGGAGTGGTAGTCGAGGATGTCGAGGAACCGTGCTCCGGTCGGCACGAGGGCCGCGAACTGGCGCACGACGTCCTCGCGCAGCACGGTCTGCACGTACACGTCCGCGCCGCGGCACATCTCGTCGAGCTCCGCGCAGGGAACGGTGTCGCCGGCGAGGGCGGCAGAGCGCCCCTCCGCCTCGATGCGGAACCCCACTGTCGGCGCGACCGGCCGGTGGTCGGTGCGGTGCACCGACACCTTCACGTCACCGATTGCAAACGAATCGCCGGGCGCAACCTCGGTCACCTTCACCTTCATGCCGATTCCGGCGCGCAGGTCGTCGTGGTGCTCGAGCCGGTAGCCCTCGTCGAGTGCCAGCATCGCGAGCAGGCCGTCGACCATGCGCTGCGTGCCGACGGGGCCGTACACCTCGATGGGTGTCGCGGCGGGCGAGGCCACCCACCTGGTCGTGACGATGTCGTTCAGGTCGCAGATGTGGTCGCTGTGCAGGTGGGTGAGCAGCACGGCCGACACGAGCGGGGGCGGGCACATCGCGCCCACGAGCCGCATGATCACGCCGCGGCCCGCGTCGACCACGATGTTCTGCCCGGCTGCCTGCACGAGCGTGGAGGGTCCGGCGCAGGTCGCACTCGGCAGCGGGCTGCCGGTGCCGAGAAGAGTGACTTTCATGGATGCCTCCCTGGTTCCGCGGGCGAACCTAGCGGTGCACCTGCCGCGGCAGGGGAACACACTCCGTAATTGCACCGCGGCCGCGGCGCTTCGGCGGAGTCTGCTCAGCGGACCTTCGGCTTGAATGCGTCGTGCACAAGCGGCTCGAAATGCGCGAGGTCGAAACTCTCATACGTGGGGTCGAACGCGACGGAGTCGTACATCTCGCAGAACTCGGCGGTGTAGTCGAACCACTCGTGGCCCGTGAACTGGTCACGCGCGTTGCGGTCGAGACCGATGTGGTGCCAGAAGTAGTAGCCCTGGAAGATGCCGTGGTTCTTCGTCATCCACCAGTTCTTCTCCGACACCACCGGCTTCAGGATGCCGGCCGCGATCTCGGGGTGGTTGAACGGTGCCAGGTTGTCACCGATGTCGTGGATGAGCGCGCACAGCACGTACTCCTCGTCGCGGCCGTCGCGCTCGGCGCGCGTCGCCGTCTGGAGGCAGTGCTCGAGGCGGTTCACCGGGAACCCGCCGAAGTCGGACTCCAGGTAGCGCAGCTGCTCCAGCACGCGTCCGGCCACGTGCGACTGCGTCTCCTGCAGGCACACCATGATGTTGGCCCATTCCTCCTGGGTCGACTCCTGGAACGAGGTGAAGGTGGCGCGTGTCATGGTGTCTCCCTGCCGTCTGCGGGCGCGAGGCCCTTGTCCGCGCGAGTGTAACGATGGGTCAGCCCCGGCGCGAGCGGACCACGCGCACCGGGGTGCCGAGGTCGATGTTGTCGAACAGCCACTTGGCGTCCGGCACCCGCATGCGGACGCACCCGTGGGACGAGGGTTCCCTGCCGATCGGTGTCGGGAACGGCACCTCGCCCTGCTCCGTCACCCGGTACGGGATGCCGTGGAAGCCGATGTTGCCGCCCTGGCGGCCCTTCGTGAAGCG
This sequence comes from Acidimicrobiales bacterium, assembly GCA_046091145.1. Lineage (GTDB taxonomy): Bacteria > Actinomycetota > Acidimicrobiia > Acidimicrobiales > Ilumatobacteraceae > UBA2093. Next base: position 10,459 of record JBJTBF010000007.1, on the reverse strand, counting down.
CACCATCCAGCGCATCTTCTCGCCGGGGCTCGGCGTGTAGAAGGTCTGCGCCGACTTCGAGAACACCCTGAACGAACCGGTCGGCGTGCTGTCGAGCAGACCGGTGGACACCGGGATCGAGGTGATGAGGCGGCGGGAGTGCGAGTACACGAACACGGTCTGGGTGTCGAGTTCCACGATCACGGACGCGATGCGCATGCGCGGCCTGCGCGCCGGCATCGTCGGTGGCGCGACGGTGACCGGTGGGGTGGCCACCGTGGTGGTCGTCGGCACGGTCTCGGCGGGCGTCGCGGGCGGGACGGTGTCGGACCCCGACTCGGCGTGCGTCGGGGCGCCGTTCAGCAACGAGAGGCAGAACGCGGCTGCCACCGTGCGGGCACCTGTGCGGAGGGGATGCATGGTCACGAAGATAATGCCGACCCGCGGCGCGGTGGCGGAGGTCGGGTCAGGCCGTGGCGGAATCGAGCGCGTCGGTGAGCGTGTTCCACGCCAGCACCGCGCACTTGATGCGCACGGGGAACTTCACCACGCCCTGCAGGGCTTCGAGGTCACCGAGGGACACCGATGAGTCGGGCTCGCCCTCCTCCTCGACCGACATCATGTGACGGAACCGGCGCACGAGCGCTCGCACGTCGTCGATCGGCTTGCCCTTCACGGCGGCGCTCATCATTGATGCCGAACTCTGGCTGATCGAGCAGCCTTGGCCGCCGATGCGCACGTCGCTGATGACACCATTGTCGACCTGGAGGAACACCTCGATCTCGTCGCCGCACAGCGGGTTGTGGCCCTCACTGCGCACGGCGGGTGGCGGCAGCGTCCCGCGGTTGCGCGGGTTCTTGTAGTGGTCGAGGATGATCTCGCGGTAGAGGTCTTCGAGTCCGGGCATGGCGATGGGTCCTCCGTGGGGTGCCGTCAGGTTACGGGGCGAAGAACGCGCCCGTGTCGGCGAGGGCGTCGCACAGGGCGTCGGCCTCCTCGGTGGTGTTGTACAGGTAGAAGCTGGCACGCACCGTGGCGTTCGCACCGAGCAGGCGCATGAGGGGCTTGGCGCAGTGGTGGCCGGCGCGCACGCACACGTTGTGCTGGTCGAGCACCTGGCTCACGTCGTGGGGGTGCACGTCGCGGAACGCGAACGAGATGGTGGCACCGCGTACCTCGGGGTCGCGGCTGCCGTGCACCGTCACGTCATCGCCGAAGCGGCACGCGAGCGCATCGAGAGCGTGTTGGGTGACCTGCTTCTCGTGGGCACGCACGTTCTCCATGCCGAGTGCCGAGAGATAGTCGACCGCAGCACCGAGACCGACGGCCTCGGTGACCGCCTGCGTGCCGGCCTCGAACTTGGCGGGAAGCTCCGCGGCCACGAAACCCTCGAGGCGCACGTCGCTGATCATGTTGCCGCCGCCGAGGAACGGGGGCATTGCATCCAGCAGTTCCTCGCGGCCCCACAGCATGCCGATGCCGGACGGACCGACCATCTTGTGGCTGCTGAACGCGAGGAAGTCGGCGTCCCACGCGCGCACGTCGGTGGGCATGTGCGGCACCGACTGGCATCCGTCGACGATCGCCACGGCCCCCTGCCGGTGCGCGGCAGCCACAAGCTGTGCGACCGGGTTGATCGTGCCCAGCACGTTCGACATCGCGGTGAACGAGAACGCCTTCGCGCCGTCCAGCAGGCGGTCGAGACCGGAGAGATCGAGCAGACCATCGTGGGTCAGCGGGACCCATCGGATCTCGAAGCCCTTCTCGGCGGCCAGCATCTGCCAGGGCACGATGTTGGCGTGATGCTCCATGTGGGTGAGCAGCACTGCATCGCCCGGGCCGAGGTTCGCCCCGCCCCAGCTGCGGGCCACGAGGTTCAGTGCCTCGGTGGCGTTCTTCGTGAACACGACCTCTTCGGGCCGCCGTGCATTGATGAAGCGGGCAACCTTCGCGCGCGCATCCTCGTAGCGGTCTGTGGCCTCGGCAGCCAGGCGGTACGCACTGCGGTTCGTGGGCGCGTACCCGGTGCGCAGGAAACCATCCATCGCATCGATGACGGCGAGGGGCTTCTGCGAGGTGTTCGCCGAGTCGAGATAGACGAGCGGCTTGCCGTTGATCATGCGCGAGAGAACGGGGAAGTCCCTGCGCACCGATGCGACGTCGAGGGCCATGCTCAGGACCTGTAGGCCTCGTAGCCGTTCTTCTCGAGTTCCTCGGCGACCTCCATGCCGCCGGAGCGCACGATGCGGCCGTCCACCATGATGTGCACGAAGTCGGGCCGCAGCTCGTCGAGAAGCCGCTGGTAGTGGGTGATGAGGAGGATGCCCAGGTTCGGCCTGTCGGCCCGCACCTCGCGGATGCCCTTGGCGACGATGCGCAGGGCATCGATGTCGAGGCCGCTGTCGGTCTCGTCGAGCACCGCGAAGTCGGGTTCGAGGATCGCCATCTGCATGATCTCGTTGCGCTTCTTCTCGCCGCCCGAGAAACCCTCGTTCAGGTAGCGGTCGACGAAGGAGGAGTCCATGCCGAGGCGCTTCATCCAGTCCATCGCCGCGAGACGCAGCTCGAGAACCGAGAGGTCGATGCCCTTGCGCGCCGAAAGGGCCTGGCGCAGGAACTGGATCACCGAGACGCCGGCGATCTCCTGCGGGTACTGGAACGCGAGGAAGATGCCCGACTTCGCGCGCACGTCGGTCGACCAGTCGGTGATGTTCTCGCCCTTGAAGAAGAGGTCACCGCCGGTGACTTCGTACTCGGGGGAGGCAAGGAGCGTGCTGGCAAGGGTGGACTTGCCGCACCCGTTCGGGCCCATGATCGCGTGGATCTCGCCCTCGTTCACCGTGAGGTCGAGGCCGCGCAGGATCTCGACGGGGCTCTCGTCGTCCTCGGCAACTGGCCGGGCGTGGAGGTTCGCGGCGCGGAACAGTTCGGTCACGGGCACCAGTCTAGGGATGCCGTCCGATTACCACTATCTGCGTAGTGGAAATGTCAGGCGGGGGCAAGGGCCCGCCAGAGTGCCCTGTACGAGGGGTACTCGAGGCCCCGGTCGAGGTAGTTCGCCTCGTGCAGGAGACGGTGGTACTCGGGCAGGTTGCGGAAGGGGACGCCGGCATCGACGTGGTGGGCCATGTGGAAGCCGATCTTGTAGGGGACCATGAAGAACATCGCGAGCGGGTGCTGGGCGACCGAGTGCGTGGTGAAGCGGCGGTCGTCGTCCTCGCGCATGCCCCCGTGCTCGGCGATGGAGCGCATCCGGTTGATTACGCGCCACACGGTGAGATGTGGCAGCACCCACAAGAGCGGCCACAGCCACGGGTGACCCGATGCAACCGACGCACCGATCAGAACCGTCTGCACCCCGAGCATCTTCAGCAGTGTGCTGCGCACACGTGGGTCCGGCGAGCGGAGCCCGCGCATCTGGTTGCGCAGCAGTCTCAGCCCCGTGCGGCCGGTGGCGTCGCGCACCAGCTTGCGGCGCATGCTCGCGCTGCTGATCGGGTAGTTCGCATACAGGGGGATGTCGGGCTCGTCGGGGCCGAACTCGCGTCGGTGGTGCGCCATGTGCACGCGCCGGTACGCCTGCGTGCTGGTCATCGCCGGGAACCCGAGGAACCAGATGCCGACGAAGTCGTTCACGCCCTTGTGGCGGAACAGCAACCGGTGGGCGGCCTCGTGCATGAGCGATGCGAACTGTGCGTGCGCGCGACCCATCATGAGGAACGCGACCACCCATGTGGCCGGGTGTGAGATGCGCACCGCCAGCACGAGAACCAGAAGCGTCTGGCCCCACAGCCACACCACCGTCACCGCGTTGCGCCACGACGGGATGCGTCGCAGGCGCGCACGGTCGGCGGGGGAGAGGCGCCCCATGGGGTCGAGATGGTCGGTGGCATGCGCCTCCGGCAGATGCGATGGAACCATGCCGCCGAGCCGGGCCGACGTGCTCACCGGGCGCACCTCACGGCGGGCACGTCACCAGCCACGGTCCACCCACTCCTGCAGGTGCGGGCGCTCCATCGAGATGGTGGTGTCGACACCGTGACCGGGCAGCACGACCGTGTTGCCGGGGAACGTGAACAGCCTGTTGTCGATGGATCCGATGATGGTGCCGAAATCGCCGCCGGGGAAGTGCGTGGCACCGGGACCTCCGGGGAACAACGTGTCCCCGGTGAAGAGGAGCGGAGCGTCGTGCACCTTGAAGCTGACCGACCCGGGTGTGTGGCCGGGGTTGTGGATGGCCTCGAGACGCAGACGGCCGACCTCGATCACCTGGCCGTCGTCAATGAACACGTCGTAGCCCACGTCCTTCAGCATCTGCGCGTCCGCTCCAGCGACAGCAACCTCGTAGCCGGCCTCACGCATAGCTGGCACGGCCTGGATGTGGTCATGGTGGCCGTGCGTCTCCAGCACCCGCGTGACACCTAGTGCCGTGCACAGCTCGAGCAGCCTCTCGTGCTCGTTGGCGGCGTCGATCAGCACGGCCTCACCGGTGTGGAGGCAACGCACCACGAACACATTGTTCGCGTAAGGGCCCACCACCACGCGGTGGACCTGCAGGTTGTGGTCGAAGTAGTGCAGCGTGTCGGCGTCCGCCATGGGCTCATCCTGACACGACATCGAACCCGAGCGACAGGGCGACAGGTATCTGCGCGGCGTCGAACGTGACGAACCGCACCGGTCTCGGCAGCCGGGAGGCCGCCACGAGGTGGAGCGCCGCCGACACCCCCACCGGCTGCTGTGCCACCAGTGCCGCTGCATCATCGAGAAGCGAACGGTCTGCGGGCACGACATGGAGGAAGTCCCAGGTACGGCGCACGGAGTCCTCGATGGCAGCGGCGAGAACCGGTTCATCGGTGAGGCGGGACGCTGCGGCCACCGCCTCGGGCAGTGCGAGTGCGCACGCGCACCAGCGTGTGTCGGACTCCATCGCGACGAGCACCACGGGTCGCGACGGCGACTCCACGTGCAGTGCGAGCAGCGCCGAGGCATCGAGCACGACGGTCACCTCCGGGCCCTCCCCGTCACCGTCTGACCTCCGAGAGTGCACGGTCGAGGCGAGTGCCGGCATACAGCACCACCGGGTCGCTCGGCACGAAATCCCCCCGTCGTCGCGGGGGCTCCACCACACCACGTGCCACCAGATCGTCGAGCGAGATTCCGGTGTCGTCACCCGACAGGGCAGTCATCTGTGCGACGGGCCGGCCCGCCACGGTGACGGTGATGCGTTCGCCCGACTGGGCCCGTCGCAGGAACGTGGCCAAGGAGGCCCGCAGTTCCCTGATACCGATGGTGGAGGCCACAACGGCAACCTACCAGAGAGTGTGTACACCTGCGTACACACTTGGATTGGCGCCGACCCCTGGACGGAAGTCAGACTGACGGCATGAATTTTGCATTCAGTGAAGAGCAGGAAGAACTCCGCAAGATGGTCCGGTCGTTCCTCGAGAACAAGTCCGCCGAGACCGCCGTGCGCGAGCAGATGGAGACCGTGAACGGGTACGACCCGGCGGTGTGGAACCAGATGGGTTCGGAGATGGCGCTGCAGGGCATCGCGATCCCCGAGGAGTTCGGTGGACAGGGCTACTCGTTCATCGAGCTCGGCGTCGTTCTCGAGGAGATGGGCCGCGCACTCCTGTGCGCGCCGTACTTCTCGAGCGTCGTGCTTGCGGCGAACACGCTGCTTCTCTCCGGCGATGACGCCGCGAAGAAGGCGCACCTCCCGGGCATCGCAGCTGGCGAGACCATCGCGACCCTCGCCACCACCGAGCCCTCGGGCCGCTGGGACGAGGCCGGCATCACGATCGAGGCGAAGGGCTCGGGCTCCGACTTCACCATCTCCGGCACGAAGAGCTTCGTGATCGACGGTCACGCCGCGAACCTGATCATCGTGGCGGCACGCACCGGCAAGGGCGTGAGCCTGTTTGCCGTGGAGGGCGACGCGAAGGGTCTCACCCGCACCGCGCTGTCCACGATGGACCAGACCCGCAAGCAGGCGAAGCTCGAGTTCTCGAACACGCCCGCCAAGCTCATCGGCAAGGAGGGTGACGGCTGGAACGTGCTCTCGCAGGTGTTCGACCTCGCCGCGGTTGCGCTCGCAGCCGAGCAGGTCGGCGGCGCCCAGCGCGTGCTCGAGATGGCAGTGCAGTACGCCAAGGACCGCATCCAGTTCGGCCGTCCGATCGGTTCGTTCCAGGCGATCAAGCACAAGTGCGCCGACATGCTGCTCGAGGTGGAGTCAGCCAAGTCGGCCGCCTATTACGGCATGTGGTGTGCCGCAGAGATGAACGACGAGCTTGCCTCGGTCGCATCCCTCGCGAAGGCCTACTGCTCGGAGGCGTACTTCCACGCCGCAGCCGAGAACATCCAGATCCACGGCGGCATCGGGTTCACGTGGGAGCACCCGGCGCACCTCTATTTCAAGCGGGCAAAGTCGAGCGAGCTCATCTTCGGGGATCCCACGTATCACCGCGAGCAGCTCGCACAGCGCATCGGTATCTGAGCACACCCGCTCACACGGTTCCGAGAAGGGCCCGGGCTTCGGCCCGGGCCCTTTCGCAACTCCGGGCTTCGGCCCGGGCCCTTTCGCAACTCCGGGCTTCGGCCCGGGCCCTTTCGCAACTCCGGGCCGTGTTGACTTCTCCGTCTAACGTGCGCGCATGCCGCGCACCGTTGTTGCCCAGATATCCGACCCCCACATCACCGGTCCGGGCGACCAGCTGTTCGAGGGCTCCGACCCCGTGGGCAACCTGTCGCGCGCCATCGCGCACGCATCACAGCGCGCAGAGGCAATCGTGATCACCGGTGACCTCGCGGCGCGGGCGGGCACCGACGCCGAGTACGAGGGCGTGCGGGCCGTGCTGGAGTCCTGCGGCACGGCGGTGCTGCTGTGCGCCGGCAACCACGACGAATCCCGGAAGATCCAGCACGGTTTCGGGGTTCAGGGCCGCAACGGTCGCCTCGATTACGTGCACCCGCTGTCGGAGGGTCGCCTCGTGGTGATGGATTCCGCCCGTGCGGGCCGCGGTGACGGTGAGATCGACGACGACCAGGCCGGCTGGCTTGCGTCGTTGCTGGCCGACGGGGTCCCCACTCTGGTGGCCATGCACCACCCGTGCTTCTCGATCGGCGGCCCGGCGCTCGATAGCGTGCGGCTGGATGATGCATCGGTCGCCCGGCTGTCCGCCGTGGTGTCGAGGCACACGAACGTGCTCGCCGTGGTCAGCGGGCATGCACACATGAGCCTCACCACTGCGTTCGCGGGCACGCATGCATTCGCCTGCCCGAGCGTGGCATATGAGTTCGACTTCCGCGGCCGTGATCTCATCTACCGGCCCGGTCTGCCGCAGTACGCGCTGCACTCATGGGTGCAGGGCGGTGCGGGCTTCTTCTCCCGTGTGATGACCGTCGCACCGGGTGACGACTGGCTGGTGATGGAGAGCTTCTGACCCCGGCCGTAGGCTCACCGCATGGAACCGGTGACGCTGGTGTTCGTGGTGCTGTCGGCGGTGCTCGTGTTCGTGATCGCCGCGGTCACCGTGGGTCGCGAGGCACGCCGGCTGGATTCTGTCGCACCGCGGGTGGTGTACCGCATCAACGAGGCGGTGGGGTTCGTGGCGGAGCGGCTGCCGGCAGACACCCAGGCGCGGGTGACCTTCGACGAGGTCGAGTTGATGCTGCGTGAGCACCTGAACTGGCTGGGTGAGCGGCGCCTCCAGGCGGTCGACGTGGTGGACCGGCCCCAGGACATCGCCGAACCCGTGGTGGTCGACGAGGACACACTGACTGCGCACCTGCTCGCGCACGCGACAGCGAGGGGAGTGGACATCCTCGATGACATGGATGTCGTGCGTGTGGTCGAGGCCCACCTCGCGTACCTGGATGCGATCGGGGCGGTCGGCCCCCACGCAGACAACGTCTGACGCGACCCGCGTCAGATCATCATGTTGAACTGCAGCATCACCTTCTGCGCGTGTGCGGCATCGCCGGTGACGGAGCACCGGGCAGCGAGCGCCGAAGGTTCCCCGCGGCCGGTGGCCAGCTGCAGGAACACATCGGAATCCATCGAGATGTCGCAGATCGCGCCGGTCGGTGGGTCGCCGCCCATTCTCGCTCTGCCGTCGGTGACGGTGGTGACCACGGTGCGCTGCACGGCGCCCGTGATGCGGATCACCACACAGCCGCCCTCGGGGGTGGCGGCACGCTTGCCCACCACGATCGGCACCGTGCGGATGAGCCGGTCGAGCGAGTGCTCGGCTGCACCGCCGCCGCGGTTGCCGGGCATGCCGAGCGTGCGGCGCATGTCCTGCTCGTGCACCCACACGTCCATGACACGGATGTGCAGGAAGTCGGCAATCGTGCCGGGGCCGGTCGGGGTCATGGCCTCGGTGTTGAAGTAGTTCTCGTCGGCAGTGCGCAGCTGCTCCGTGCGCATCCGCGCGGTCTCGAGGAACTCCGCGAGCACCCTCTCGCCCGGCCAGCCGCGGCGGTAGTCCACGTGGTGCTCGTTCATCTCGCCGATGGGGTTGCGGGTGTTCGAGAGGTCACTCGCGCGGTGCTCCGTCTCGGGGAGGCCGTAGAGCGCGCGCTCGGTTCCGATGATGTGCGACAGGTTGTCCTGCACCGACCAGCCAGGAAGCTGCGTGGGCATCTTCCACTGCTCCTCGGTCAGCCCGGCACACAGCGTGCCGAGCGAGTCGAACGTTGCGACGAGTTTGTCGACGGTGTCAAGCGGGACCATGCGGGTCTCCTCAGCGGGTGGGGTTCTGTACGGTGCGCCACTGGCGCGTGGTGAGGTAGGGCTCGAAGATCGAGCCGATCATCGCCATGTCGGCATCCGTCTTCGGGGTCTTCAGCTCAAAGAGGCCGGGGAAGCGCGAGTACGCGAGTGTGAGATCCCACAACTCCCGTGCCTTCTCTCGCTCGGGCGCGGGCAGCACCACGGGGCCGAACACGGCTCGACCACCGGGAACCGTGATGATCGGCACGCCGAAGCCGGCGAGGTCCCGCACGGCGTGCTCATGGTCGGCGCGCACCTCATCGCTGGTGGTGGGGTCGGCAAGCGCCTCGTCCCATGCCTCGGTCGGCAGACCTGCGCCGGCCATCAACTCGAGCGCGACCTCCTTGTCGTAGTGACGGCGGCCGTCGACGTGCAGTGCGCGCCCGCAGATTTCATAGAACGTGCCGCACCAGTCGTTGCTCTGCCGGCGCAGCCACGCAGCGACCCGCATGGGGGTCCACCCGTAGGCGAAATCGCGCTCCCACGGGTGGGGCTTGCCCTCCTCGCGGTTGATCTCCTCGAGACTGAAGAAGCGCCAGTCGATTCCGAAGCCGACCTGCTGCTGCACGTCCCGGATCCAGCGGCTGGTCTGGTATGCGTACGGGCACATGATGTCGAAGAAGAACTCGATGCGCTCCGGTTGGCCCTGTGGTGTGTCGGTCGCCATGGCGGCAACCTAGTTCCCGTTTCGCAGCGGTCCGTCACCGTGCGACTACCGTGTGGGGCATGGAACGCCCCGTCCGCTTCGAACACACCCGATTCCTCGGGGACAAGCGCACCCAGCTGGTGTACGACCTCGACGAGTGGACTGACTCTGCGGTGATCGACGAAATCGTGGAGGCCGGCGTGGGTCTGTGCTTCGGCCCCGACACCCTGGCTGAGGCGCGCAACCGCGGCTACGTGCCGGCCGTGCCCGGCGCACGCCGCCGCCACCGCAAGCCGCGCGCGTAGGGCAGCCGAGGCGGGCCCGGTGAACGACTCGTTCGTGTCGGGGGGCCTCACCCTCCGCTCGTATCTCGCTCGGCCCGCCGACACCGACCGTCGCGAGCCGGGGGTCATCCTGTGCCACGGGTTCCCCATCGGGCCGCTCGATGCACGTCAGTCCGCGCTCACCTTCCCCCAGTTGATGGACCGCGTGGCGAGCGAGCTCAGTTGGAACGCGCTCACCTTCACGTTCCGTGGTTGCGGCTCGAGCGAGGGCGACTTCTCGATGCAGGGGTGGGTCGATGATCTCCGCGCGGCGATCGACCATCTGGACGCCGCGACATCGCCGAACGGCATCTGGCTCGTGGGCACGAACACCGGCGGGGCGCTTGCGCTGTGCGTGGCGGCCGATGACCCGCGGGTGCGCGGCTGCGCCCTGCTCGGCCCGCGCGCCGACTTCGACGACTGGGCCGCACAGCCGCGACGCTTCCTCGAGCACGCCCGCGAGATAGGTGCAATCAGAAGGCCGGCGTTCCCGCAGTCCTTCGATGAGTGGAGCAGGGAACTGCGCCGCTTCAGACCGCTCGAGGCTGCACCTCGGTTCGCGCCGCGACCTCTGCTGGTGATGCACGGCGAGGATGACGAGAGTGTTCCCGTGGCCGACTCACGTCAGCTAGCCGAGGCCCACGGCGCCGCGGAGCTGCGGGTGATCACAGGGGCCGGTCACCGACTGCGACATGACCCGCGGGCGATAGCCGTGCTGCTGGGTTGGCTGGACAG
>JBJTBF010000006.1:0-13282 GCA_046091145.1 Acidimicrobiales bacterium | reverse complement strand
CGGCCGACTCGGGCTGACGGGCCATGGCCTCGATGGCCTTGCCGACGACGTAGCCGATGCCGACGCCCGGTCCGATGGCCGCGAGGCCGTACGCGAAACCGGCACCGATGGCGGCCTGGGCTGCCTTCTGGTCGGCCGCGTCGAGTTCCGCGACGAGGTGTGCAATTGCTTCCATTGTTGTTTTCTCCTGTGGGTAGTTGTTGGGAGACCGTCTGGGGTGTTTCTCAGTGCTCCGGGTGCATCGCTCCAGCGATGTAGACGGACGTGAGGATGGTGAAGATGTAGGCCTGCAGGAAGCCGACCAGCACCTCGAACACTGTGAGGAACAGCAGCATGAACATCGGAAGGATGCCCATCGGCACCAGCACGAACTTGTGCGTGGTGGCCTGGAAAAGGGCCTCGGAGAGCAGTGCGAACGTCACAAGCAGCATGTGGCCGGCGAGCATGTTGGCGAAGAGTCGGATGGCCAGGGAGAAGGGCCTCACGATGATCGTGGAGACCAATTCGATCGGTGTGAGAAGAAGGTAGATCGGCTTCGGCACACCGGGCGGGAACATGATGCCCTTGAAATAGTGGATCGGACCCTGCTTGATCATGCCGACGGCGTTGTAGATGAGCCACACGACAACCGCGAGGAACAGCGGAATGGCCATGCGCGCAGTGGCCGGCATCTGGAAGATCGGGATGATTCCCGGCACGTTGCACAGGTAGATGAAGATGAACAGCGACGTGAGGAACGGTGTCCAGCGCAACCCGTCACTCCCGATCGTCTGCATCACGATGTTGTTCTCGATGAAGTCCACGATCATCTCGGCGAGGTTGCGCGCACCGCGCGGGGACTGCGAGGCATCGGAGCGCGAGGCGAGGATGAAAATCAGCGAACCGATGAGTGCCGCGAGCACGGCGATGAGCGAGATCTTGTTGAAGGACGTGAAGAGGTCCTTCCAGCGGATCACCTCGTTGATCGGCGGGAACTCAAGTCCGAGCACTATCTTCTCCTTAGTTCTTGCCCGTCCGGCGCGGTTTCAGGCCGGGGTGAGCCAGTGACATCGAGACGAACTTGATCTCCCACACGAGGAGCCCAAGATGCGTCACGAGCATAGTGGCGCACAACGACTGGACCGAAATCCACCCGGCGTGGCGCACCGGCCAGACCGTTGCGAACAGGAACGCGAGTCGGAAGAGATAGCCGCCCATCACGGCCACCATCAGGAGCACCTGCGAGCGTTGCGCAGCCCACGCGATCGACGAGGCCGAACCGACGAAGTTCACCGTGATGAGGAACAACCCGTACGCTGCCCCGACAAGACCGCTGGTTCCCCAGATGACGAAGCCGAGCACGAGCAAGACCGGTGATGCCAAGACAGCTCGGCGCACCATGTCCCACACCACCTCGACCTCGGGCTGCGTACGGTCAGTGATCACGGTCACATCCGCCTCCCAGAGGCCATGCGGCTGCGCTCGTCCTCGAGGCCATTCATGCGGGCCGAATAGGTGAACCACATCTTGACGAACTGGCCGACGGCCGCGAACAGGGTGAGAGCGAGCGTGCACCAAGGGGAGGTGCCGAGCCACGAGTCAAGAAGGAGACCGACCACGAGGAACACCGCGACCGCACCGGCCATTTCCGCGCCGTTCGATGACGAGTCCGCCGAGAACCTGGGCGGGGCGGACTTGGGGATCAGACGCACTGGTCTCCTCGGGGCTCGATGTCACGACTTTGTGAACCGCCACACAATGTAGGCGAGTTCGCCGTGTGGCCCCCAAAGCCCGCCGCCGGTCATGGGTGTGGCATCCGCCACCGCCCATGGGCCGGCGGCCTGTGGACAAACTGTCAGCCGGGTGCGGTCACGTCCTGCGCCCCGTCGGACTCGTTGTCCGTCTCCTGTTGCCTGCGCAGGTCGGGATGCAGCGCCGTGTAGAGGAACAGCACGATGCCCACGAGCATGAAGGGAGCCCATGTGTTGGCCCGCGGGTAGAACACGGGGTACAGCACGAACCCCGACAGCAACGCCGTCCACAGCCACAGGATGGCCACGGCACGCCGCGGTCCGTGGCCGAGGTTGATCAGCCTGTGGTGCAGGTGACCCTTGTCCGCGATGCTGAACGCCTGGCGCTTGCGCACCCGCCGCAGGATCGCAAACGCGGTGTCGAAGATCGGCACCCCGAGGATGATGAGCGGAATGGCGAGCGGGGCAAGGAAGAAGTAGGTCTGCCCGCTGAACCCCTGGGTTGCGGGGTCGGCCCTGCCGCCCACCACGCTGGACGACACCGCCAGCATGAAGCCGAGGAAGTAGGCACCCCCGTCCCCCATGAAGATGGAGGCACGGTTCGCGTTGTACGGCAGGAACCCCACGCACACGCCCACCGTGATGATCGCGATCAACGGCCCGATGTTGGGCTCCGTCAGCAGACGTAGGTCGCTCAGGTGGCGTGAGTACACGAAGAAGCTCGCCGAACCGATCGCGACGATGCCGGCAGCAAGACCGTCGAGGCCGTCGATGAGGTTGATTGCCTGGGTCATGCCGAGCAACCACACCACGGTGATGATCGGGGTCCAGTCGGAGGAGAGCTGCAGGACACCGAGATACGGGATGCGGAAGTAGAACATCGTGACGCCGAAGTACACGAGCACCATCCCCGCACCGACGGTGGCGAGGATGCGGGCGGGCGGCGACACCTCCTTCACGTCATCACGGACGCCCGTCAGAAGAATGATGACACCGGCCAGAAGCACACCGACCGGCTCGGAGTTGCCGTCGAAGAGCGAGCCGAACCTGTCCATCCGCCAGGCCAGGGCCATGGCAGCCACGAAGCCGGCGAACATGGCGATGCCACCGACCTGCGGGGTGGGTTTGGTGTGCACCTTGCGCGGCCCGGGCATCACGATTCCCCAGCCGCCGCGGTGGGACAGGAAACGCACGAGCGGGGTGGCAACGGCGGTCACCAACGCGGCACAGACGCCGACGATGACATATCCGTTCAGGTCGCCCACGTTGCGAGCCTAGGTTCGCCGCGCTCCCGGTGGGGTCACGGCGGGCAGCCCGGGGTCAGAACGGGTTCGGGTAGATGGGGAACCGGCCGCACAACGCGGCGACTTTTGCGCGCACCGCCGCAACCGCCGCCGGGTCGGCGCGATGGCGGAGTGCCTCGGCGATCAACGCGGCGATCTCGGCCATCTCTGCTTCCCTCATGCCCTGCGTGGTGACCGCAGGTGTGCCGATGCGAACGCCGGACGTGACGAACGGGCTGCGCGGGTCGTCCGGCACGGTGTTCTTGTTCAGCGTGATCCCCGCCTCGTCGAGGACGGACTGCGCCTCCTTGCCGGTGAGCGCATCGTCGAACGAACGGAGGTCCACCACCATGAGATGGTTGTCGGTGCCGCCACTCACGATGCTGAACCCCTGCTTCGTGAGCTGCTCCGCCAGGGCGGACGCGTTGCGCACGATCTGGTGGGCGTACTCACGGAACGAGGGGTCGAGCGCCTCGCGAAACGCGACAGCCTTCGCAGCCACGGCGTGCTCGAGCGGGCCTCCCTGGCTGCCGGGGAACACCGCCTTGTCGATTGTCTGCGCATGCTCCGCCCTGCACAGGATGCAGCCACCGCGCGGGCCGCGCAGCGTCTTGTGGGTGGTGAAGGTGACGACGTCGGCATGGGGCACCGGGTTCGGGTGCGCGCCGCCGGCCACCAGACCGGCAAGGTGCGCGATGTCGAACATGAGGAGTGCACCCACTTCGTCGGCGACCTTGCGGAACGGCTCCGGCTCGAGACGTCGTGAGTAGCTGGTGGTTCCCGCCACGATCATCTTCGGTCGGTGCCTCTGCGCGAGCTCGCGCACCTCCTCCATGTCGATGCGCTGGTCACCCTTGCCCACCCCGTAGTTGACGAAGTTGTAGAGGATGCCGCTCGCGTTCACGGGTGACCCGTGCGTGAGGTGACCGCCGTGGTCGAGGCTGAGGCCGAGGACCGTGTCGCCGGGCTTCAGCAGACCGAGGTACACAGCCATGTTCGCGCTGGCCCCCGAGTGCGGCTGCACGTTCGCATGGTCGGCGCCGAACAGTTTCTTCACCCGTTCGATTGCGAGCGCCTCGACCTCGTCGACGACGGCGTTGCCGCCGTAGTAGCGCTTTCCCGGGTAACCCTCCGAGTACTTGTTGGTGAACACGGACCCGGTGGCACGCATCACGTCGGGAGAGGTGAAGTTCTCGCTCGCGATCAGCTGCAGACCGGTGTTCTGCCGCACACGCTCCTTCTCGAGCAGTGCGAACACCGCATCGTCGTGGTCGTTGTCCGATGGCCAGGGCATCAGCGCCTCGCTTCCTCGTTCTCGATGTCGGCGAGCATCGCCACACGGCGTTCGTGCCTGCCGCCCTCGAAGGGAACCGACAGGAACGTGCCCACGATCTCCTCGGCGAGCCCGGTGCCCACCACGCGCGCGCCCATGCTGAGGACGTTCGCGTTGTTGTGCGCGCGGGCCATGCGGGCGGTGTAGAGGCAGTTGCACAGGGCGGCCCTGACTCCCCGCACCTTGTTCGCGGCCAGCTGCTCGCCCTGACCGCTGCCGCCGAGCACGATGCCGAAGTCGGCACGACCGTCGCGCACCTCGCGGCCCACGGCCGCGCAGATCGGCGGGTAGTCACAGCTCTCGGTGGAGTGCGTGCCGAGGTCGGCCACGGTGTGGCCCTGCTTCTCGAGCAGGCCGATCAGGTGCTGCTTCAGTTCGTACCCGGCATGGTCGGCCCCGATTGCGATGTGCGACACGCAGACCAGCGTAGTGGGCGGGGGTTTCCCACGGCCTAGCGTTCGGGGCATGACGCTTGACCCACGCACCCCCGTTCTCATCGGTGCCGGCCAGTTCGTGCAGCGCGCAGAGCGCATCGAGGATGCCCTCGACCCGGTGGCAATGATGGTCGAGGCCATACGCCTCGCCGCCCGCGATGCGGGGCTCGACGGCGTGCCCGCAACCGATGCAATTCGTGTCGTCAGTCTCCTTTCGTGGCGATACGGCAACCCCGCGAGGTTCATCGCCGCCGACCTCGGTCTGTCGCCGCGCGAGTGCGGTCTCTCGGCGATGGGCGGCAACACACCGCAGACGCTCGTGAACTCGGCCTCCCGCGAGATCGCCGCCGGCAAGGTGGACCTCGTGATCCTGACGGGGGGCGAGACGACCCGCACCCGCGCACGCATGACGAAGGCCGGTGTCACCCCGGAATGGCGCACCACCGAGGAGACACCGGTCCCGGTGTCGGAGGACCTCGTGATGAACATGCCCGAGGAGCGCGAGCGGAAGATCGTGATGCCCATCCAGATCTACCCGCTGTTCGAGACGGCTCTGCGTGCACGGGTCGGCCGCGGGATCGACGAGCACCAGCGGCACATCAGCGAACTGTGGTCGCGCTTCTCTGCAGTGGCAGCCCGCAACCCGAACGCGTGGACGCAGAAGGCACACACCGCCGAGGAGATCCGCACGGTCACACCCACCAACCGCATGATCGGTTTCCCCTACCCCAACAGGATGAACTCGAACACCGACGTCGACATGTCGCCCGCGCTCATCATCTGCTCCGCGGAGCGTGCTCAGTCACTCGGTGTGCCGCGGGACAGGTGGGTGTTCCCCCAGTCGGGCAGCGATGCACACGAGCACCCCTTCGTGTCGAACCGGGAGCACTTCTGGAAGACCCCGGCCATCGAACTCGCCGGGCGCAGGGTGCTCGAGCTGGCGGGCGTCGGCATCGACGACATCGGCATCGTCGACCTCTACTCATGTTTCCCCTCGGCCGTGCAGCTGGGTGCGCAGTCGCTCGGCCTCGACATCACGGCACAGCTGACGCGTACCGGTGGTCTGCCGTTCGCGGGCGGACCGTGGAACAACTACGTGATGCACGCGATCGCGACGGTGATGAACGACCTGCGCAGCGCGCCGGGCGAGAGGGCGCTCGTGTGGGCGAACGGCGGGTACACCACCAAGCACGCATTCGGCGTGTACGCGACCGAGCCGCCGGCGAACGGGTTCGCCTACGACTACCCGCAGGACGTGATCGACGCCATGCCGCGGCGCGAGCTCGCCCCACCGGCCGACGCCGCCGGCACGGCGACCGTGGAGGGATACTCGGTGATGCACGACCGCGACGGCAACCCCGAGCGCACGATTGCCTCGTGTCTGCTCGCGGACGGCCGCCGTGCGTGGGGCGACTCCACCGATGCCGACCTCGGCCGCGAGATGTGCCGCACCGAGTTCGTGGGCACCACCGTCACGCTCGATGCAGAGGGCGTGCTGCGGGTCTGATGGCCGACACCTTCCCGCGCCAGCACGCCCGCACGCAGCGGCTGACGCTGGGCGAGCCGCGCAACCTCCTCGTGTCGCCGGACGGCGCGCGCGTCGTGTTCTGTCGCTCGGCCGGCGGGAGCGACCCGGTGAACTTGCTGTGGGTGCTGGATGGCGACAGCGGCACCGAGCAACTGGTGCTCGACCCGCGCAATCTCCCCTCCGCCGTCGGGAACATCACCGACGAGGAGAAACGGCGGCGCGAGCGGGCACGTGAGGGAGCGGGCGGGGTCGTCGGATACGCCTGCGACGCCGACGTGCGCACCGCCGTCACCGTTCTCGGGGGCCAGATGGTGCTGGTCGACCTGATGACGGGTGAGATGTCGATGCCGGGCGTCGCGCCGGGTGTGTTCGATGCGCGCCTGTCGCCCGACGGTTCCACCGTGGCATACGTGCGCGGGGCGGCACTGTGCATCTGCGACCTCCCGGGCAACGAGACGGTGCTGGCGACCGGCGAGACCGACACGGTCACGTGGGGCTCGGCCGAGTTCATCGCCGCGGAGGAGATGGGCCGCCACCGTGGCTTCTGGTGGTCACCCGACTCGCGCACGATCGCGGCGTGCAGGGTGGACGTCGCCCCGGTCGATGTGTGGCACATCGCCGACCCGGCGCACCCCTCGGCTGCCGCGGTGCAGCACCGTTACCCCGCAGCCGGCACGCCGAACGCATCGGTGGAACTGCACCTGATCGATGTTCGCTCCCGGGCGCGGGTGCCCGTCACGCTGCCCACCCACCACGAGTACCTGAACTCCGTGTCGTGGACCGACGGCGGGCTGGTGGTGCAGACACAGACCCGGGACCAGCGCGCCGTGACGGTGAGCCGCATCGACCCGGCGACAGGGGACGCAGAGTCCGTGTGGGAGGACATGGACGACGCGTGGGTCGAACTCTTGCCCGGCGTGCCGTTCGTCGACTCCCACGGTCATCTCGTCACCTGCGCCGACCGTGACGGTGCCCGTCGCCTCGTTGTCGACGGGACGTCGGTGACGCCGAAGGGACTGCAGGTGCGCAGTGTGGTGTCGGGTGGCGCACGCATCGTGTTCGTCGCGAACGACATCGAGACGCCGTGGTACGTGTCGCTCTGGTCGGTGAACCCCGACGGCACAGGTCTCGACCGTCTCTCTCCCATCGATTCCGTGGTGTCGGCAGTCTCCACCGGTTCGGTGCACGCGGTCCGGGCGACATCTCTGTCCGCCGCGCGTGCGTCGTTCACGGTGCACACCGACGGACGCGAGATCGGGCTCCACTCGCACGCGGAGGAGCCACTGGTCCGGCCGAACGTGCGCATCATGACCCTCGGACCGCGCAACATCCCCGTTGCGGTCCTGACCCCGCGTGACGGCGCCGACACCAGGCTCCCCGTGTTGTTCGACCCCTACGGCGGCCCGCATGCGCAGCGCGTCGTGGCATCGAATGCCGCGTTCGCGACCTCGCAGTGGTTCGCCGACCAGGGTTTCGTCGTCGTGGTGGCAGACAACCGCGGCACACCGGGCAAGGGTTCCGCGTGGGAGCGCGAGGTGCTCGGCGACCTCGCCGGCCCGGTCCTCGGCGACCAGGTGGAGATCGCGTCGTTGTTGCCGACCGTGGAGCCCCGCGCCGACATGTCGAGGGTCGCGATCCGCGGCTGGAGCTTCGGTGGATACCTCGCCGCCCTCGCGGTGCTGCGGCGGCCCGACGTGTTCCATGCCGCGGTCGCGGGTGCCCCTGTGACCGAATGGCGCCTGTACGACACCCACTACACGGAGCGTTACCTGCGCAACCCCACGCACGACGATTCCGCGTACGAGCGCACATCGCTCCTGAACGATGCGAACCGTCTCGAGCGGCCGCTCCTGCTCATCCACGGTCTCGCCGACGACAACGTCGTGGCGGCACACACCCTGCAGCTGTCCTCGGCCCTTCTCGCTGCCGGCTGCCCGCACGAGGTGCTGCCTCTGTCGGGTGTCACGCACATGACACCGCAGGAGGAGGTGGCGGAGAACCTGCTCCTCCACCAGTTGGCGTTCCTGCGCCGCTCGCTCGGTTAGTTCCGCCGGCCCGC
Organism: Acidimicrobiales bacterium; assembly: GCA_046091145.1. Classification (GTDB taxonomy): domain Bacteria; phylum Actinomycetota; class Acidimicrobiia; order Acidimicrobiales; family Ilumatobacteraceae; genus UBA2093. Next base: position 4,915 of record JBJTBF010000006.1, on the reverse strand, counting down.
CACGAACCGGTCACGTCCGGCGAGATCGACAAGAACCTCGGTGCCCGCGAGCCCGGCAGATTCCAGCAGCCCCCTCACATCACTCCCCTGCGCGTGGCCGGTCTCCACGATCACGAGCCCGCCGGGGGCCAGCCACGCAGTGACAGACGATGCGATCTCGCGAAGGTCATCGAGGCCGTCGGGTCCGGCGAGCAGGGCGCCCTCCGGCTCCCACTGCCGCACGTCGTCGTCGAGTTCCGGATCGTCATCGGCGATGTACGGCGGGTTCGACACCACAACGTCGACACGTCCCCGCAGTTCCCCCGGCAGTGCGGCGAACCACGACCCGTGGGCGAAGTGTGCCCCGGCTGCCGCCCGGCCGGCGCCCGCGGCGTTCGCGCGCGCGACATCAAGTGCATCCCCGCTCTCATCGGTCATCCAGACCTCGACCGAGCCGGGCGGTGTCTCGTGCAGCACCGACAGACCGATTGCCCCGCTTCCGGTGCCGAGGTCGACAACAACAGCCGCCCGTCCCAGCGTGCGCAGGTGGGCGAGCACGTGGTCGACGATCAACTCGGTCTCGGGCCGCGGGATCAGCACACGACGGTCAACCATGAGGTCCAGCCGACGGAACGCCCACCTGCCGAGTGCGTACTGCAGCGGTTCCCCCGCCTCGACGCGCGACACCATCGCCTCAAGGTGGGCCGCAGCGCGTGCGTTCACCGGTTCATCCAGCATCGACCGGAAATCCTCCGCATCGTCCGCACCGCTCGCGGTCTCGCACAACCAGCGCGCCGCGCGTTCGTCACCCACCCGCGGGGCGACCGCGGACACTGCATCACGCCAGGTCCGTGCGGCCTCACTCATCGCCGGCGAGCTGGCGCGCACGCAGGTCTGCCGACAGCGCGTCGATCACGGGGTCGAGGTCACCGGCCAGCGCGGCCTGCAGCTGGTACAGGGTGAACCCGATGCGGTGGTCGGTGATCCGGTTCTCCTTGTAGTTGTAGGTGCGGATCTTCTCGCTTCGGCCACCGCCGCCGATCTGGGCGCGTCGCTCGGCGGACGCACGGGCCTCCTGCTCCTCCTGGCGCAGCTTGAGGAGCCGCGAACGCAGCACCTGCATCGCGCGCGCCCTGTTCTGCAGCTGGCTCCGCTCGTCCTGCATGGCCACCACGAGACCGGTTGGCCGGTGGGTGATGCGCACCGCGGAATCCGTGGTGTTCACGTGCTGGCCGCCCGCACCCGATGCGCGGTACACGTCGATGTCGAGGTCGTTGTCGTTGATCTCCACGTCGACCTCCTCGGCCTCGGGCATCACCGCCACGGTTGCCGACGAGGTGTGCACGCGTCCCTGGCTCTCGGTGACCGGCACCCTCTGCACGCGGTGCGGCCCGCCCTCGAACTTCAGCCGCGACCACGCATCATCACCGGCGAAGAGCAGTGTCGCCTGGTTCACACCCCCCATGTCGGAGGCATCGGACTGGATGGTCTCCACCTTCCACCCGTGGCGCACGGCGTACGCGAGGTACATCTCCATGAGGTCACGGGCAAAGAGGTTTGCCTCCTCACCGCCCTCCGCGCCGCGGATCTCCATGATCACGTTGCGACCGTCGTTCTCGTCCGGGGGCAGCAACAGGACCTTCAGTTGCTCCTCGAGTTGCTCGACGTTCCTCTCGGCGTCGGCAGCCTCGGCACGCAGCGACTCGCGCTCCTCCCCCTCGGACTCCGACATCAACTCGCGCGCCGCCCCTGCATCCTCGGTCGCGCGGCGGAGGGCCCGGATGCACTCGACCAGCGGCGTCATCTGCTTGTAGCGGCGGCTCGCGTCGCGCAGGCGCGCCTGGTCCCCGAGCACCGCGGGGTCGCTCAGGCTCTCCTCGAGCGCGGCGAACTCCCGCTCGATGGAGTCGAGGCGATCCTTCACATCGTTCAGGCTAGGGCGTGGCCGCGAGCGGCCACCGCACGGTGACGATCTCGAGTCGCCTGTGCGCGAGCCCGGCGAGTGTCCGGACCGACGCGGTGATGTCGCGCTCGCGCATCGCGAGCACCGCACGGTCGGCCTGCATCCTGTCCGCTGCGTCGAGGGCGAACGGCACCGCATCGAGATCGACACCGACAACAAACGTGACTGCGACGCTCTTCTCGTCGCCGTCGACTCCACGTGCGACGCACGGCACGGCATCCTTCAGGTTCGTGCGCGGAACCGGCGGTTCGGCGGGGATCAACGCGTCACATCCCACGGACCCCGGATCCTGCATCGCGTGCCATCTCAACAGTCGCTCTGCCGAGAACCTGTTGAACGGGTGCGGGACCGCACCCTCCTCACGGTGCGGGAGCACGGCGTCGATCACCTGCCGCAGCGCATCGAGCGTGGGAAGTTGACCGTGCACCATCGCGAAGGCCTCACGGTCGTGCGCGCCCATGCCCACCTCGAGGCGCGCCTCGCCGGTGTGCTGATCATCGACCACCCTGCACATCTCGAGCCCGCGCACCTCGCCCGACACGACGCCGTGCTCGAGAACCACCTCCGCACCGGACTCCTCGATGAGATGCATCAGGCCGACGTGGCGTTCATCGATGAACCACAGCGGGGCATGCGGCACCGGCAGGGCCGGGACGAGGTCGCGCTCGACCGCTCGCCACACATGGATGTCGGCGTCGAACAGCTCTGCGCGGCGCGCTGCCACCCCTCCTTCACCTTCCGTCACGAGGTTCAGCGGCAGACCGGGAGCACGCGAGACCGCCCACGCAAGTGCGGGGCCGAGGGCGCGGGTGTCGTCGCCATCGGCGAGGATCCACACGGCGTCATCGGTGACGAGGGCTGCACCCGCCCCATAGGGATGCGCGACGGACGGGGGGTCTGCGTCGAGTCCCAGATGACCGCGGACGAGAGCCCGCAGTTTCAACGAGAGGAGACGTGACCGACGCTCCTGGTCGGCCGTCACCGTCTACTCGGCCTTCGTGGCCTTCTTGCGCGTTCCGTAGCGCTTGTTGAAGCGCTCCACGCGGCCGCCGGTGTCGACCAGCTTCTGCTTGCCCGTGTAGAAGGGATGGCACTCGTTGCAGAGTTCCACGTTGAGATTGCCGGCCTTCGTGCTGCGGGTGGTGAACTCGTTGCCGCACGAGCACTTCACGTTGACGTCGCCGTATTCGGGATGGGTCTCGGACTTCATGGCTCCTCCTCGGAACGCGATTTTCGAGTGTATCCGCGGTGTCCCCCGGCCCCACGGGGCCGGGCACCGGACGGTCACGGTCAGACCCCGGGGGTCTTTGCGACCTCGGCGAGGAAATCCTCGTTGGTGCGGAAGGTCTTCAGGCGGTCCATCAGCATCTCGAGGCCCGGTGCGGGGTTGCCGTCCTGGGCCATGCCGCCGAGCACCCTGCGCAGCTTGACGGCCGCCGAGAAGTGCTTGCGGTCGAAGAGCAGTTCGTCGTGGCGGGTGCTGGACCCGACCACGTCGATCGCCGGGAACACGCGGCGCTCGGCGATGCGCCGGTCGAGACGCAGCTCCATGTTGCCGGTGCCCTTGAACTCCTCGAAGATCGCCTCGTCCATGCGGCTGTTCGTTTCCACCAGCGCGGTGGCGAGGATGGTGAGTGAACCGCCCTCCTCCACGTTGCGCGCCGCACCGAAGAACTTCTTCGGCGGGTAGAGCGCGCCGGCGTCGATACCACCGGACATGATGCGGCCGCTCGCCGGGGCAGCGAGGTTGTAGGCACGCGAGAGCCGCGTGATGCCGTCGAGGATGATCACGACGTCCTCACCGAGCTCCACCATGCGCTTCGCCTTCTCGATCGTCATCTCCGCGATGTGCGTGTGCTCGTCGCTCGGTCTGTCGAACGTGCTGGAGATCACCTCACCGCGCACGGTGCGCTTCATGTCGGTGACCTCCTCGGGCCGCTCGTCGATGAGCAGCACGATGAGCTTCACCTCGGGGTTGTTCACCTCGATCGACTGGGCGATGGTCTTCATCACGGTCGTCTTGCCTGCCTTCGGCGGCGACACGATGAGACCGCGCTGGCCCTTGCCGATCGGTGACACGAGGTCGATGATGCGAGCCGTCATGTTCAGCGGGTCGGACGGGCCCTCCATGCGCAGCTTCGCATCGGGGAAGAGCGGCGTGAGGTCCTCGAAACGCGGGCGCTGACGGGCCTTCTCGGGGTCCTTGCCGTTCACGGTGTGGATCTCGAGCATCGCGGGGTTCTTCTCGTTGCGGCCGGCGGGACGCGAGAGACCCGTGACATGGTCACCCTTGCGCAGTCCGTACTGACGCGTGAGCTTCACCGGGATGTAGGCATCCTCCCGCGTGGGCAGGTAACCGCCGACACGGAGGAAGCCGTAACCCTCGTCGCGCAGGTCGAGGTAACCCTCCACCTGCACCGGCTCGGTGCTGACGGGCTCGTCGCCCTCGTCACCGAAACGATCGTCGCCCTGCGGGCCCTCGTCGCGTCCGCCACGGCCGCGGCGGCGACGACGGTTGCGGTTGTTGCGACCGCCTTCACCGTCCCAGTCACGCTGCTGGTTGTGCTGGCCCTGTCTGTCGCCTCCCTGACGGTCACCGCCCTGACGCCGCTCACCCTGGTTGCGATCGCCCTGTCGGCGCTCTCCCTGGTTGCGGTTGCCCTGGCCCGACTGCGAACCGGCCGTCGGCAGGTCGTCGAGTCGCCCCTCGTGCGTGGCGAGTTCGACCTCCCAGTCGGCGAGCGGTTCACCGTCGGCTCCGAGGTACACCTTCGGCTCGCCGGCAGCCGCCGGGGCCGGCTTGCGGTCGCCCTGGCTCCGGTCACCCTGGTTGTTGCGCGGGGTGCGATCGGCGTCGTCTGCCCGCGACGCGGGCGGCTCCGCAGGAGCCGGGGCCGACCCTGCGCCTGTCTTCTCGAGGATCTTCTCCACCAGCGCCGCCTTCGAGGCACGCGCCGTGGTCTTCACGCCGAG
>JBJTBF010000005.1:0-12424 GCA_046091145.1 Acidimicrobiales bacterium | reverse complement strand
CCGGTGCGCACTCACTCACCGCCGCCTACGGTCGGGAGGAAGCAATGGCACGACCCGTGCGCTGCATCGAGGAGATCGTGCGCGGGCTGCTCCTGCTGCGCGCCGAAGCGGAGACGTGACGGCGAACTAGCCGGCGACGGTTGTGGTGGTCGCTGCGAGACCGTTCGGTGGCCCCACGACACCCTGCAACGGCTTCATCGAGAGATCGGTGCCGAGGAGGATCAGCACGCATGCCTCGCCGAGTGACCCGGTCTCGAGCGGAACGGGCGAGGGCATCGCTCCCTGCTCCACGTTGCCACCGAGGACAGCAGCCACGTCGGCGGCGGCCGACTCACACCCGGCGAGATAGAAGACGCCGGTCTTCTCGCGCTTCGGGGTGTTCGGTGCCACGTTCAGCGGCGGCTGCACGACGAAGTTCTGGTCCTGCAGCTTGGTGGTCATGTCACCGGCCGAGCCGGCGATGCTCGAGGCGTTCGCCACCTGGATCTTGAACGCGCCGCGGTTGAACGGCGGGGCCGTGGTGGTGGCGGCGGGGTCGACCGAGTTCCCGGTGGGCGCCGTGGTGTTGGTGTCACCGCCGGGGGTGACCGTGGAGCCGCCGTCGTTGCGCACGTCGCGCAGGATGAGGAAACCGAGGATGAGGGCGATCACGGCCACGATTGCACCCATGGTGCCGGTGGCGGGCATGGCCATGGCGGGACGGGACCCGCGCGGGCGCTGCTGGCTCATGTTGTGGACCTCCATGGGCTCGTGGACTCCACCACGGTAATGGGGGAATCCGCCCGGCATGGGTCATCCCCCGCGCGAAACCGCTTCTGTGCAGGTCCGAACAGGCCTCAATCGATCGTTGGAGCCGAATGTGGGGATTGAACCCACGACCTACCGCTTACAAGGCGGTTGCTCTACCACTGAGCTAATTCGGCGGGTGACAACAGCCTATTCGCGGCCGGTCATGCGGGCACGTGCCACTTCGTACACCGCAAGGGCGGCCGCGGCCGACACGTTCAGCGACGACACCTGGCCGAGCATGGGGATGCTCACCACGGTGTCGCAGCGCTCACGCACGAGACGCGACAGCCCGGCTCCCTCGGCGCCGAGCACCACGCAGATGCCCTCGCCGGCGAAACGTCCGATGTCGAAGATGGTGTCGCGGCCGGAGTCATCGAGACCGACCACCCAGATGCCCCTGTCGCGCATCTGCTTGATGGCTGTCGGCAGGCCCGACACGAGCGTCATCGGCACGTGCTCCACCGCACCGGCCGATGCTTTGGCCACCGTGGGTGTCACGTGCACCGCGCGGTGCCGCGGCAGCAGCACACCCGACACACCCGCGCCGTCGCAGCAGCGCAGCAGAGCGCCGAGGTTGCCGGGGTCGGTGACGCCGTCGACCGCCACGAGGAACGGTGGCTTGCCGTCGGTGCCGCCCAGCATGTCGCCGAAGTCGGCTTCGGGGATGGGGTCGGCGAACGCGATGATTCCCTGGGGTGCCTCACTGCGTGCGCGTTCCTCCAGCTTCTTGCGGGCCACCTCCTGCACGGTCACCCTGCGCACTGACGCCAGCTGCTCGATGTCCTCGATAATCGGCGCGCTGTCGATGTCGGCCGCCATCCAGATCTCGCGTACACGCCGCTTGTTCGCGATCAACAGCTCGCGCACCGCCTGACGGCCCTCCACCTGTTCACCGCCGAGACCCTTGTCGCGCGGCTTGTCGCGACCGGGCCTGTCACCGGCGGTGCGGCCCGCACCCTGACGGCCACCTGCCGAGCGTGAACCACCCGATAAACGTGCAACGCCTGTTGCGCGGCCCCGTCCGGCCCCGGTGCGCGGTGCTGCGCGTCCCGGCCGGCCACCGCGTGCGTCCCTGCGTGCAGCCATGGTCAGTTCTCCCTCGTAAGCAGTGCGGTGGCGAGGCACATGATGCCCTCGCTGCGTCCGATCGCACCGAGACCCTCGGCACGGCGTCCCTTCACCGACACCGGTGCGCCGAGCGCGCCGGACAGGTTCGACACCATTTGCTCGCGTGCGGAAGCGATCTTCGGTGACTCGCACACCACGCTGCAGTCCGCGTTCGCGATGCTCCAGCCGGCGGCGCGCACCTTCCCGGCGGCATCAGCGAGGATGTGCAGGGAGTCGGCACCCTTCCATGCGGGGTCGGTGTCGGGGTAGTGCATGCCAATGTCGCCGAGGCCGGCGGCACCGAGAACCGCGTCCGCCACCGCGTGGGCGACCACATCGGCATCGCTGTGGCCGGCGAGTGCGCGTTCACCGGGGAAGGTCACCCCGCCCAGTACGAGAACACGGCCGGCCGTGGACCCGTCGTCGAATCGGTGGATGTCGAACCCCTGCCCCACGCGCATCTCGGTTGCCATGGTCGTCTATGCCTCGGTCGCGGTGAGGGCGGCGGCGTGCGCCTGCGCCCACTCGAGGTCGTCGTTCCCGGTGATCTTGCGGTTCACGTGGTCGCCGTCGACGAGGCGCACCTCGAGACCCATGTGCTCCACCAGCATCGCGTCGTCGGTGCCCTCGGCCCCCGAGGAGTGCGCACGGCGCAGCGCGGACGCACGGAACGCCTGAGGGGTCTGCACCGCGCGCAGTGTCTCGCGACGCGGTGTGGACACCACAACGTCGGATTCGTTCACCTGCTTGATGGTGTCGGTGACGGGAATGCCCGGTACCGCGGCATCTGCGCCGTCGACCACCGCACCGATCACACGGCGGAACATCTCGCCGCTCGCGAACGGCCGCGCCGCGTCGTGCACCACGATGATGGTGGCCTCATCCGGCACCGCCGCGAGGCCGTGCCGCACCGATTCGCTGCGCGTTGCCCCGCCCTCCACCGTGAGGACACCGGACGGCAGTTGTTCGGTGCCGGCGGAACCCTTCGGCACCACCACCACGACCCCGAGTGAGTGATGCCCGGCCTCGTCGACCGCCCAGTCAACCACCCTGCGGTTCCCGAGGCGGGCGAACTGCTTGGCACTGCCGAACCTGAGACCCGATCCTGCGGCCACGACAATCGTCCAGACCTTCTCGTTTTCGGGCATGGGCGCAGGGTAGTACCCTTCCGTGGATATGGCACACGAACAGGTCCTCGGCGAAACCGACATATTCATCGGCGCACCCGAGAACGTTCTGACCGCAGTGGGCACATCCGGCCGGGTGAAGACCCTCGTGCGCGGTGACGTCGTGTTCGACGAGGGTGACGACCCCGACAGCCTCTTCATCGTGCTGACCGGTCGCATCGCAATCGCCATCGGCAACCGTCCGTTCGACCACCGCGAGAGCGTGGTGGCACTCATGGACGAGGGCGACCTCTTCGGCGAGATGGGCATGCTCGACAAGGGCCCGCGATCCGCCGGTGCGCGCGCCATCGAGGCCTCCACCGTCCTCGAGATCCCCTATGCCGCGGTTCTCTCGCAGCTCGAGGCGCACCCGTCGCGGATGTGGAACGTGGTGCGCATGCTGTCGCGTCGCCTCCGCTCCATGGACAACTCCCTCGCCGACAGCGTGTTCCTCGACGTCACAGGCCGCACGGCGAAGCGCCTGCTCATGCTGTCCGACGGCAACGACGAGTTCACGCTTCCTGTCACGCAAGAGGAACTCGCCGGGATGGTGGGTGCCTCGCGCGAGCGCGTGAACAAGGCCATCGCCAGCTTCATCAAGCTCGGCTGGCTGGAGCAGAACGAGCGCCGCTACGTGATCAAGAAGCGCGAATCGCTCGAACAGCGCTCGCGCTGAACCTACGCCCCGTCACCCGAGCGCGTCGAGCAGCCACTCCTCCGCACGCCTGAACGCATCGGCTGCGTCATCGGCGCGGTGCGACGCACGTGATGCGTCGTGCGCGAAACCGTGCTCCGCCTCGGGGTACACCACGCACACCGCCCCGGTGGAGCGCAGCTGGTCGATGTCGGCGAGCGGCGTGTAAGGGTCATGGCCGCCGAGGATGGCGAGCACACTCTCGGCGTTGCCCGAGATGAGATGGCCGAGCGGTTCGCCCTGCGTGACGCTGCGCCACCCCTCGGGGATCGTGATCATTCCGTAGAACGGCACGAAGCGCGCGAAGCGGTCGCTGCGTGCGGCCTTGAAGCAGTACATCCCGCCGAGACAGAAGCCCATCACGCCGGTCACCGCGGTTCCCAGTTCGTCGGCGGCCTGTTCGAGGTCGCGCAGGTTGTCGTCATCGCGCAGCGCGGGAATCGCAGCGGCACGCGGTGCCATGTCACCCTCGGGGAGGTCGAGCCCGGGGAACGGCTCCACCGCGACCACCGACATCTGCCAGCGCTCGGCGAGGTCACGCACGAGGTCATCGAAGAGCGGACGCAGCCCCCAGATGTCGGGACAGATCACGAGACCCATGCGCGGGTTCGCGACGCGGTGGATCTCTGCGGGTGTTCCTGACGGGAGCGTGATGCGCATGACGGCACGTTATTGCGCCGCGGGCACGCGGGTGAACGGTCGGGTGAGACCACGGGCCAGACCCCGGGTGGGGGGTGTTGCGCACCGTCCCGGCCATGACACACGCAACCATTGCCGGTCCCCCGTCCATGGGAGGCGCCCCGTGCGACCACCCCGCCCATCGCCGAACGCCGGAGGTGAACAGGGCGGCCTTCCCGTTGGTGCGTGTGCGCACGAACGACGGCCCGTGCCGCAGCCTGGTGGACGAGTGGGACGTGATGGCCACCCGGCCTTCCGTGCTCGCCACCGTGAACTCGTGGCGGCTCGTGCCGGTGCAGTTCACCCACCTCGACGAGCTGCTGGTGGCCGCAGGGTTCGGCCGTGCGGTGGATGACTCGAACGGCGACCACATCCTCTGGCATCTCGCAGTGCTGGCCCGCACCGAAGCAGTGGCGGCGCGTGCGGTGCTGCAGCGCCTGCTGCCCGCCCTCGTGGCGGTGGCCAGGCGTCGCGGTGCCATCCATCCCGGCGGCACGGCTGCCGCCATCGACGAGGTGCTGGCGAGCGCGTGGGAGACGCTGTGCAACTACCCGGCAGAGCGGCGGCCGGTGAAGGTGGCCGCGAACATCGTGCTCGACAGCCAGTACCGCGCGTTCGTGGCACCTGTTCGGAGGCGCCGCGTGACCGAGGTGACCGTCGACCACGTGTCGGCGGTGCGGTGGGAGGAGATCGATGCCGACCCGGCGGTCGACCTCGAGCTCGCCGGCGTGCTGGATGACGCGGAGTCACTCGGCGTGGAGCCGGACCACGTGGCGCTGCTGCGTCGGCTCGCAGCCGGCGAGACCACCGCACAGATCGCGCTGGATTCTGGGTGGTCGGCGCGCACCATCCGCAACCGGCGCGCGGCGGCGGTGGATGCGGTGCGTCGCGCGCTCGCGGGCGACAGTGCCGGGTGAGTTCAGTGCGTGAGTCGCACGCGCCGCAGACGCAGCGAGTTCGTCACCACGAACACCGACGACGAGGCCATGGCGAGCCCGGCCCACATCGGGTTCATCATGCCCGCGGCAGCCAGCGGGATGGCAGCCACGTTGTAGGCGAACGCCCAGAACACGTTCGCCTTGATGGTGCGCAGGGTGGCTCGCGACAGGCGGATGGCATCGGCCACGAGACGCAGGTCGCCGCTCACGATGGTGAGGTCGCTCGCCTGCATTGCCACGTCAGTCCCGCTGCCCATCGCGATGCCCACATCAGCCTGCGCGAGTGCAGCCGCGTCGTTCACCCCGTCGCCCACCATGGCAACCGCGTACCCGCGCTCCTGCAGGCCGCGCACCACCGACACCTTGTCCTCCGGCATCACACCCGCATACAGATGGTGTTCGTCGGTGTCGATGCCCACCTGCACGGCCACGGCGCGCGCGGTGCGCTCGTTGTCGCCGGTGAGAAGCACCGGGGCGAGACCCATCGACTTCAGCTCCGCCACCGCCGACGAACTCGACGGCTTCGGCTGGTCGGCCACCACGAACACGGCGCGCGCGAGGGCCTCCCAGCCCACCACCACGGCTGTGTGGCCGAGGTCGCGCGCGGCACCCAGTGCGGCGGTGAGCTCAGGTGCGATGTGCATGCCGCGCTCGCGCACGAGTTCCTCGCGGCCCACGGTGACCTCGATGCCGTCCACAAGAGCGACGGCCCCTGCACCTGCGAGCGCTGTGAACCCCTCGGGCTGGGGCAGCACGGGCGTCTCGCGTGCGGCTGCCTCGGCAACGGCGCGACCGATGGGGTGCTCACTGCCCTGCTCCACGGCACCGCCGAGGCGCAGCGCATCGGCACGCACGGCGCCGGGTGCGCACACCACGTCGACGAGCGTCATGCGGCCGGTGGTGACGGTGCCGGTCTTGTCGAGCACGACAGTGTCGATGCGGCGCGTGCTCTGCAGCACATCGATGCCGCGGATCACGATGCCCATCTGCGCGGCGCGACCGCTGCCCACCATCAATGCGGTGGGTGTGGCGAGCCCGAGTGCGCACGGGCACGCGATGATGAGAACGGCCACGGCCGCACTGAAGGCGGAGTCCGTGCTGCGGCCGACAATCATCCCCACCACCAGCGTGGCGAGCGAGATCACCATCACCACGGGCACGAACACCGCACTCACACGGTCGGCCACTCGCTGCACCGGGGCCTTTGTGGCCTGCGCCTCGCGCACCATCCTCGCCATGCGCGCGAACGTCGTCTCCGAACCGATGCGGGTGGGGCGCACCAGCAGGCGGCCGTTCAGGTTCACGGTGGCGGCGGTGACCACCGACCCCGGTGACACCTCCACCGGCACGCTCTCCCCGGTGATGGTGCTGGCGTCGACTGCGGACATTCCGTCCTCGACCACACCGTCGACCGCGATCTTCTCCCCCGGTCGCACCACCACGATGTCGTCCATGCGCACCACCGAGGCGGGGATGTGCGTCTCCGCACCGTCGCGCAGCACCGTGGCGTGCCGTGCGCCGAGTGCGAGCAGCGACCGCAGCGCACTGCCGGCCGTGTGCTTCGCGCGGGTCTCGAGGTAGCGGCCGGCGAGAATGAATGCCGTCACCGTGGCGGCAACCTCGAAGTACACGTGCGCACCGTCAGAATGCGACATCGACATGCCGGCCATCGACACGTGCTCGGCGCCGCCCCACACCAGGGCCCAGATGCTCCAGGCCATAGCCGCGATCACACCGACGGAGATCAGGGTGTCCATGTTCGAGGTGCCGTGGCGCAGGTTCGCCGCTGCAACACGGTGGAACGGCCACGCAGCCCACGTGGCCACCGGCGTGCTCAACGCGAACGCCCACCACTGCCAACCGTCGAACTGGAACGCGGGCAACATCGACAGCAGTGCAACCGGCAGCGCGAGGCCCACGGCCACGCCGAGGCGCATGCGCAGTGCGCGCAGCCTGTCGTCGAGGTCGTCGTCGACCGGTTCGCCCTCCATCACGTGTGCGTCGTACCCGGCGGCGCGCACGGCCTCCACCAGCCGCTGTTCGGTGACGGTGGAGCGGGTGAAGGCAACCATCGCGGTCTCGGTGGCGTAGTTCACGGCGGCCTCGACGCCGTCCACCTTGTTCAACGCCTTCTCGATGCGGTTCGCACACGCGGCACACGTCATTCCCTGAAGGGACAGCTCCACCTCCGCGAGGTCCTGCGGGTCGGTGCCCGGCTGATGGGGGGCGGCCGTGCTCACACCTATTTCCTACCGCACTTCCGGCGTGATGACGATGCTGCGCTGCAGAAGGAAGTGTTATCGGGGGAAGCGCGGTTCGCGCTTCTCAAGGAAGGCGGCGATGCCCTCCTGTGCGGCCGGACCCGTGACGGCCTCCGCCATCACCGCCGAGGCGAACACGTAGGCGTCGGGCTCGTCCATGCCGACCTGCTCGTAGAAGGTCTTCTTGCCGAGCGCCTTCGACCACGCCGACCCGCGGGTGGCACGGCCGAGAAGTTCGCGCACGGCGTCGTCGAGATGTTCGTCATCCACCACGCGGTTCACCAGGCCCCAGCGGTGCGCGGTGTCGGCATCGATGGCATCGCCGGTCATCGCCATCTCGAGGGCGAACTTGCGCGGCATGCTGCGTGCAACGGCGACGAGCGGCGTGTGGCAGAAGAGCCCGCCCTTGCCACCCGGAATCGCGAAGCTCGCCGAACGCGCGGCCACTGCGAGATCGCACGATGCCACCAGCTGGCAGCCGGCCGCGGTGGCGAGAGCATGGACGCGCGCGACCACGGGCTGGGGCAGCGTGTGGATCATCTGCATCAACGTGCTGCACACTGTGAAGAGCTCGTGCGCATCGGCATACGAGGCACCGTGCATCTCGCCGAAGTTGTGGCCGGCCGAGAACACCGGACCCTCCGCGGCCAGCACGATGCCGGTGGCGTCGCTCTCCCCCGCGGCCCCCAGCGCATTGATGAGTTCCCGCAGCACCCCGATGGACAGCGCGTTGCGCTTCGCCGGGTTGCACAGGGTCACGGTGACGGTGTCACCGCTGCGCTCCGACCTCACCAGTTCCCCCATGGCGCCACCTCCCGTCGGCACCACCGACACTAGGCGCAACGTTCCGCGGTCGCGTCAGGACGTGAGGTCGGAGAGAAAGTCACCCTTCAGGAACGAGGTCACGTCGGCCGGGATCCTGAGGCGAACCACACACTCCTTGTCGGAAACGATCTCCTCGATGGTGCACTCCATCGCGTCCAGCAGGTACTGGGCGAGCGGGAAGGTCTCGAGACTGACCTCGAAGGCCACGTCACGGTCGACGACCTCCTCGTCGTGGAACACCCAGAAGATCACCCCGTCGCTGATCACCTGCGCCAGGTCGTGCATCATGTGGTCCTCAGGCGTGAGGGGAACCCGGGGGCCGAGGTCCTCGTACAGTTCGTCGAGATCCTCGTCATCCTCGGTCTCGATGTCGACCTGGGTGGTGTCCTGGAGCATCTGTGCCTCTCGTGTTGGGACTGCCAATTGGACCAGAGGGGGGTAAGAGTTTCTGGAACGGTGCGGCCGCCCGTCCGGCCCCAGAAATCGGGGGTGTTTTCCCCGGCCGCCGTATGGCACATACAGGGGTTGAAAGAATCCTTCTTAGAAACTTGCTATTATATTTCTAGGGTGTACATTCTGGTATAGGTAAGTGGTCGCTCGGGTACGGGGATAAGTCCTCCCAACGAGCCCCACCTGCCGGAAACACACGGAAGATAAGGACAGAAACGATGTCGACAGAGACCGTCAAGTGGCTGAATGAGAGAATCCTCGTGGGGTTCACCGAGAACAACGGCATGCCCTGGTGGTTCCGGGCTGACATGCAGGGCGGCGAGCCCACCGTGTACCCCGGCCCGGTCCCCCGTGAGGACGTCGAGCGGCGGGTGTTCTCCTGGACGGCGGAGAAGCGGCCCATCCTCGTTGTGGGCGAGGACGGCACGCACCACGCCGACACCCGGTACAACGCCATCGTCCACAGCGACACCGGCCGGGTGTTCCAGGTGGCCAGGAAGACCTACGTGATCCACCAGTACCGGGAGTGGTTGTTGAACCGGGTGAACGACCTCCTCGAGAACGACGAGCTCCACATCGGGTCGGCGGGTCTCCTGCGCGGTGGCGGCGGTGCATGGGTGACGGTTGAGCGACCCGAGAACGTCACGTCCCGCAGCGGCATGGAGCTGCGGCCGAGGCTGCTGGTGGCGAGCAGCCACGACGGCCGGCTGTCCACCACCTACAAGTTCGTCGGCACCGTGGTGGTGTGCGACAACACGCTCGCCGCGGCGTTGGGCGAGAAGGAGCCCGAGTACCGGGTGCGCCACACCATGCGCAGCAGGATGAGACTCGAGCAGGTGCGCGAGACCCTCGGCATCCTCGTGGCATCCGGCCAGGGCCTCGTCGACCTCATCGACAACCTCGCCGACGTCACGGTCACCGACGAGCAGTGGCAGCAGATCGTGGAACGGCTCGTTCCGATCAAGAAGGGGTCGCTCCCCCGTGTGCAGGCACGGCTGGAGAACAAGCGGGCCCGCCTCGACGAGCTGTGGCGCTCCGACCCCCGCTGCACGCCGTGGACCGGCAGCGGACTCGGTGCGTTCCAGGCGTTCAACACGTACCGGCTGCACGAGTCCGGCCCCGACGACAGCCGCCTCGACCGCAACATGCGCGAGCTCTTCACGGGTGGCGCCCGCACGAAGGACCGCGCGATCATCCGTGCCGTGGAGTCTGTGACACGGACCCCTGTGCTCTCCCGCTGAGACGCGGGATGGCTAACCGAGCTTGAGGTAGAAGTCCTGGTACGCCTGCGCATCACCGTTCGAAGGTGAACTCGCGATGAGCGAGACAAGCTGGGATGTGGTGCCGATGTCCGCACCTCCCACGCACCGTGAGAGGTCGACAGTGAAAGAGATGATCACGGACCTGTCAGGAACAGAGTCACGTGAGGAGTCCAGCAACGGCGTGACGGGGTTCAGGGCCCCGGTTGGTTGGTTCGTGAGCCCGGATGAGAGGCCCGAGTACGCATCGGCGGGGCACGAGTTGTTGGTGACCTCGTTGTGCACGTGGAAGCCGTACCTCAGTCCTCCCATGTCGACATACCGGCCCTCCCCTGCCTGCGTGACACCGGAGCGTTGCGGCCTCCAGAACGTGACGGTCAGCGTGCGGTCCGCACCCAGCAGGAACGGGTTCTTCTTTGTTCCGTAGGCGCCGATCCGCGTGTTGATCTCCGTCGGGGGCTCCCCGAGTTTCGGGTCCACGCCGTAGCCCTTCAGGGCATAGTCCACTGCCCGGGTCTGACCGTTGCTCAGCACCTCTTTCACCGCGGGAACACTCGTGAAATACGGCGCCAGGGTGCCCGTGATGCTGCGGGCAACACGACCCGAACGGGTGAAGTTGACGGTGAACAGTCCGCCGGCCTTCACATCTGCGCTCGGCAGCTGCGGAATGATCTGTCTCGAGAGTGCGACGTAGGGCGGTTTGCACGCCGGGTTTGCGCTCGTCATCGTCGGGAGCCCGACAGTCGCATCACAGTTTGGTCCACTACCGAACGGGAGCGACAGAGGGAACCCGTCCGCCTGCATGTCCACCCACTTGGTCACCGGGCCGGGCTTGCCGTTTGCGTCAGGGAGTATTCCCCCGCCGAAGAGTGTTGCCGGTGTCCCCGGTGCGCACCACTTCACTTCCGCAGCACACGACACGTGAACGCCGTCGGGCCGCTGGGCCGGGTCCGCAACAAACGGCAGCCTGATGTGGATGGAGAAGTTGTTGTTGCTCTGCAGGACTGCGTCAAGTGATGACTGCATGTCGGTCTCCGTCATGCCGGCATGCAGGTTGATCGTCTTCGAGATGTCAAGGAACATGATCGACCGGGTGGTCAACGCGCTCTTCGACGGGTTCGAGGCATCGACTATGTCCAGTCGTCCGTCTGCGTCGTCATCAAGGTCAATTGTGTTCGGGATGCCGTCCTTGTCCGTGTCCTCACCGGGTGGTCTGTCGTCATCAGCCGTCGAGACAGAAACCTTCCGGGCCGAACCGCCCGACACGGTGGGAGTGAGACCCAGCGTTCCCGCACCGGCCGGTTTTCCTCTGGAGGTCACGTTGATTGTTGTTCTTGTCTGGATGGCGGTTGTCTTCTTGGCTGCGGCCACTGAATAGCCCGTCAGCATCGCGATCTTGCCCACGTCGCCGGACTTCCCCGACAACTGAGTGTTTGCGGTGCCCTTCTTCTTGTCGAACTTGAGCACTACCGGCCCTGCATAGGACCCCGACTTCGTCACGAGGTGCAGCGAGGCACCGGTCGCACGCGTCTTCGTGACCTTCAGCCTGAACTTCCCGCCGGGGACGACAGTCGAGTCACCGTTGCGAGAAACAAGCAGAACCGTGTAGTTCTGGGGCGTGGAGCCCGTGATCGTGACAGATGCATCAGCAGCATCGAGGGGCGCCCCGAGCGGCAGCACCGCGACAACCGAGGTCGCAGCTAGACCGAACCACAATGGACCCCTTCCTGCCATGGCCTCCCCCGTTACGCACCAGCCACGCGACGGAGACTAACGAAACCGAGAGCCCCGGATTCCCGGGCCGGCATTTTTGCCACTGCTCGAGACGAGGTGCAGGGTGGCGCCCTTTGCCGTGGCAGCGGGCACCTTGATCTTGAAGCTGCCGCCCTTCACAGCCACCGAGTTACCCGACTTCGCGACCATGAGAACGCTGTAACCCTGCGGTGCGGAACCGGAGACAGTCACCGTGCCCGCGGCCTGTGCAGGTGAAGCAAACGGTGCGAGGGCCGACACAAGCCCAGAAACAACAGCGATGCGGACGAACTTCACGATGTGCCCCCTGAAAGGTTCTCAACCTCAGACGGGACACCAACAAGGCTTCAGCTTTGTCGTAACGGTGCGCCCTCTGGGGCTCGAACCCAGGACCCACGGATTAAAAGTCCGCTGCTCTACCAACTGAGCTAAAGGCGCGGGGGCGGAGCCGAACCCGGAGCGAAACTCGCCCGGAGAACCGAACCGACCGGTGTCTCAGGCTAGT
>JBJTBF010000004.1:0-18075 GCA_046091145.1 Acidimicrobiales bacterium | reverse complement strand
GGTCGCACGCCGACGCCATCGGCTACCCGCGCACCTTCACCATCTACGACGCCCAGGACTCCAAGCGGCTGGTGGGCTACGTCATCCGCGACCTCGGCCTCGACCCCCGCCGCTACCCGGCAGGGTCGGTGCAGGGCCGGATCAGCCTCTGGAAGAACGAGCTCATCGACCCGGCCCGGGCGCACGGCTCCGAACTCGCCGTGGACGGACGGCTCGTCGACATCTACTCCGAGTACCAGTCACGCCTCGTCGCGGCGGGTGCCATGGACTTCGACGACATCCTCGTCAACACGGTGCGCCTGTTCGAGGGGAGCCCCGATGTGCTGCGTCACTGGCAGGAACGCTTCGAGCACGTGCTGATCGACGAGTACCAGGACACCAACCTCGCACAGAACCGCATCGTGCTGATGCTCGGTGCACTCCACCACAACGTGTGCGTGGTGGGGGACAGCGACCAGAGCATCTACCGCTTCCGTGGTGCCGACATGCGCAACATCGAACAGTTCGAGACCGCGTTCCCCGATGTCACCAGCGTGGTTCTCGCGCAGAACTACCGCAGCACACAGACCATCCTCGCGGCCGCGAACGCCGTCATCGCCCGCAACTCCGAACGCCGGCCGAAGAACCTGTGGACGAGTTCCGGCGACGGTGACCCCATCGTGCGTTTCTGGGCCGACGACGAGTACGACGAGGCGTCGTTCGTGGCCGCCGAGGCCACAGCGCTCCAGAGATCAGGACGCCGGTGGGGCGAGATCGCGGTGATGTACCGCACCAATGCACAGAGCCGCGTCATCGAGGAGTCCTTCATGCGCGCCGGGGTCCCGTACACGGTGGTGGGGGGCACCCGCTTCTACGACCGCCGCGAGATCAAGGACGCCATGGCATACCTGCGTGTCGCGGTCAACACGGTCGACGAGGTCAACATCAAACGGGTGATCAACGTCCCCAAGCGCGGGGTGGGTGACGCCAGCATCGGCAAGATCGAGACCTTCGCACGCGCCAACGGGGTCCCCTTCGCGGTCGCCATGCGCCGTTGCCGCGAGGCAGGGGTGTCGGGCGCAGCCGCAAAGGGGATCGACAGGTTCTTCGATCTCATCGACTCCATGAACTCCTCGCTCGCCGACGGCCCGTCGGCGCTGCTCCAGCTTGCGGTCGAGTCGAGCGGTTACATGGACGAACTGCGTACGGAGGGCACGGTCGAGGCCGATGGTCGCCTCGAGAACCTCGCAGAGCTCATCGGCAGGGCGGCCGAGTTCGCCGATGTCGACGAGTTCATCGAGCAGGTCTCGTTGGTCGCCGACACCGACGAACTCGGCGTCGACAACCAGGTGGTGCTGATGACGCTCCACTCCGCCAAGGGTCTCGAGTACCCGTTCGTCTTCCTGGTCGGCTGCGAGGAGGGCATCTTCCCCCACAACAGGGCATTGCTCGACCCGAACGAACTCGAGGAGGAGCGCCGCCTGGCGTACGTGGGCATCACGCGCACGCGTGAGCGCCTGCACGTCTCGCATGCGTGGCAGCGCACGCTGTACGGCCAGAGCCAGTACAACCCGCCCTCACGCTTTCTCGCCGAGGTGCCCCCGCAGTTGTTCGACCGGCGCGGCAACGTGCCGGCGGACCACGACGAGCACGAGAGCCCCGTTCCGTGGCGTGACCGCGAGGTACCGGGGTACCGCCGCCGCGACGAGGAACCCTCGGGACGGGTGTTCGGCGCAGGCCGCGAGCGCAAGGCGGCGCCGTCACCGAAGCCGGCACGTCCGGAGTCCGACTACTCGCACTTCCGCGTCGGGGACGACGTGGTGCATGCGGTGTTCGGTGACGGCGTGATCGTTGCGATCAGCGGCGAGGGCGAGAAGACCGAGGCAACCGTGAGGTTTGCCGAACGCGGCACGAAGCACCTGCTGCTGGCGTGGGCGCCGCTGCGCAAGCCCGGCTGACGGCACCCGGCGTACCGGCCGGGAGACCTAGATTTGGTTCCATGAAGGCAGCCATCCTCATCGAGAGTCTCACCGGCAACACGTGGAAGGCGGGCGAGATGATCGCATCCGGTCTCCAGCACGAGGGGTGGCAGATCAGCGGATTCGCGTCCCTGCGGTCACCCGACCACGGTGCAATCCAGGATGCCGATGTCGTCGTGGTCGGCACATGGGTGCACGGACTCTTCGTGGTGGGCCAGGCGCCGTGGGGCATCGACAGGCTGCGCGCACTCCCGTCGATGGCGGGCAAGAGGGTGGCCGGCTTCTGCACCTACGCACTGAACCCGGGTCGCGCGCTCGATGCCGTCACCCGCGAGCTGGAGCGCACCGGCGGTGAGGTCGTGGGCGGGCTCACGCTGCAGCGCGGGAGGTTGGCGGCGCACGCCGAGGAGTTCGTGGCGCGACTGTCCGACGCGTTGTCGGTCTCCTGAGTCGTGCCTACGGGGTCGTGACGCCGGACGTGACGCCGCGCAGGTCGATCGAGAGGGTCTTGCTGTTCTCGACCACCGGACGGACGTCCGTCGGCAGGGCGAGTTCGCTGACGTCGAGTGTGCGACCGTCGCAGTCGGTGTAGCTGCGTGACTTCGGCACGTGGGTGACTAGACAGTCGGTGCCGCGGTCCGCCGGGTACGCGTAGTACACCTGCCATCCCGTGGCCGTGTCCGGCCCCGTGTGGTCGAGCACGATGGAACGCACGCCGTCGGCGCTCTTCAGGTCGGGGAACAGCAGGGGACCGGCCTCGGTGACGGCCCGGGCAATGTCGTCGACCTTGCCCACCTCGAACACGCTGTTCGCGATGCGGGACCCCGGGTCGGCCCTGTTGTTGATGGTGGATGCCACCAACCACAACCCGAGGAAGAACACGGCAAAGAAGGCAAGACCGCCGAGCACGGGCACGACTGCCCGGGCAAGGGGGCTGCGCAATCGGGGGGTTCGCACGGCACCCATTCTGCTCGGGTTGGTGCGGAGTTGCCGTCACGGCGTAGGGTTTTCCACTTGTGAAGCGCACCTACCGCGTCGTCGTGGCAAAGCCCGGACTCGACGGGCACGACCGCGGGGCAAAGACCATCACCAGGGCCCTCCGCGACCACGGCTTCGAGGTCATCTACACCGGTCTCCACCAGACCCCGGAGCAGATTGCCGAGACCGCCCTGCAGGAGGACGCAGACGCCGTCGGGCTGTCGTTGCTGTCCGGCGCGCACAACACTCTCTTCCCCCGCGTCATGGAGGAGCTCACCAAGCGTGACCTCACCGACGTGATGGTCTTCGGCGGGGGCGTCATCCCGGACGCCGACGCGCGGGCGCTGCGCGAGAGCGGGGTGGCCAACATCTTCGGGCCGGGGTCGTCGCTGAAGTCGATATGTCAATGGCTCGAGCAGGAACTCGACGCGAAGGAGTAGTCGCACAATGGACCTCTTCGAGTACCAGGGCAAGCAGTACTTTGCCCGCTTCGGGATACCGGTGTCAGCAGGTGGTGTCGCACACACCGTCGACGAGGCGGTCGCGGAGGCCGGCAAGGCCGGCTTCCCCGTGGTGGTGAAGGCACAGGTGCAGGTGGGCGGCCGCGGCAAAGCGGGCGGCATCAAGCTGGCCAACAACGCCGATGAGGTGCGCACCCACGCGGGCAACATCCTCGGAATGGACATCAAGGGCCACCTCGTGAAGCGCGTGTGGGTGGAGCATGCCTCCGACATCGCAGAGGAGTACTACGCCTCCTTCACGCTCGACCGTGCCGCGAAGAAGCACTTGCTGATGCTGAGTGCCCAGGGCGGCGTGGAGATCGAGGAGGTCGCGGCGAAGGATCCCGGCGCCATCCTGCTCCTGCACATCGACCCGACTGTCGGTCTCGATGCGGCCGCCGCACTCGAGGCTGCCAAGAAGGCACGCATCCCGGAGAAGGCACAGCAGGGGGTCGCATCGATCCTCGTGCAGCTCTACCGCTGCTTCGTCGACGGTGACTGCGACCTCGCGGAGATCAACCCGCTCATCCTGAAGCCCTCCGGTGAGGTGCACGCCCTCGACGCGAAGGTGTCCCTCGACAGCAACGCGGAGTTCCGCCACCCCGAGTGGGAGGAGTTCACGAAGACCGTGGAGCTCGACCCGCGTGAGCAGCTCGCCCGCGAGAAGGGCCTCCAGTACATCGGTCTCGACGGCACGGTGGGCATCATCGCGAACGGTGCGGGACTCGCGATGAGCACCCTCGACGTGGTGAACCAGGTGGGTGGTTCGGCGGCCAACTTCCTCGACATCGGCGGCGGGGCGAATGCCGACCTCATGGCCGGTGCTCTCGAGGTGATCAACAGTGACCAGGAGGTGAAGGCCATCTTCATCAACATTTTCGGTGGAATCACCCGCGGCGAGGAGGTCGCGAAGGGGATCGTCGAGGCGCTGGCCAGGGTGAACCTGCGCGCACCGATCGTGATCAGGCTCGACGGCACGAATGCCGAGGAGGGCCGCGCCATCCTCGCGGGCGCCGGCATCCCCGAGTCGAAGCTGCGCAGCAAGCCCACGATGCTCGAGGCCGCCGAGGCGGCCGTGGCACTCGCGAAGTAAGGAAACCCCCATGGCAATCTTCGTCAACGAGAACACCAAGGTCATCGTCCAGGGCTTCACCGGAGGACAGGGCAAGTACCACGGTCTGCGCAACAGGGCCTACGGCACCCAGGTGGTCGGCGGTGTCACGCCCGGCAAGGGCGGCACCGACGTCGAGGGCACACCCGTGTTCGACTCCATGGCCGACGCGGTCAAGGCGACCGGAGCGACCGCATCATTCGTGGCCGTGCCCCCGAAGGCGGCCCCGGCCGCGATCCTGGAGGCGGCCGCTGCAGGCATCGCGGTCATCGGGTGCAGCACCGAGGGCATCCCCGCACAGGACGAAGCACGCACGTACAACACGCTCGTGCGTGACTTCCCCGGCACGCGCCTGCTCGGGCCGAACTGCCCCGGCATCATCAGTCCCGGCAAGTGCAACATCGGCATCACCGCCGGCGAGATCGCCCAGGCACCATCGTCGAAGGGCCCGAACGTGGGCATCGTGTCGCGTTCCGGCACCCTCACGTACCAGGCGCTCTACGAACTGAAGCAGCGCGGCATCGGCGTGTCGACGTGCGTCGGCATCGGCGGTGACCCCGTGCCCGGCACCTCGTTCATCGACTGCCTGCGGGAGTTCCAGAACGACCCCGAGACCCACGCGATCATCATGATCGGGGAGATCGGTGGCTCGGCCGAGGAGGAGGCAGCGGAGTTCATCAAGGCATCCGTGACGAAGCCGATGTCGGCCTACATCGCGGGTGTCACCGCCCCGGCGGGCAAGAAGATGGGCCATGCCGGCGCGATCGTCTCGGGCGGCAAGGGAACCGCACAGGGGAAGATGGCGGCTCTGCGTGATGCTGGCGTGAAGGTGGGCCAGAACCCCACCGAGGCCGGGGCCCTCATGGCCGAGATCGTCGCCGGACTGCGCTGAATGCCGCGCGCCCTCCTCTCGGTCAACGACAAGACGGGGATAGCGGATCTCGCATCCGCACTCCACGGACTCGGTTGGGACATCGTCTCGAGCGGCGGCACCGCCCGGGTGCTTGCGGATGCCGGCGTTCCCGTCACCGATGTGGCTGACATCACCGGTCTGCCGGCGATCCTTGACCACCGTGTTGTCACCCTGCACCCGAAGGTGCACGGCGGCATCCTCGCGGACCGTTCGAAGCAGTCGCATCTCGACGAACTGTCGGCCCACGGCATCGGGATGATCGATCTGGTGGTCGTGAACCTCTACCCGTTCGCGGACAACCCCGGCATCGAGCTCATCGATGTGGGCGGGCCGACGTTGGTGCGTGCGGCGGCGAAGAACCACGCGCACGTGGGCGTCGTGGTGGACACTGCCGATTACGACGCCGTGGTGGAGATGATCCGCGAGGGGTCCCTTGACGAGCAGGCCCGTCGGATGCTCGCGCAGAAGGCGTTCCGGATCACGAGTGCATACGACGCCTCGATCGCCTCGTGGCTCGCCGAAGATGCGCCGCTGCGCGGGGACGCTTCGCTGCCGCCCATCATGACCATCGTCGCCGAGCGCGCGGAGGTCCTGCGCTACGGTGAGAACCCGCACCAGCGGGGGGCGCTGTACCGGTTGCCCGGGGCGGAGTCGTGGTGGGACTCCGCCACGCAGCTGAACGGCAGGGAGATGTCGTACCTGAACGTGCTCGACACCGAGGCTGCGTGGCAACTCGTCGGCCGGTTCGACCGGCCCGCGGCCGTGATCGTGAAGCACGCGAACCCCTGCGGTGTCGCGCTCGCCCCCACGGTGCACGAGGCATACGTGCAGGCGAACGCCGCGGACCCCGTGAGCGCCTTCGGCGGCATCATCGCCGTGAACGGGGAGGTCGACGAGGCGACGGCCACCGCGATCGCGGAGGTGTTCACCGAGGTGGTGGTGGCCCCGTCGTTCTCGGCCGGGGCCCTCGACATCCTCTGCGAGAAGCAGAACCTGCGCCTGATCGAGGCCGTCGCGCCGTACCACAGCATGGGGATCAACGTGAGAAGCGTCGACGGCGGCCTCCTCGTGCAGACGAACGACGAGGTCGACGAACCGCTCGATGACTTCACTGTCGCGACGCAGCGCGTACCCACTGCCGACGAGTGGACCAGCCTGCTGCTGGCGTGGCAGACCGTCGCGGCCACCTGGAGCAACGCGATCGTCCTGGCGAACGGTGATGTCGTGGTGGGTGTCGGTGGTGGGCAGCCGAACAGGGTGGATGCGGCCCGTATCGCGATCACCAGGGCAGCCGGCAGGGCCGGGGGGAGTGTCGCAGCGAGCGATGCGTTCTTCCCGTTCCGTGACACCGTCGATGCACTCGCGGCAGCGGGCGTCACTGCGATCATCCAGCCGGGCGGAAGCATCCGCGACGAGGAGTCTGTGCGGGCCGCGGACGAGCACGGAATCGCCATGGTGCTCACCGGCACACGTCATTTCCGCCACTAGTTCGCCGGTACCGGTCCCGCATCATCCGTAGAATGAGGCTCCATGGCACGTATCGGTGACCTCCTCGCCGCCGGCCGCACTTTCTCCTTCGAGTTCTCGCCGCCGAGATCGGCCCAGGCATCACTGTCGCTCGGCCGCACCATCGCCGAACTGGCGCCGCTCGCGCCGTCGTTCGTCTCCGTCACCTACGGGGCGGGCGGCGGCACGCGTGAGCACACCCGCGACACCGTGCTCTGGGTGCGCCGGGAGACCGACATCCCGCCCATGGCCCACCTCACCTGCGTCGGCCACACCCGCGCCGAGATCGAGTCCATCATCGGTGCGTACGTGGAGGCCGGCGTGGAGAACGTGCTGGCACTCGCGGGGGACCCTCCATCCGACCCGGCCGAGGCGCGCCCGAGCGACTACCGGTACGCAACGGACCTCATCGACCACGTGAAGTCGATTGCGCAGATGAGCATCGGCGTCGCGGCCCACCCCGAGGTGCACCCGCGGTCGGAATCCCGCGAGGCGGACCGTCGTCATCTCGCCACCAAGCTCCGCTCCGCAGACTTCGGCGTGACCCAGTTCTTCTTCGAGGCCGAGCACTGGGTGCGCATGGTGTCCGAGCTCGCCGATCTCGGAGTGCACAAGCCCGTCATCCCGGGGATCATGCCCGTCACCAACATCTCCCAGGTCGAGCGCATGGCGCAGCTGTCGGGCGCAGCGTTCCCTTCATGGTTGCGCGAGCGTCTCGAGGCTGTCGACAGCCCCGAGGACGTGCGCAAGGTGGGTGTGCAGGCCGCCACGGAGCTCTGTGCCGACCTTCTTGCTGCGGGTGCGCCGGGTCTGCACTTCTACACACTCAACAAGTCCACGGCGACGCGGGAGATCTACGGTCAGCTCGGCCTGCCCGTGGCCTGAGTCGCGCACCACATGACCGACACACACCGTAGTGACGGCACCCCCGCTTGGGGAACACGACGCGGGCCCACGGTGCCCTACATCCCGGGCCTCGACGGGCTGCGTGCGATCGCAGTGATGGCGGTTGTCGTGTACCACGCCGACCCGAGATGGCTGCACGGCGGGTTCATCGGTGTCGAGGTGTTCTTCGTGATCTCGGGATACCTGATCACGTTGCTGTTGGTGGCCGAGCGCGAGCGCACGGGTGCCGTCTCGCTCGGCACCTTCTGGCTGAGACGGGCGAGACGCCTGCTGCCCGCACTGTTCATGATGCTTGCGCTTCTCGTGTCGTGGTGCGCGGTGTTCGAGCGGGACCGGCTGGGGATGCTGCGCGGCGATGTGGTGGCGGGCCTGCTGTACGGGGCGAACTGGTTCC
This sequence comes from Acidimicrobiales bacterium, assembly GCA_046091145.1. Taxonomy (GTDB): domain Bacteria; phylum Actinomycetota; class Acidimicrobiia; order Acidimicrobiales; family Ilumatobacteraceae; genus UBA2093. The sequence continues at coordinate 9,809 of JBJTBF010000004.1, read as the reverse complement.
AGGCATGGACCGGCTCGAGCTACACGAGCACGTTCGCCTTCGCCCCGCTGCGCCACCTGTGGTCCCTCGCGGTGGAGGAACAGTTCTACCTGGTGTGGCCGGTGGTCATGGTGCTCCTCCTGCGCCGTATGCGGCGCAGCACACTGCCCGCCCTCGCACTGTGGTTCACGGCCTGTGCATGCGCGGTCTCCGTCGGCACCGCACTCATGTACCGGTCGGGGCCCGTCGGGTCGGTTGCCGAGACGCCCGGACAGTACGTCGGGGTGCTCGGCCGTGACCTGCTGCGCACCGATTTTCTCTACCTCGGCACCCTCAGCCGATCGAGCGGCCTTCTGCTGGGTGCCGCGCTCGCCATGGTGTGGCGGCCGTGGTCGCTCGTGCGACGAGGCCTGCAGCGCTCCACGGGCTTCTATGACACGGTCGGCGTCGCGGGTCTCGTGGCGCTCGCATGGATGGCTTTCACCTTCCGCACCGTGGTGCGCGGAGACACCGAGCATGCATACGACCTTCTCTACAGGGGCGGCTTCCTCATGGTGGGGGTGGCATCGGTGCTCGTCATCATGGCTGTCACCAAGCCACGGTCATGGCTCGGCCGGTACGTGATCGGCAACCCGCTCTTCGTGTGGGTGGGCACGCGCAGCTACGGCCTCTACCTGTACCACTGGGTGGTGTTCCAGCTGTGGCGCAAGAGCGCGGGCACCCCGCTCGAGGTTCGTGAGTTCGTGGGCCTCATGTGCATTACCCTCGTGGTCACGGAGCTGTCATGGCGGTTCGTCGAGGTTCCCGTGCGCTCCGGGGCGGTGACGGGACTGTGGCGCCGCCTGCGTGACCCGGGCAACCTGGCGGAGCGTGAGGCACGCAGGAAGTGGGCAGTGGCCGCAGTGGTTGCGTCGTTGCTGCCGGTGTTCGCCACGGTCAGCATGGTGACGGCCCGTGTGGTGCCCGATGACATCACCGCGAACCTCGACGACAACGAGGAGGCAGTGGTGACGATCCCCACCCTCGCCCCACCGCCGACCCTCGCCCCCGGGCAGACCACCCTCGTGATGCCGACCACCTCACCGCCACGGATCATCGATGTTCTCGCGGTCGGCGACTCGGTGATGCTGGGCTCGGCGAAGAAGCTCGCGAAGAAGGGCCTCACCGTCGATGCCGCGAAGAACCGCCAGCCGCTCGATGCGCTCCCGATCCTGAACTACTACCGGTCCACGAAGGAACTGGGCCGGACCGTCGTGCTGCATCTCGGGACGAACGGCACCACGAAGCGGGCCGTGTTCGACCAGTTGATGAAGCCGCTGTCGAAGGTCGACAAGGTCATCGTTCTCACCGTCCGTGTCCCCACCCGCGAGTACGAGACCATCAACAACGCGATCATCTACGCGCTGCCGAACAGGTACCCGAACGTCCGTGTGCTCGACTGGTTGACCATCTCGAAGAGCCACCCGGAGTGGTTCGCAAGCGACAAGGTGCACCCGAACGCGGACGGCCAGGACCGCTACGTCGAGGCCATCGTGTCGGCCGTCACGGCGCCGTAACCGGTCCGGGCGCAATCGGCATTGGGAGCGGCCCCGCCCCCGTGCATACGCTTGCGCACATGACGACCCCCATCCGAGTTGCCGTGACCGGCGCCGCCGGCCAGATCGGCTACAGCCTCCTTTTCCGCATCGCCTCCGGGGCGGTCTTCGGCCCCGACCAGCCGGTGATCCTCCAGATGCTCGAGATCACGCCGGCCCTCGGCGCTCTCGAGGGTGTCGCGATGGAGCTCGATGACTGCGCGTTCCCGCTGCTCGCAGGCACGGTGCGCACCGATGATGCCGAGAAGGCATTCGGCGACGCGGATGCCGCGTTCCTCGTTGGTGCGATGCCCCGCAAGGACGGCATGGAGCGTGGTGACTTGCTGAGCGCCAACGGTGGCATCTTCAAGCCGCAGGGTCGTGCGCTCGCGGCCGCCGCGAAGAATGACGTGAAGGTGCTGGTGGTGGGCAACCCCGCGAACACCAACGCACTGATCGCCATGAACAACGCACAGGGACTCGACCCCCGTCGCTTCACGGCGATGACCCGGCTCGACCACAACCGTGCGGTGTCGCAGCTGGCCGCACGCACCGGCAGGCCGGTCTCGGCGATCACGAGGATGACCATCTGGGGCAACCACTCGAGCACCCAGTACCCCGACCTCTTCCACTGTGAGGTCGACGGCAAGAACGCGGCGGCACTGGTGAACGACCAGAACTGGATCGAGAACGACTTCATCCCGACGGTCGCCAAGCGTGGCGCCGCCATCATCAAGGCGCGCGGTCTCTCGTCGGCGGCGTCGGCTGCGAATGCGGCCATCGACCACATGAGGTCGTGGGCCCTCGGCACCGACAAGGGTGACTGGGTGTCCATGGCGGTACCGAGCGACGGCAGCTACGGGGTGCCCGAGGGTCTGGTCTCCTCGTTCCCGTGCACCTGTGCGAACGGTGAGTGGTCGATCGTCCGGGGACTCGACATCGACGGTTTCAGCCGTTCCCGCATCGATGCGTCGGTGGCGGAACTGGCAGAGGAGCGCGACGAGGTGCGCAAGCTCGGTCTGATCTGACCATCCCGGCCGGGCACCCAGCGGTGCCCGACGGTGTCACTCGTAGACGGTGTCCCCGCGGACCGCGTCGAACACCGCGTTCAGGGCGTTGAACACGGGATCCGCCCCGATCAGTTTCTGCACGTCGCCGCCGATCGTGACGAGACCCTTCACTAAGACCTCCTGCGCGGGCACAGCACGGGTCGCGACGTCGACGGCCGTTCGCCATGTCTGCTCCAGCCGCAAGTGTTCGGGTGAGGCAGGGCCTGGCCCGAACGACGCCGTGCCGTCGGCGAGGGAGAGGTGGTATGTCACCGTTCCCTCCGGGCCGTCGGTGACCACCTGCGTGATGCCGAGGCCGATGGAACCCGCGAGTTGCTGCAGTTCCGCACTCGCGGCGACGGCACGTGACATCGTGTCCATCCAGTCGAGACCGAGGTAGCGCATGTCCCTAGTGTGCGCGTCCGCGGCGGTGCTTGACGAACTCGATGATCATCGGGAGCAGTGACACGAGGACGATCACGATGATGGCGGCCTCGATGTTCTGCTTCACGAACCCGATCTGGCCGAGGAAGTAGCCGAGCAAAGGGAGCCCGGCTCCCCACAGCAGTCCGCCGACCACGTTGAACCGCACGAACGTGCGGTAGTCCATGCCACCGACGCCGGCAACGACCGGGGCGAAGGTGCGCACGATGGGCACGAAACGTGCCAGCACGATCGTCTTTGCGCCGTGCCTCTCGAGGAAGTGATGGGCCTTTTCGACGTGCGCTGGGTCGAACAGCCGTGATTTCGGGCGGGCGAACAGTGCGGGCCCGACCCGACGGCCGAACAGGTATCCGACCTGGTCGCCGATGATTGCCATCGACACGGACACGAGGATGACCCACGGCAGCGGAGGCAGCACCTGCCCGCCGGCATCACTCGCGAGGAACCCCGCGATGAAGAGAAGCGAGTCACCGGGCAGGAAGAACCCGATCAGGAGACCAGATTCGGCGAACACGATGGCAGCAAGGACCAGTAGCCCACCGCTCGCAAGGATTGATTCGACATCAAGGAGCGCAAGCACGCAGGGAACGCTAGTGGTGGGCCGTCTCCTGCGGTGTCACCTGTGCCGGGAATGCAAGAGCCCCCGGGCCGTGCGACCCGGGGGCTCCCGTACGGAGATGCTGCGGTCAGGCGATCGTTGCGCTCTGGCGCGACGACCTCACGACCGAGGCGGCCAGGACGATGGTCGCCGCAGCCGCGATGGTGAGGCGGAACCCGTCCTTGTCCTGGTTCGTGATGATGGCGGGTAGCACGAGCAGCGACACCAGGTTCATCACCTTGATGAGCGGGTTCAGCGCCGGTCCGGCGGTGTCCTTGAACGGGTCACCGACGGTGTCGGAAATGACCGCCGCCTTGTAGGGCTCGGAACCCTTGCCGCCGTGGTTGCCGTCCTCGATGTACTTCTTCGCGTTGTCCCATGAACCACCGGCGTTGCTGAGGTAGTTCGCCATCAGCTGACCGGTGAGGATAACCGCGGCGAGGAAGCCACCGAGCGCCTGCCAGCCGATGCCGAAGCCCACGATGACGGGGGTGAGCACCGCGAGCAGTGCCGGGGTGGCAAGTTCGCGCAGCGAGGCCGCCGTGCAGATGTCGATGACCGGGCCGTAGTCGGGCTTCTTGGTGCCCGCCATGATCCCGCCGTCCTTGAACTGGCTGCGGACCTCCTGGACCACGACGCCGGCGGTGCGGCCGACGGCGCGGATGGAGAGTGCGGAGAAGAGGAACGGCACGGCGCCGCCGATGAGGAGGCCGATGAAGACCTTCGGGTCGGCGACGTTGATCGCGAGGGCAGCCTCCTTGAAGACGCCGTCCGCGAGGTTGCTGATTCCCTCGACGAGAGTCTTGCCGTCGACCTTGATGTTGGCGCCGGCCGTCTCGATGAACGAGGCGAACAGGGCGACTGCCGCAATCACGGCCGAACCGATTGCGAAGCCCTTGGTCACTGCCTTGGTGGTGTTGCCCACCGCGTCGAGGCTGACCATGATCTTCTGCGGCTCACCGTGGAACTCGCCCGACATCTCGGCGATGCCCGCCGCGTTGTCGGACACCGGCCCGAAGGTGTCCTCGGAGACGATCACACCGGTCGTTGCCAGCATGCCCATTCCACAGAGGGCCACGAGGTACAGCGAGAAGGTGAGGTTGCCGCCGCCGAGGCCGAGTGCGACACCGATTGCGATCGCGATGGCGACGACTGCGTAGACGGAGCTCTCGAGACCGTACGCAGTACCGGAGAGGATCGCCGTTGCGGGACCGGTCTCGGCCGAGGCCGCGATCTCCTTCACCGGCTTGTGGTGCGTGGCGGTGTAGTACTCGGTGAGCCGGCTCACGAGCTGCGCGAGCACGAGACCCACGGCAACCGCGCCGAACACGCGCCAGCCGGCGTTCGACATCGGGTCGAACTTGCCGGAGATATCGGCGGGCTGGGTGCCGGTGCTGTTGCCGACATAGGCGAGGGCGAGCGCGAGCGTGCCCACGAGGGTGAGCGAACCGGCCACCAGGAAGCCGCGGTTGATCGGCTTCAGTGCGTCCGTCTCGCCCTCCTTCGCCTTCACGACGAACACGCCTGCAATGGACGCAACCACGCCGATGGCACGTGCGGCCAGCGGGAACACGAGGCCCATGGCGGGGTTGAGGCCGATCGAGTTGAACGCGGCCACACCGAGGATGATCGAGGCGACCAGGGTGACCTCGTAGCTCTCGAAGAGGTCGGCGGCCATGCCCGCACAGTCACCCACGTTGTCGCCCACGTTGTCGGCGATGGTCGCCGGGTTGCGCGGGTCGTCCTCGGGGATGCACGCCTCGACCTTGCCCACCAGGTCGGCGCCGACGTCGGCGGCCTTGGTGAAGATGCCACCGCCCACGCGGAGGAAGAGGGCCAGCAGCGAGCCGCCGAAGCCGAAGCCCACGAGGATCACGCTCGAGGTGTTCTGGAACACCATGATGATCAGCGTCGCGCCGATGAGGCCGAGGCCGACCGTGAACATGCCGGCCACGCCGCCGGTGCGGAAGGCGACCGTGAGGGCCTTCGGCATGGAGTTCGTGAGCGCGGCGGCCGCCGTGCGCACGTTCCCGCGGGTGGCGAGGGTCATTCCGATGTAACCGGTGAGGCCGGAGGCTAGACAGCCGAGAACGAAGGCAACAGTGCGCCAGAGTCCGGCCTGACCGAAGGACAGGGCCTCGCTGCCGTCGCCCCTCTTGATGGCGGTGGACGTGACGAACACGATGACGACGAGCGGGATCAGGATGTACCCGATCGTCTTGAACTGGCGCTTCAGGTAGGCCCATGCGCCCTCCTGGATGGCGCCGGCAATCTCGCGCATCTTCGGCGAGCCCTCGTCGGCTGCCATGACTGTCCGGACCAGGTAGAAACCCACCGTGATGGCGAGGATGGCTGCCGCGGCGGAGAGCCACAGAACCAGCCATTCACCACCCTTCAGTGTGAATTCCTGGTAGCCGCCTTCGGCTGCAATCAACCCTGTCACTTCACCATCTCCAGTGTCTCTTTCGGGGCGGACCGGGGTGATCGCGCCCTCCGAACTGAACGTGGAAACACTAGTGAAAAAGGACACGAAACCACGACTTTGGAAGTTGTGGCCCACGGGGGAGCGGGGGCTACCGTCTCTTCCGCACGTTCCCGAGGGCCCTGTGGGGCCGCAGGAGTCCCACATGGCACAAGCGATATCGAGCCACAGAGGTCCGGTCACCGGCACCGCGGCGAGGGTCCGCAGGCGCCGTCCATTCGTCATCGACCTCTACTCCACCGCTGTGGGCAAGAAGTACGCCATGGGCATCTCCGGCATCGGTCTCATGGGGTTCGTTCTCTTCCACATGATCGGCAACCTGAAGATGTACATGGGAGCGGCCGACCTCGACCACTACGCGCACTTCCTCCAGACACTGCTGTACCCGCTCGCGCCGAAGGGCTGGGTGCTGTGGATACTCCGCGGAGGTCTCATCGCGATGCTGCTGGTGCACCTGCACGCAGCCTGGTCGCTCACGGTGCTGAACCGCCGGGCGAGACCGGTGAAGTACCAGAGTGCACGCGACTACCAGATCGCGAATTTCGCCAGCCGCACGATGCGATGGTCGGGCATCATCATCCTCGCGTTCCTCGCGTGGCACCTTCTCGACCTCACGTTCGGCGTCGTCAACGACCATGTGGGCACCATGATCACCCATCCCGGTGACACCGAGCCCGTGAAGGACGTCTACGGCAGCGTCGTGGCATCGTTCCAGCGCACGCCGGTCGCGTTCTTCTACGTGGTGGCGAACATCCTCCTCGGCATCCACCTGTTCCACGGGGCCTGGAGCATCTTCCAGTCGCTCGGCTGGAACAACCCCCGCTTCAACAAGTGGCGACGCGCCTTCGCCACAGGATTCGCCGCCGTCATCGTGGTCGGCAACGTCTCGTTCCCCGTGGCCGTGATGGCCGGCATCGTCGGCTGACGGAAAGCAAAGGACACCCCATGAGCCTCACACAGCAGCTCCTCGCGAAGAACACGGTCACCCTCGACTCCAAGATCCCGGCCGGCCCGGTGGAGGACAAGTGGGACACCTACAAGTCCGACATGAAGTTGGTGAACCCCAACAACAAGCGCAAGTTCAAGGTGATCGTGGTGGGCACCGGGCTCGCCGGCGCTTCGGCGGCGGCCACTCTCGCCGAGCTCGGCTACCAGGTGGATGCGTTCACCTTCCACGACACGCCGCGCCGCGCGCACTCGATCGCCGCACAGGGCGGCATCAACGCCGCGAAGAATTACAAGGGCGACGGTGACTCCGTGCACCGTCTGTTCTACGACACCGTGAAGGGAGGCGACTTCCGTGCCCGCGAGGCGAACGTTCATCGTCTCGCCCAGGTGAGCGTGAACATCATCGACCAGATGGTCGCCCAGGGCGTCCCGTTCGCGCGCGAGTACGGCGGCCTGCTCGACAACCGTTCGTTCGGTGGCGCGCAGGTGAGCCGCACGTTCTACGCGCGCGGCCAGACCGGCCAGCAGCTCCTTCTCGGCGCGTACCAGCAGTTCGCCCGCCAGGTCGGCCTCGGCGGGATCCGCCTGTTCAACCGCACAGAACTGGTCGACGTGGTCGTGATCGACGGCCGTGCGTCGGGAATCGTGGTGCGCGACCTCGTCACCGGCGAGATCTCCTCGCATGCGGCGCATGCCGTGGTGCTCGCCACCGGCGGCTACGGCAACGTGTTCTTCCTGTCCACGAATGCGATGGCGTGCAACGTCACGGCGGCGTGGAGGGCACACCGTCGCGGTGCACTCTTCGCGAACCCCTGCTACACGCAGATCCACCCGACCTGCATCCCCCAGAGCGACGAGTCGCAGGCGAAGCTGACCCTCATGTCGGAGTCGCTGCGCAACGACGGCCGCGTGTGGGTGCCCACCAACCCCGACGAGACCCGTCCCGCGCACCTCATCCCCGAGGGCGAGCGGGACTACTACCTCGAGCGTCTGTACCCGTCGTTCGGCAACCTCGCACCGCGCGACATCTCGTCGCGTGCGGCCAAGCGGGCCGTCGACAAGGGACTCGGCGTCGGCCCGAAGAAGAACGGTGTGTACCTCGACTTCTCCGATGCCATCACCCGTCTCGGCCAGGAGACCGTCGCGGAGCGCTACGGGAACCTGTTCGAGATGTACGAGCGCATCTCGGGCGAGAACCCCTATGAGCAGCCGATGCGCATCTACCCGGCCACGCACTACACGATGGGCGGACTGTGGGTGGACTACGAGCTGCAGACCAACCTCCCGGGCCTGTACGCCGCGGGTGAGGCGAACTTCTCCGACCACGGTGCGAACCGCCTCGGTGCCTCGGCGCTGATGCAGGGTCTCGCGGACGGCTACTTCGTGCTGCCGTACACCATCGGCAACCAGCTGGCGCCGATGCTGAACAAGCCGATCCCCGGCACCGACCACCCCGAGTTCAGGAAGGCCGAGGAGGAGGCACGCCAGCGCTTCAATGGCTACCTCGCGGTGAACGGCACGAAGTCCCCCGACTTCTTCCACCGCGAGCTCGGCAAGATCATCTGGGAGTACTGCGGTATGGAGCGCACCGAGCAGGGCCTCGAGAAGGCGCTCTCGGAGATCCCCGCGCTGTACGAGGAGTTCCGCAAGGACCTGCGCGTCACCGGTGACGGGTCGAGCCTCAACCAGACGCTCGAGAAGGCCGGACGCGTGGACGACTTCTTCCAGCTCGGCATGTTGATGTGCCGTGATGCTCTCGACCGCAACGAGAGCTGCGGCGGTCACTTCCGCTCCGAGTACCAGACCGATGACGGCGAGGCCCAGCGTGACGACGAGAACTACTGCCATGTCTCGGCATGGCAGTGGGGCGGCGACCCGATGAAGCCGAACCTCAACGTGGAGCGGCTCGAGTTCGAGGCCGTCCACCTGGCGACGAGGAGCTACAAGTGAGCAACCACCTGCAGAACATCACCCTGCGCGTCTGGCGCCAGGGCGGCCCGGACGAGAAGGGTCGCTTCGAGGAGTACAAGGTCGACTCCATCACCGACGAGGCCTCGTTCCTCGAGATGCTCGACATCCTGAATGACGACCTCGTGCACGAGGGCAAGGAGGCGATCGTGTTCGACCACGACTGCCGTGAGGGCATCTGCGGCACGTGCTCGCTCATGATCAACGGACAGGCCCACGGTCCGCAGAAGGGCACGGCCACCTGCCAGCTGCACATGCGCAAGTTCAAGAGCGGCGACGTCATCACCATCGAACCGTGGCGGGCCTCGGCGTTCCCGGTGGTGAAGGACCTGATGGTCGACCGTTCGGCATTCGACCGCATCATCGAGTCCGGCGGCTTCATCACCGCAGAGACCGGCGGTGCCCCCGACGCGAATCTCATCCCCATCGCAAAGACGGTCGCGGACGCCGCAATGGACTCCGCCGAGTGCATCGGCTGCGGTGCGTGTGTCGCGGCGTGCCCGAACGGTGCCGCGAACCTCTTCACCGCCGCGAAGGTGGCCCACCTCAACCGCCTGCCGCAGGGCCAGGCCGAGCGCTACAGCCGTGTCGAGGCGATGGTCGAGACCATGGATGAGTACTTCGGTTCCTGCACCAACCACGGTGAGTGCGAGGCGGCGTGCCCGAAGAACATCTCGATCGACGTCATCGCACTGATGAACAAGGACTACCGCAAGGCCAAGCTGGCCAACCGGAAGGACCTCGCGCGCAGCTAGCGCCGTGACATG
>JBJTBF010000003.1:0-23802 GCA_046091145.1 Acidimicrobiales bacterium | reverse complement strand
CACGAACGGCACGGCGGCCACCAACCAGCGGTTGCCGGGTGACGACGGCGGGGGCAGCTCGTCGGGAGGCGGGGGTACGATGTCGTTCGTCATGACCTTGTCGTCCGCCATTCTTGCCTCTTCCACCGCGGGAACCACCGTGCGTGCGCTGTGGGTGATGGCACTCGCGCTGGTCGCTCTCGCGGCAGTCTCCCGCATGAAGCCGGCCGGCCAGCGCCGTGCCGCGGTCGTGAGGGTCGACCACAAGCCCGCTCCCCTCTACCGCGCACCCGAACCCCGTCGGGTGCGACGCTCCGTTCTCGCTCTCGCCGGCGGGTCAGTGGTTGTCGGCGCTGCCCTCGCCACGCTCGCAGGCCTCGTGTTCGCCCTGTTGCTGAACCTCGTCGGCGACCTGCTGCGTTCGTAGGCACCGTGTCCGACCAGCGTTTCGGCGTCGTTGCCGCCGGCTTCAGCGGTGACACCGCAACGGCACGCGCCGCACTCCGCAGCCCCGATGCCGCGGTGAGGGCGAGCGCCCTGCGCGCCCTTGCGCGTGCGGGCGATCTTGCCCCGCACGAGCTTGCGGTCGCGACGGGTGACACCGATGCTGCAGTGCGCAGGACGGCGGCCGAACTCGCCGCCCGGGTGCAGGGTGTCGAGTTGGCCCGGATGATGGATGACCCCGATGTGTACGTGGCAGAGATGGCGGCGTGGGCACTCGGTGAGCGACCCGTGCACGACGACAACGAGATCGATGCTCTCGTGCGGGCCGCGACGGGGCACACGGAACCACTGGTGCGCGAGGCTGCCACGGCCGCGCTCGGGGCCATCGGTGACCCACGCGGTCTCGAGGCGATCCTCACCGCGTGCGGGGACAAGCCGGCGGTGCGCCGTCGTGCCGTGCTCGCACTCGCGTCGTTCGAGGATCCCCGTGTGGACGAGGCACTGCGTGCCGCACTCGACGACCGCGACTGGCAGGTGCGTCAGAACGCCGAGGACATGCTCAACCCTCGCTGAGCATCAACGCCTGTCGGGCACGACACCCGCACGGAGACGCTCGCACTCGTCAGCAACGGAGCACCCGGGCATGTGGTCGTTCACGAGTCCCATCGACTGCATGAACGAGTACACGGTGGTGGGCCCCACGAACTTCCAGCCGCGCCGGCGCAGGTCCTTCGACAGTGCCGTGGCGGCCTGCGTTGTGGTGACCAGACGGCCCGGTTCCGGGGGTCCATCGGTGCGCCCGAACGGTGCGTCGACTGCGAAGCCCCACACATGTGCGGAGAGGTCGATCCCGTCGTCGCGCATTCGCCGCGCGCACTGCGCGTTGTTGATGGTCGCCTCGATCTTCCCGCGGTGGCGGATGATGCCGGCATCACCGAGGAGCCGCTCCACGTCGCGGCTGCCCATGCGTGCGACCGCCTCCACGCCGAACCCCCCGAACACCTCGCGGAAACGTTCCCGTTTGCGCAGCACGGTGATCCATGCGAGACCCGACTGGAACCCCTCGAGACAGATCTTCTCGAACAACCTGTCGGAGTCGGTGACGGGCCGGCCCCACTCGGTGTCGTGGTACGTCACATACAGAGGGTCACTGCCGCACCACCAGCACCGTGCGGTGCCGTCGTCGTCGACCCTGAGAAGGTCGTGGTTGCTCAGTTGCGACCGAGAATCGTCTTCAGGAACGACGTCGCGCCGCCCTCGGACCCGTGGCCCTGGCAACGCTGGTCGACCGGCACGTCACCGAGAACCTGCTCGATGTGATCGCCGCAACCCGCATACGTCGGCTTGCCGCAGATGTCGCATTCCACTCGTCTGCACATGGGACAGACCGTACCCCCCGGCCGCCATCGTCTCGATGATTGGCCGCTGCAAGCAATGGGTCTACGGTGGGCCAGTGGCAACAGAGTCAATGGTCCCCGGCTTCACCAACAAGCGGCTCTTCGCCGTGCTCGGGGCCCTCGCGGCGGCCACGATGCTGGCCTCGCTCGAGACCTCGATCATCGCCACGGCGCTTCCCACCATCGTCGGCGAGTTCAACTCGTTCGAGAGTTTCGCCTGGGTGGGCACCGCATACATCGTGACCTCCGCGATCGGCACGCCCCTGCTCGGGAAACTGTCCGACATCTACGGCCGCCGGCTCATCTTCCAGACCACGATGTTCACCTTCCTCGTCGGGTCGTTCCTGTGCGGTGCAGCACAGTCGATGGGCCAGCTCATCGCTGCGCGCGCGTTCCAGGGTCTCGGTGGCGGCGGCATCCAGGCGCTCGCCTTCGCCGTGATGGGCGACATCCTCCCGCCGCGCGAACGCGGCAGGTACATCGGCTACTTCACGCTCGCGTTCGTGGGTTCTGCTCTTCTGGGGCCGGTGGTCGGGGGCTTCATCATCGAGCACTTCTCCTGGCCGTGGATCTTCTACTTCAACGTTCCGCTGATCCTCATCATCGGCACGGTCACGCACTTCGCGTTGCGCCTGCCGTTCAAGCGCCGCGAGGCACGCCTCGACTACGCGGGTGCCGTGCTGCTGTCGGTCACGATCGGCGCGATGATGATCGGCCTCGAGAACGGCCGCCGCGGATGGACCCAGACATCGGTGCTGGTGCTGTTCGCTGTCAGCGCCGTGACACTCCCCGTCTTCGTGCTGGTGGAGAAGCGAGCGAGCGAACCGATGATCCCGCTGCACCTCTTCCGCAACAAGGTGGTGTTCAGGGCATCGATGCTGGGTCTGTGCGCGGGGGTCGTGTCCTACGGCGCGGGCAGCTTCCTGAACCTCTACTTCCAGGACTCCCTGTTCGTGTCGCCGACCATGTCGGGACTGCGCACCATCCCCCAGATGCTCGGTGTCACGGCCGCGACCTTCGGGATCGGCAGGCTCATCGCGCGCACCGGCCGCTACAAGATGTACCCCGTCGTCGGATGTTCGCTCGCCACGCTCGGTCTGTACGGGGTCTCACTCATCTCGGGCACGACGAGCTATGCGTTCCTCATCGTTCCCATGGTGTTCATGGGCTTCGGCACCGCGTCGGTGTTCACGACCACGTCGATTTCGGGCCAGAACGCGGTCGAGTTCCACGACATGGGCGTGACCACGTCGATGCTGATGTTCTTCCGCTCGTTCGGTGGGTCCGCCGGCCTGGCGGTCTTCGGCACGCTGCTGAACTCCACCATCCGCAGCGACATCCCCGCGCGGACCGGGATCCCGGCGGACAAGGCCGCCGACATCATCCGCTCGCCCAAGCAGATCGCGGCACTTCCCGCCGACACCAGACAGGCAGTGGTTGATGCGGTGGCGAACGGCGTGGGCCGCATCTACTTCTGGTGCGCGGTGGTGATGCTCGCCGGCGTCGCGATTGCGCTCTGGCTGCCGGAGATCCCGCTGCGTTCCCGGGCCGGCCTATCGGATGCGCTGGAGGAGTCGCGAACCGTCAGCGAGTGAACGACGCGGTGTGGGTCTCCTCGGCGACCTGCACCGACCACTGCTCGTAGAAATCCTCGCTGCCGCGGCGCTGTGCCTCGCGGTGACGGGGATGGTCACGCCACGCATCGTGCGATGCCCGGTCGGCGAAGATCACGATGGTGACGCGTTCACCGTCATCAGAGGCGAAGGTCTTGGAGTCCACGAACCCGGGCATGGCACGCGCGAGCTCGCTCATCTCGGCTGCCATCGGCGCATACTCCTCCCGCGCCTCATCCCTCAGCCGGGTGCGGAAGACGGTGATGATGCGGGCCACGGTGTGATTCTGCCAGAAGATAACGTGCGCCCATGACACGCATCGAGGGTGAGTACGTTCCGAGCACTTCGCAGTGGGTGCGTGACCAGGTCGACCTGTACGAGAGAACTTCGGGTCGCGAGGGTGCCACCCTTCTCGATACGGGGATCCCCGTCATCATCGTCACCATGCGCGGCGCGAGAAGCGGTGCGGTGCGCAAGATTGCCCTGATGCGCGTGGAGCACGGCGGTTCCTATGCCCTCGTCGCGTCCAAGGGCGGTGCCCCCGACAACCCCGACTGGTACGCCAACCTGCTCGCCAACCCCAACGAGGTCACCGTCCAGGACGGCCCCGAGCCGTTCGCGGTGAAGGTGCGACAGATCGACGGTGCCGAGTACGACGAGTGGTGGGCACGGAGCGTTGCGGTGTTCCCCCGCTACGACGAGTACCGGGCCAAGACCGACCGACGCATCCCGGTCCTACTCGCCGAGCCGGCCTGACATCAACCGCCCCGGTCCGACCGGGTCAGAGTCGGTGCGGCCCGCTCAGGTCGCGACCGTGAGTGACATCGTGCCCGTCAACCGCAGGGCCAGCTGTGCACCGCTCGAGAAGTCGGCACCGGTACGCGATGTCACCACCACAACGGTCGTCGTCGACGGGTCGACGACGATGAGCTGCCCGTAGAGGCCGTCGGCCGAGAACACCGGGTATGTCTGCATCCACCAGTGCGCACCGTACGACGAACCGGCCACACCCACCGTGCGTGAGTACTCCGCCCATGACGACGGGATGACCTGCGTGCCGGCCCACGAGCCGTCACGCACGAAAAGCAGACCGAAGCGTGCGTAATCACGTGCGGACATGTTCAACCCGACCGCACCGGGCCAGTCGCCCGCAGCATCGAGGTCGAATGACACCTTCGTCACGCCGATCGGCGCGAGAACGTTGTCCCTCACGAACAACTCCAGCAGCTTCTCCCCGCCGAGCCGGCGCGAGAGGTGGGCCGCGAGCAGTGCACTGTCCCCGCTCGAGTAGTTGAACCTCGTTCCCGGCGCGGACAGCAACGGTTTGGTCGCCGCGAAGGCGGCGGCGCCCGCGGGATGGGTGAGCAACCGTCCGGCGTCCTCCCCCGGGTCCCAGCTCTCGTTGAACTCCAGACCGCTCGCCATGTGCAGCAGCTGGGCCACGGTGATGCGGGACCGGGGGTCACCGGCGGGCCACGCCGGGTTCAGGGACGCATCGTCGAGCGAGATGATTCCCTTCTCCACGGCGACACCGACGGCAGCGCCGAGGACGCTCTTGGCGACCGACCACGACGGCACAGGCGTGTCGGTGCGCGCCTCCGGCGCATTCCGCTCGAAGATCACCCGTCCCGCATGTGTGACGAGCACCGACATCACCCCCGGGTCGGGTGCTCCCCCGGTGAACCAAGGGTCCGACACAGACATCAGTTCGGCCTCGCCGCCGACAACATCAGGCACCGGCGCCGTCTTCCAGTCATCGACCGGGTACTCGACCTCCTGCAGAGGTTGCTCGTCGTCAATGAGGGCAGGTGATTCGGTTCCCGTTCCGCACGAGGCGAGCAGCATCAGGCCCGCCAGCACGACGGGCACCCTGACAACACGCACATAGCATCCTCGCATGAACGTTGTTCTCGTCCACGGGTTCTGGCTGGGTGCCTGGGCATGGGATGCAGTGACCCCCGCACTCGAGGCGGCCGGTCACACTGCGACTCCGCTCACCCTGCCGGGCCTCCACCCGGACGACATCGACCGTGCGTCCGTGACACTCGAGAACCACATCGCATGCGTTGTCGACGCAATCGATGCGGTGCAGGGTGCCGTGGTGCTGGTGGGTCACTCTGCGAGCGGCGCGGTCGCACATGCCGCGGCCGCGAGAAGGCACAGCCGCATCGCGCGGGTCGTGCATGTCGACACCTGGCCGACGGCCGAGGGAAGGTGCATCGCCGATTCACTGCCGCAGGAGAACGGTGTGATCCCCTTGCCGTCGTGGGATCTGTTCGACGAAGAGGACCTCGTCGACCTAGATGACTCCCTGCGCACCCTCCTGCGCGGGCGTGCGGTGCCGCAGCCCGCCCGCACGGCAACGGACACGTTCGGCTATCCGGGACCCGAGCGGCTCTCCGTGCCGACCACGGTGATTGCGTGCGAGTTCTCCCCCGCGCAACTGCAGGAATGGGTGGCCGGTGGTGCGCCGAACCTCGCCGAACTCGCGTCGCTCACCGATGTCACCTGGATGCACGTGCCCACGGGACACTGGCCGATGCTCACGAAACCGGCCGAACTGGCCGTGGCGTTGGTGAGCTCCCTCGGCTAGTCGATGCTGTAGCGGTACACGTTCGTCTCGCGCTGCACGAACCCGAGCCGCCGGTACAGACGGTTCGCCGCCTCGCGCGACGGCCGCGACGTGAGTTCCACCGTGATCGCCCCGCGGCGGCGGGCCTCGTCGATTGCGGCGCGGTTGAGTGCCTCACCCACCCCGTGACCACGTGCGCCGCCGTCAACCACGACATCCTCGATCCATGCGCGCACACCGGTGGGGATGGGGAACGTGGCGAGCGTGAGCGAACCCACGATGCGACCGTCCACCCGCGCGAGGAACAGGACACACGCAGGCGACGCGACCATTGACTCGAGTTGCTGCCGCGTCGGGGCCGGGTTCGACGACGACAGTTGCGGGATGAGAAGCCCGAATGCCTCGACAATCTCGTCCGTCACCCGGTCCGCCCGTTCGATCGTTGCACTCATCGGGGAAACCCTGCCACACACGGCGCACGTGCCGCTGACAACAGGTTTCGGGACGGACAGCGGGCGGTGATTCGACGGTAGGTTGAGCCGTGATGGGGATGACCGACCATGTGGTGTGGCACTCGCGGCCGGCGTTGCGCCGACCGGTGCTCGTCGCGGCGTTCCAGGGCTGGAACGACGCAGCAGACGGTGCCAGCACCGCGATCCGCACTCTCGTCGAGGTGTGGCAGGCCCAGCCGCTCGCCGACATCGACCCCGAGGACTTCACCGACTTCGCCACCATCCGTCCGTCGGTGCGCCTGCGCGGTGCGAGCCGCCGCGACATCGTGTGGCCGAAGGTCTCGATGTGGCATGCCAGCACCCCCGGCTCCGATGTCATCCTGCTGCTCGGCCCGGAACCGAGCCTGCGCTGGAGGCTCTTCACCGAACAGGTGGTCGGGGTCGCAGAGGAGTTCGACTGCTCGATGGTGATCACCCTCGGGGCGCTCATCGCCGACATCTCGCACACCCGTGTGCCGCGTGTGATGGGCACCTCTTCCGACGACACCATGATCGAGCGTTTCGACGTGCAAAAGCCCCAGTACGAGGGCCCCACGGGCATCATCGGGGTGCTGCACGATGCGTGCACCCAGTCGTCCATCTCCACCGTGTCACTCTGGGCGACCGTGCCGGCGTATGCCTCGCAGATCCCCTCCCCGAAGGCCGCGAACGCACTCATCCAGCGCACCGGTGAGATCATCGGCACGCCCCCGCCGCTCGGCGCCCTCCACAACGACGTGGTCGAGTACGACGAGCAGGTGCAGGAGATGGTCGACAGCGACGAGGACCTCGCCGAGTACGTGCGTCGCCTCGAGGAGCTCGGCGACGACGCGGGCATGTCACGCAACCAGCTGGAGTTCGACTTCGACGACGAGTCGGAGGACGGCAGCTCGCTCGTGGACGAGGTCGAGCAGTTCCTGCGCGACCAGGACGGCAAATAGCAGTCGAGCGTCAGTGCGCGGCGTCGCCGCGCCAGGTCCGCCCGCGCGGTGGGTCGTACGTGGCAGGTGAGGTCTCACCTGCGATCGCCGCGAACGCCATGTCGGCCCACCACTGAGCACCTGCGGTCGGGCGCGGCAGTGAATCCGCCGCGAACCAACCGACGTCTCCGGTCTCGAGCGGATGACCCTGCAGTTCTCCCCCGGTTGCACGCAGGTGGAAGAGAAGCATGTACATGCCGAACCGGGAGAAACCCATCCGCATACCGTCGACCACACCGAGCAGTGCCACCGGTTCGGCGAGGATGCCGGTCTCCTCCTCGACCTCCTTCATGGCGACCTCGGCGGCCGAGTAGCCGACGTCGGCCCAGCCCGTGGGATACAGCCACACACCGCTCTCCCTGCGCTGCACGAGCAGGATCTCCCCGCGCTCGTTGCCGACGATGCAACCGACCGCGACCTTCGGGGTGACGTACCCCGGCACGCCCTCGCCCACGGACTCCATCCATTCCTGCACGAAATGGTCCTGTTCCCTGCGCACCTCGAGTGCATCATCCGCGGCTGCCTTGATGTCGGCAGCCACCTTCAGCACCTCCTCGTAGCGCTCCTTCTCGTACAGGCTCTGGGTGAAACCCATGCCGGTGCGGGCGATGGCGGCGAGCGTCTCGCTCCAGCGCACGAGGTCCCTCGTGAAGTCTGTCGGGGAGGCGTCGGACACGCCCGCACCCTAGTTGGCGGCGGCGGCGTGGAGAACTGCGCGCTCGATCTCGGTGCGGTACGCAGCGTCATCGATCTTGCGTCCGGCGGAATCGCACACGTAGAAGGAATCCACGACCTCGTTACCGAGGGTGAGGACACGGGCATGACGGATGTCGAGACCGAGATCCGCCATTGCCTTCGTGACCCGGTGGAGCAGACCGAACCTGTCGGGTGCGCGCACCTCGAGGAAGGTGGCGTTCGATGATGCACTGTCATCGAAACGCACCGACGGGGGTGACGGCACTTCGGCGGAGACCGCACGCCGCGGCCGCACGGTTGCCGCGCGCTCCGAGAGGCGCGAGCCGAGTGCGAGCCGACCGCCGAGTGCACGCTCGAGGTTCGCCACGACGGGCTCCCACTCGATCGCGCCGGTGTACCCGGGAACCACGCGGAACTGCGACGCCGCCATGCCCTGTTCGTCCGAGTGTGCCTCCGCCCCCAGCACGTCGAGACCGTGCAGGGCCATGACACCCGCGACCTTGCTGAACGTGCCGGGCGCGTCGGGGCTCACCACGGTGACACGGTCGGGTTCGGTGCGGATCGCCACGGTGCCGCCCGCCATCATTCCGAGCACCGAGGCATCGGGGAACAGGCGCCACACGACCTCCTCCACGTTCCCGCCGCCCAGCACATGACGCACCCTGTCGACGAGCGAGGAGAGAAGCTCCGCCTTCCAGTCGCTCCACGCCGAAGGACCGGTGGCGAGCGAGTCCGCCTCGGTGAGTGCGTGCAGAAGGTCGAGCACGGTCTGCGTGCCCACCTTGCCGGCGACCATCGTGATCGTGGCGTCATCGCTGAGGTCACGCCGGGTCGCCGTGTCGGCCAGGAGAAGGTGGTGCTCGATCATCAGCGACACGACCTCCTGGTCGGCTTCGGTGAGACCCATGCGTGCACCGAGCGTGCGCCACAGCTCCACCCCCACCTCGGTGTGGTCACCCGGGTACCCCTTGCCGATGTCGTGCATGAGCGCACCGATCATCAGCAGGTCGGGCCGTGACACCCGGTCGACCAGTCGGGCCGCGTTCGCCGCGGTCTGCCACAGGTGACGGTCGACGGTGTAACGGTGGTAGGCGTTGCGCTGCGGCCGGCTGCGCACCGGCGCCCACTCGGGCAGAACCTTCACGATGAGGTTGCGCTGGTCGAGCGACTCCAGCACGGGAATCGCGGCCTCCCCCTCGAGCAGCAGTGCCACGACGTCATCGGAAGCACCGGCCGGCCACGGGTCGGGCCACACAGGCGCAGTTGACCCCAGCCGGTCGAGTGATGCCCTGTCGATGCGGGCACGGTGCCGCGCGGCGGCTGCGGCGACACGCAGCAACAACGTGGGGTCGGAGACATCCACGTCGTCGGCGAGATGGATCTCACCGTTCACCAGCTGCACCCCGGGTGCGAGATCGACAGGCACGGGTGACCGGTCTGCCGGCGGGTCGAGGCGCGCCCATGCCTCGTCGGCTATCCACGCCACGCTCCGGCCGACCCCCGCAATCGCGGCCATGAGGTCGTTGTCGCTCGCGTACCCGCATGCGGCAGCAACTGCTGACTGGTCCTCGAGACGGAGCGTCTCCACCGCGCGGCCCGACTGTCGGTGCAGTGCCACGCGCACTGCCAGCAGCACCTCGTTGCACCTCGTCAGCTCGGCGGCATCGGCGGCGCCGAGTGCGAGACCGGCCCGCACCGCCCAGCCGAGCGTGTGGATGTCGCGCAGGCCGCCGAGACCCTCCTTCAGGTTCGGTTCCAGCATGAACGCGACCTCACCGTGCTCGGCATGACGCTCGCGCACGCGCTGGTGCAGCTCCACCAGCCACTGTCTGCCGCGCCGCGACCACGATGCCCCCGCGTCGGCGACAACCCCGGCAGCCAGCGGCTCACTGCCGGCGAGATGCCGCGCCGTGACCAGTGCGGTCGCGGTGTCGAGATCGGTCGCACACATCTGCGCCGTCTCCTTCGGTGTGCGCACCGAGTGGCCCAGCTTCAGCCCCGCGTCCCACACCGGGTACCAGATGCGCGAGGCGATGTCGGCGATGTTGCGCACACCGTCGTGCACGAGGAGGAGGTCGAGATCACTGTGCGGCGCGAGTTCCTCACGTCCGAAACCGCCGATGGCAAGCAACGCAATGCGGTCAGCCTTCTTCTCCCCGTCGACGGCGGCGGCGAACACGTCCCGCAGCCAGGTGTCGGTGGCATCAGACAGTGCACGGCACGCATCGATCCCTCGCAACGACACATCGGCAATCACACCGGCGCGTGCGGGGTGCGCGGGTGCGGATTGTTCAGTCACGTGCTGCCTCCGCCCGGCGACGGGTGATGACGGTTGCGGCCTTCCAGGCACCCCACTCGATGCCCGCGTCGTGGACATCCTGGCCGA
The DNA here is from genome assembly GCA_046091145.1 of Acidimicrobiales bacterium. Classification (GTDB taxonomy): domain Bacteria; phylum Actinomycetota; class Acidimicrobiia; order Acidimicrobiales; family Ilumatobacteraceae; genus UBA2093. Next base: position 13,244 of record JBJTBF010000003.1, on the reverse strand, counting down.
GGTCGATCCAGGCGAGCGGCCCGACGGCGTAGGTGTCGTCCGGCATCGCCCGGGTGTCGAACTCATCGCGTGCAGGCGGCACCACCCCCAGAACGGCGAGTTCCGCGTTTGCGAAGCGTGATGCACCGCGGATCACGTGCAACGGGTTCGAGCGCTGCTCATCGGGGTCGGTGGCGAGAAGGGTTGCGAGCGAGTCATGCAGCCATGCGGAGGCGGCTGCCACGGCACGCTGCGTGGCCTCCTCTTCACCGTGGGCACCGCCCGAGATTGCGGCCATCCGGGCGCGCAGCCAGCCCGGGTACGCGCGCACCACCGCATCCAGCAGTGCCCCCGCGCGGGGGTCGAGGTCTCCGGACGTTTCCTGTGGGTCCATGGCTGGGGCGGAGTGTACGGAGCATCGACATCAGGGTGAACGGGCGAAACAAACACGCAACAAAACTCGCGGCACCGGTGGATGCGGGGCAAGACTGCGCGCATGTCGACTGCACTCGTCCTCGCCGGTGGCGGGGTCACCGGCATTGCGTGGGAGACCGGGGTTCTCCGCGCCCTCCGTGAACGGGGCGTCGACCTGCCGGCAACTGCCGACCTCATCGTCGGCACCTCAGCGGGTTCCACCGTGGGTGCACAGATCGCCGCGGGCCGCGACGTGGACATGTTGTTCGAGCAGCAGATCGACGAGATGCACAACGAGATCGCACCCCGGCTGGATGTCGAACTGCTCACCACGATCTTCGGGATGATGACCGACGGCTGCACCCGCAATGACGATGAGCGGCGCGCAATCGGTGGGCTCGCACTGCGTGCACCGACCGTGGACGAACCCACCCGTCGTGCAGTGATCAACGGCCGCATCGGCACCGACGACTGGCCGCAGCGACGCCTCGTGGTGACTGCCATCGATGCTGCGACGGGGGGCTTCGTCACTTGGGATTCCTCCAGCGGCGTGTCACTCGTGGATGCAGTGGCGAGCAGTTGCGCCGTTCCGGGCGTGTGGCCGTGCGTGACCATCAACGGGCGTCGCTACTACGACGGCGGTCTGCGCAACTCGGCGAATGCGTTCCTCGCCGCGGGACACGACGATGTGTGGGTGCTCGCTCCCCTCACCGGCGGAGCGTCACCGGCCGTGCTCGAGGAGATCGAGACACTCCGACGCGACGACGCCCGGGTGCGCTTCGTCACAGCCGACGAAGCCGCGGTGGAGGCAATGGGCCCGAACTCGCTCGACCCACGGTTCAGGCCGCCGGCAGCCGAGCACGGCCACCGTCAGGGGATGTTGTTCCGGCTCGACTAGTTCGGGCTCGACCGGTTCCGGGTCAACGAGGCGTCAGGCGCGGCGTGTCGTGCTTGCGGGCACGTCGCGGAACGGCATCTCGCGGTCGGTCTCGGGCTCCTTCGGGAGACCGAGAATGCGCTCCCCGATGATGTTCATCTGGATCTGGTCGGTGCCGCCACCGATCGAGAAGAAGTACGCGTTCAGCTGCGAGTAGTTGTGCGCGGCGACCGTGCCGGACTCCGTGCCGCCGAGGGTTGCGTCCATGCCGAGCAGGTGACCCTGGATGCGTGCCGCATAGTGGAGGATGCGGGCCATGTAGAGCTTGCCGAGCGAGGCCAACGGCGAGGAACCACCTGCGGCAGAAGCTGCACGCGCCCGCTCGCCGTTCCATTCGTTCGTCATGCGCATGCAGTGCAGCCGCATGAGCTCCTGGCGAACCTGCGGGTCGGCGTTCCTGCCGGTCCTGCGCGCCAGATCGAGAAGCGAGATGTCGGGCGACGGAATGTCTCCGTGCGCCGCGGCCGTGGCACCACGGCGCGCGGTGCGGACCGCGGGGCCACGACGTCCGCCGCCCATCGCGACGCGCTCGTACATGAGGGCCGTCTGCAGCACCCACCAGCCGGCGTTCAGGTCACCGAGACGGTGCGAGTCGTGCACGCGCGCGTCGGTGATGAACACCTCGTTGAAGCGGGAATCACCGGTCGCCTGGCGCAGCGGGCGCACCTCCACGCCGGGCTGGCGCATGGGGAACCAGAAGAACGAGATGCCACGGTGCTTGGGCTGGTCCCAGTCGGTGCGCGCGATCAGCATGCCGTAGTCGGCGTTCTTCGCACCGGAGGTCCACACCTTCTGGCCGTTCACCACCCACTCGTCGCCGTCGCGCACCGCGGTGGTGCGGATGCCCGCAAGGTCGGACCCCGCGCCGGGCTCGCTGTAGAGGAGACACATCGCGACCTCATCGAGAAGCAGCCTGCGCATGAACTCATCACGCAGCGAGTCACTGCCGAACGACACCATCGTGCCCGCCCAGAGGTTGGTCTTGTCCTGGCCGGGGCCAGGCACGCCACGCTCGGCGAAGAGTGCCTCCACCGCGGTCGCATCATCCTCGGACAGTTCGCGTCCGTGCCACTTGCGCGGCCAGCGCAGTGCGGCCCACCCCGCATCGATGACCGTCTCGCGCCATTCGTCGGGGTCGACATCGGGGCGCCAGTTCCTCTCGATGAACTCCTCTGCTTCTCGCAGCACTTCGCTCACGGGCACTCCCTTCCGGACAGGGCCGAATCTAGACCCCGTACGTGCCGACGGCACCTGTCGTGGTCAGGAACAGAAACGGACGGTCTCGCGCACCAGGGCATCGGGCGCCTCCCACGGCACGAAGTGGCCGACACCGTCGAGCCTGTGCGGGCCGTCGATGCGGTCGAACACCACCGAGGCCATGCGGTCGAAGTCGGGGTAGATCACGCGGTCACTGGTGCCGAACAGCACGAGGGTGGGTGTGTGGGTGTTCCTGCCGAACAGGGGACGTTCGGTGCGCTTGTCGGCAGAGAACGCCGACTCGTAGTTGCCGAACGAGGCCCGGAGTCTCGCGGCGTCGGCGAAGGGTTCCGCATGCCACCGCGCATCGGCAGTGGTGAACGCCCCCGGGTGCGCCCAGTTGCGCGGGCCGTAGAACTGCTCCACGTACGCGACGCGCTTGTCCTCCGTGTCGAGCTCGGCCGTGAGCGCATCGGCTTCGGTGCCCTGACGCACGAAGTAGTCGGCGGTCGACGGGTCGGCGCGTGTCACCATGCCGGCCATGCGCTCGCGGTCGTACGGCAACGGCGAGTTGAACACCACCATGCGTTCCACCCACCCGGGGAACCGCAGCGCACACTCCTGCACCACGGGGCCACCGAGGTCGCCACCCATCAGCACCACGCTGCGGTGGCCCAGCTCGTCATGCACGAGCGAGTGGATGTCGAGTGCGTGCGACACCACGTCGTTGAACCCGTCGGGGGCAACGTCGGACTCGCCGAAACCGCGCAGGTCCGGCACCACCACGTCGAAGCCTGCATCGGCGAACCGTTGTGCGACACGCGCGTACAGGCGCTTCGTCTCGGGCCATCCGTGCACGCACACGAGCACCGGTGCACCCTCATGACCGGACGACAGCGACCAGTACGCCTGCGCGAAGCCACGGCGGTGCGAGAACCGGACGGACGGCAGTTCGTTCATGCCCTGTTCGGACGTGCAGCCGTCATGGACAGCACACCGAGTGCGATGAAGAGCAGCCCCGACACCCACCGGCGCATGACATACACGGCCCTCCCCCGCACGAGCCGGTTACGCAGCTGTGAGGCGAGCAGCACGTACGAGGAGTTGAACACGGTGGCGAGAAGAAGGAACACGGCCGCCAGCACGAGCGACTGTGTGGTGGCACTGTCGGACGACGGGTCGACGAACTGGGGGAAGATCGACAGGAAGAACAGCGCCGTCTTCGGGTTGAGGGCGTTGACCAGCACCCCCTGGCGGAACACAAGAGCGCGGTCCACGTGTGAGGTGTCCTCGGCGAGCGCGGGCGGTGACGTGAGCAGCGTCCGCACGCCCGTCCACACGAGGTAGACCACGCCGACCCACTTGATGGACTCGAAGAGTGCCTGGGACGTGGCAATCACGGCACTCAGGCCAAGGGCGGCAAGTGTCGCCTGCAGTGCGTCGCCCACCTCGAGGCCCGCCACGGCGGTGAGCCCGGCCGAGCGGCCGTCCGCCAGGGTGCGGTTCAGCATGAAGATCACGGCGGGCCCGGGGATGAGCAGCAGGACCACGGTGGCCCCCACAAAGGCCAGGAGACTCGCGGTGTCGGGCATGAAACGACTGTATCCGCACGGGTTCGCAACGGTCCCGCAACGAACGGACACGCCGTTGCGGCCGGGCCGGGAGGTTTAACGCTCCGTGTGCGCGTGCGTAACACACACGAAACACGACCTTCCTAACTTGCCGGCCAACCCACCCGACCACCTACCACCAGGGGAAACCACATGGAAAGCGCAAACCTCGTCTGGGTGCTCGTCTCATCGGCACTCGTCCTGTTCATGACACCCGGCCTCGCCTTCTTCTACGGCGGAATGGACCGTAAGCGGAACGTTCTCAACATGCTGATGATGAACTTCTACTGCGTTCTCATCGTGCCGGTCCTCTGGATGGTGCTCGGCTACTCCCTGGCCCAGGTGCCGTTCGGGAACGACTTCATCGGAGGGTTCGACTCCTTCCTGCTGGGTGACATCACGAAGGCAGACAACGGCATCACTCTCGCCACCGTCGCGTTCCTCGGCATGTTCGCCGCGATCACACCGGCCCTCATCTCGGGCGCCGTGGCCGACCGCATGAAGTTCTCCGCATGGGCGGTCTTCGTTCCGGTGTGGCTCTTCCTCGTCTACGTGCCGGTCTTCAAGTGGGTGTACGGCGGCTGGCTGGGCCAGCGCGGCTCACTCGACTTCGCGGGCGGCACCGCCATCCACGTGAACGCCGGCATCGCCGCGCTCGCGGCAGTGTTCGTGCTGGGCAGACGGAAGGGCGACCCCTCGCCGCCGCACTCGATGCCGCTCGTGATGATCGGCACCGGCATCCTCTGGTTCGGATGGTTCGGCTTCAACGCCGGTTCCGCACTCGCCGCCAACGGCACCGCCGCACAGGCCTTCATGAACACCTTCCTCGCCGGGGCCGCCGCAGGTCTCGCCTGGGTGCTGGTCGAGTGGATGCGCGACGGACACCCCACCAACCTCGGTGCCGCCTCGGGCATCGTGGCCGGCCTCGTGGCCATCACACCCGCCGCGGGCTACGTGTCGGGGGCCTCCCCCATCCTCATCGGCCTGATCGCCGGCGTCGTGTGCTGCTACGCGGTGCGCCTGAAGAACAGGTTCGGCTACGACGACGCGCTCGACGTGGTGGGAGTCCACTTCGGCGGAGGCATCGTGGGCTCGCTGCTTATCGGATTCTTCGCGAACCCGGAGTTCTTCGAGGGTTCCTTCGAGAAGGGCATCTTCTACGGTGGCGATGCCGGGCTGCTCCTGGAGCAGGCCCTGGCGAACGGTGTGGCAATCGTCTGGTCGTTCGTGCTGACATTCGTCATCATGACCGCACTGAAGAAGACCATCGGCGTGAGGGTGGAGGAGCAGGACGAGTACACCGGCCTCGACCTCTCCCAGCACGCAGAGACCGCGTACCACGACTGACCGACAACCCGATCCACAGGAGACACGAACAATGAAGCTCATCACAGCAATCGTCAAGCCGTTCAAGGTGGACGACGTGAAGGACGCCCTCCGGGCCGCTGGCGTGGAGGGAATCACCGTCAGCGAGGTGCGCGGCTTCGGCCGCCAGGGCGGTCACACCGAGACCTACCGCGGGTCGGAGTACAAGATCGACTTCGTGCCGAAGGTGAAGATCGAGATCGTCACCGCCGACGGCAAGGTGAACGAGATCCTCGACGTGATCACGAAGGCCGCCGCCACCGGCAAGATCGGTGACGGCAAGGTGTGGGTCACGAACGTGGAGCAGATCCTGCGCATCCGCACTGGGGAGACCGGCGACGCCGCAATCTGACGCGACGGGTCGAGGCCCTAGTTGGCCAGTGACCCGCCGTAGATCTGCCACGCCAGCAGCGACTTCGCCACGAGGCTGAGCACCAGATACGTCTTCTCGCCGTGCACGTAGTCGGCCCACCGGCCGGCTCCGCGGTACTGCAGCCACTGGTTCAGTCCGAACGAGAAGAAGAGCACCTGCTCCACCACCACGATGAAGAACACGAACGTGGGAACGGTCTCGGCCCCCACCACGTTCACCCAGATGCCGATCCACGGCAGCGCACCCGCAATGGTGCCGAACCAGAACGGCTTCATCGAGGTGGAGCCACGGCCCGGCAGGTTCGTGGACTCCTGCAGCCAGCCGAACAGGATCATCCCCACGTTCGCGCCGATGAGCGCAAGAACGGCGGTGATGTCGGTGATGCCCGAGTACGCCGCGATCAGCACCAGCATCAACGTGGCACTGAACGAGTACTCCACCCAGCGGAACCTGTTGATGCCGGCACGCAGGCCGGTTTCGTAGCGGCCGCGCCACACGGTGGCGGTCAGGCCGTGGTCGAGTGCGGCGAGCAACAGGAACACGGCAACCGCAGGACCGACGGGAAGGTCGAAGAACGAAGCCGGCGTGCCGAGGCGGGTGCCGGGAGGGCCCTCGGGGAAGTTCGAGGTGATGGTGATCGCGAAGTCACCCGCCATCACGAGAATCAGCACCGCCTGTGCAAGGTGCAGGGTTGCCAGCACGAGGTTCCACGTGCGGAGGTTCGCCAACCTGCCGGAGGGGATGTCGAGGTTTCCAGTGGTCATGAGGCCAAACCTAGGCCCGGGCCGCGGATGCCCCACGTGATGCGCCGCGCGACGGAAGCTCCAGCCAGGCCACTGTCAGCGCGAGAACGAGCGCCAGCGTGGTGCTTGCGATGAGGGTGACACTGCGGAACAGCACGGAGTACACCTCCCAGCACAGGAGGCCGATGAGGCCGGTCACCATCCAGCCCACCGAGACAGCGGAGTCACGCACCCCGTCGCGCCGCGACCTCCACGATCGCAGCACCTGCGGCACCCGCGAGAGGTTGCTGGCTAGGAGCAGCGGGACGATCACGAACCCCGGCAACCAGATCACCGCACACATCACGGCCACGAACATGCCGGTGAAGCGCGGCACGACGACCGCCGGCCGCCCGAACACCGCGAGCACCACGTTCATGTTGAGGATGCCGCTTGCGACGCAACTGGCAACCAACGAGGGCGACGAGATGCGTATCCCGTAGCCGAGCCATGCGGCACTGGAGGCCACCATCATCGACCACATGACGGCGCTCACACCCTGGCTGTGTCCGAGAGCCCGGACACGGCGGGCCTGCGGCCACGCCTGCACCACACCGAGTACCGCGGCAATGAACCCGAACACCTCCGCCAGCAGCACGCACCGAAACTACTCCCGGTGCGCGCAGGGGAACGTCAGTCGCCGATCTCCACACGCACGCGCTTGTTGCCCTTGCCCTTCGACTCGAGCTTCGTGACCCGCAACGAGCCCACCTCGCGGGTGGAGTGCACGTGTGTGCCGCCGTCGGCCTGCTTGTCGAGCCCCACGATGTCGACCACCCGTATCTCGCTCACGCTCTCGGGGATGAGCGACACCTTCGTGCGGATGAGGTCCTCGTCCATCACCGCGGTGCCCCGCGGCAGGAACGACACCTCGATCGGGTGATCGGCCGCGATTGCCTCGGCAACCAGCTGCTCCACCCGCCCGGCGAACCCCTCGGGAAGCGGGTCGAACTCGAAGTCCATCCGTGCCGACAGCGGTTCCATGTTGCCGCCCGTGACGGGCACCTTCCACTCGTTCCAGATCACCCCGCACAGCACGTGCATCGCGGTGTGAGTGCGCATCAGACGGTGACGGCGCTCCCAGTCGATGCTGCAGCGCGCGGCGGACCCTGTTGTGGGGGTCGGGGAACCATCCGCGAGCCAGTGCACCACCTCGTCGCCGTTCTTGCGCACCTCCACGACGGATTCGCCGCCGATGGTGCCGGTGTCGTGCGGCTGGCCGCCCCCCGTGTAATAGAACACGGTGCGGTCGAGCACCACACCGGTGCGTCCGTTGTCGTCGGTTCGCACGTCGACAACAACGGCGTCGCAGTCGCGCTGGTAGGCGTCGCGGAGGAAGAGAAGGTCGGTGGCCACGTGAGCCGCCGTCAGACCTGGTGCACCAGCTCGGCCACCGGGGTGACCATGCCCACGTAGAAGCTGCCGAACTCGGCGTACTCGGCGGATGCCTCGTCGAAGCGCATCGTGTACACGACCTCCTTGAGATCATCGGGGTGAACCGCAAAGAGCGTCACGCCCCACTCGAAGTCGTCGAGGCCGGCGGAACCGGTGACCAGCTGCACCACGCGACCGGCGAAGTTGCGGCCGCTCCTTCCGTGCTCCTCCATGAGTTCCTTGCGGCGGTCGAACTCGAGCGTGAACCAGTTCTGCCCTGGGTTGCGGCGCTTGCTCATGGGGTAGAAACACCATGCGTTCTTCCCGGCGGGCGGCAGCTGCGGGTACAGCCGCGCCTGGATCATCGCCTCGGGCACGCCCTGTGCGTACTCCGACACCTCGGTGAGCGACACGTATGAATCCACGATGTCGAGTCCGGAGTGCTGCACCACGGTCTGCAGTGCCTTGAGGTCGCGCATGTCGGAGGACATAGCCATCACCGCGATGTCGGCCTTGTGGCCGAGCATCGACACCGTGACCACCGATACGCCCGCGTTCTCGGCGGACTTCACACCGTTCACCAGGGCCTCACCATCAAAGCGGGGGGTGGTCCTGCAGAACAGGTGCAGTACCGCCATGCCGACTGAGGGGGACATCGATTCGCTCATGCCGACCAACCTACCGACCGTGCGGCAAGCACCGCCGAGGCGAACCGCTCCGCCGCACCCGAATCGGTGTGCAGGAACAGGGACGGCTCGGTGAGCTCAAGTTCCATCAGCACAGGCATGCCGGCCGAACCGCGCACCATGTCGACCCGCGCATACAACGGGGCCCGGCCGAACTTCCTGGTGACGAACGAGATGACCTGCCCGGCCAGTTCGGTCTCCTGATCGTTCGCACGACGCGACGAGATGTCCTCCTCGGCATAGAGACCCTCCGCCCAGCGGTTGTTGCCCTCGGACAGGATGGCCGCCTTGCGGAACGCATGGCTGAACGTGCCGCCGAAGTAGAGCAGACCGGTCTCGCCGTTGTCGTCGATGAACCTCTGGTACGGCTGCACCATCACCGTCTTGCCCGCATCGAGCAACGAGGTGATGTGTGCCGCCGCAGTGGACGGGTTCGCGGTGTGGCGCTCGGTGTCGTTCGAACCGGCGCTGACGGTGGGCTTCACCACCACGTCACCCCTGATGAGTTCGTTCGCGAGCACGAGGTCCTCGGCGCCGCGCACGAAGGTGGTGGGGATCACCGGTATTCCCGCCTCCGCCAGTTCGGCGAGGTACGTCTTGTCGGTGTTCCAGCGCAGCACGTCAGCGCTGTTGAGCAACGGAACGGTCGTGGACACACGGTCGATCCACGCGAGGAACTCGGGCAGGCGCCGGTGGTAGTCCCACGGCGAGCGCACGATGCCTGCATCGAAACGGCCCCAGTCAACCGATGCATCGTCCCAGTCGACGATCTCGGCAGTGACGCCGCGGTCGCCGAGCGCGCGGATGATGAGCGGGAGGTCGGTGTCGAGGTGCCGCGCCTCCGCGACGCTCACGAGCGCGACGGGACGCGGCATCCCTCGGACCTGCCCTGTGCCGACCAAGCGGTGGGGACTAGAAGTCGCCCATTCCGCCGTGGTCGTGACCACCGGCGGCGGCCTCCTCCGGCTTGTCGGCGATGACGGCCTCGGTGGTGAGGAAGAGCGCAGCGATCGACGCGGCATTCTGCAGTGCCGAGCGGGTCACCTTCGCGGCGTCGATGACGCCGAGCTTCACGAGGTCCTGGTACTCGCCGGTTGCGGCGTTCAGGCCCTCGGTGCCCTTCAGGTTCTTCACCTTCTCGACGACGACGCCGCCCTCGAGGCCGGCGTTCTCGGCGATCTGCTTGATCGGGCCCTCGAGCGACTTCGCCACCAGGCGTGCACCGGTGGCCTCGTCACCGACGAGCTTCTCGGCGGCTGCGCTGACGGCGGCCTGCGCACGCAGCAGCGCGACTCCGCCGCCGGGCACGACGCCCTCCTCGATCGCAGCCTTCGTGGTGCTCACGGCGTCCTCGATGCGGTGCTTCTTCTCCTTCAGCTCCACCTCGGTGGCGGCGCCGACCTTCAGCACGGCAACGCCTCCCGACAGCTTGGCGAGACGCTCCTGCAGCTTCTCGCGGTCGTAGTCGGAGTCGGTGTTGTCGATCTCGGTCTTGATCTGGTTGATGCGACCCTTGATGTCGGCCTCGGAACCTGCACCCTCGATGATGGTGGTCTCGTCCTTGGTGATGAGCACGCGCTTGGCACGGCCGAGCAGGTCGAGGGTGACGTTCTCGAGCTTGAGACCGACCTCCTCGCTGATGACCTGGCCACCCGTGAGGATGGCGATGTCCTGCAGCATCGCCTTGCGGCGGTCGCCGAAGCCGGGTGCCTTCACAGCGACGCTCTTGAACGTGCCGCGGATCTTGTTCACCACGAGCGTGGCGAGCGCCTCGCCCTCCACATCCTCGGCGATGATCACAAGCGGACGGCCGCTCTGCATGACCTTCTCGAGCACGGGCAGCATGTCACGCACGTTCGAGATCTTGTTGCTGACGAGCAGGATGTACGCGTCATCGAGCTGGGCCTCCATGCGGTCCGGGTCGGTGACGAAGTACGGCGAGATGTAGCCCTTGTCGAACCGCATGCCCTCGACGAGGTCCATCTCCATGCCGAAGGTCTGGCTCTCCTCGACGGTGATGACGCCGTCCTTGCCGACCTTGTCGATGGCCTCACTGATCATCGTGCCGATTTCTGTGTCGGCGGCGGAGATCGATGCCACCTGGGCGATCTGCTCCTTCGAGTCGACTTCCTTGGCAAGTGCCTTGATGGACTCCACCGCGGCGGCAACACCCGCCTCGATGCCCTTCTTCAGGGTCATCGGGTTCGCGCCGGCCGCGACGTTGCGCAGACCCTCACGCACCATGGTCCATGCGAGCACGGTGGCCGTGGTGGTGCCGTCACCGGCGACGTCGTCGGTCTTCTTCGCGACTTCCTTCACCAGTTCGGCACCGATGCGCTCGTAGGGGTCCTCGAGCTCGATCTCCTTGGCGATGGACACGCCGTCGTTCGTGATGGTGGGGGCGCCCCACTTCTTCTCGAGCACGACGTTGCGGCCCTTGGGTCCGAGCGTCACGCGCACGGCGTCTGCCAGCTTGTTCATGCCGGCCTCGAGTCCGCGACGGGCTTCCTCGTCGAATGCAATCAGCTTTGCCATGTCTGTCCTCCGGGGGTGATGGATGTGTTTGCACTCGGGGTTTCCGAGCGTTGGCACTCTACCGAGGGGACTGCTAAGACGACTACCCCGGGCTCTCGGACCCAACCAGGGGCGGGACTACGGGGGCTCAGCCGCCGGCGACCGCCCCTTCCCGTTCGGGCTGCGCCCTCACTCGAGTCGCCGCGGCTCAGCCGCCGGCGACCGCCCTTTCCCGTTCGGGCTGCGCCCTCACGCGAGTCGCCGCGGCTCAGCCGCCGGCGCCCGCCGGAAGGTTAGAGACGGTGTCGCCGTCCTTCACGGGGGTGTCGAGACCCTGCAGGTACCGCACGTCGTCGTCGCTCACGAAGATGTTCACGAACTTGTGCAGTTCCCCCGCGCCGTCGAACAGGCGCTCGGCGAACCCGTTGTGGGCCGCGTTCAGGCTGTCGAGGACGTCCTTCAGGCTGCCGGCCTCCACCTGCACGGTGGACGCACCGCCGGAGATCGGGCGCATGGTGGTGGGGATTCGCACGGTCACTGCCATGCCCGAAACCCTACCGACCCGCTCAGGATTCACCACCCATGCCCCACCACACCCGCTCCGCCATACATCACCCGGTGAACAGGGAATGGAGGGCGTCCTACGATGACCGTGTCAGAGAGCCGCAGGCACGAGATGCAACTCGGTCTGCGTCGCATGTTGGGAGACAGCGTGGGCGAGACCCTCATGGAGCACCTACCGCCGGTGGGCTGGGCAGATGTGGCGCTGACTCGTGACGTGCTGGCCGTGCGCCAGGACATCGACGGTGTGCGAAAAGACATCGACGGGCTGCGGCGCGAGGTCGACTCCTTGCGTGGTGACATCGAACGGGTGCGCTCTTCCGTGAGATTTCTCATCGGAGCGACAGTCACCGTCGCGTCGGCAATCCTCGTGATGCTCGTGCAGCTGAGCGTCTCGGTATCGCAGCTCAATCCGTAGCCACCGCGCCCCTCACCTATCGTGAGCCCATGCGTGTGCTCGCGGCGAGCGACAAGTTCAAGGGCACACTCACCGCGGCCCAGGCGTGTGCCGCTATCGGGTCGGCCTGCTGGGACCTCGGCATCGAGTGCACCGAGATGCCTCTTGCCGACGGCGGCGAGGGAACGCTCGAGATCTTCGGCGGGCCGAACCGCACCACCGTCGTCACCGGTCCGCTCGGCGACCCCGTGAGTGCACAGTGGCGGCTGTCGGGCGGAACCGCAGTCATCGAGATGGCACGTGCATCCGGCCTCGCACTCATCGGCGGCGCGGAGAACAACGACCCCGTCGCCGCCACCACGCGAGGCACCGGCGAGCTGATCGACGAGGCGCTCACCCTCGGTGCGAAACGCATCATCGTGTGCCTCGGCGGCTCGGCCACCACCGACGGCGGTCTCGGCGCGATGCGTGCGATCGGCACGCCGGCGCGCCTGAAGGCGGTGGAGTTCCTCGTGGCCTGCGATGTCGACACCTACTTCACCGAAGCAGCCGAGGTGTTCGCAACGCAGAAGGGTGCATCACCCGCGCAAGTGCGGCTTCTCACCGGGCGTCTGCAGCAGCTCGCCTCCACCTACGAGAAGGAGTACGGCATCGCCATCAGCGAGATGGAGGGCTCGGGAGCAGCGGGTGGGCTCGCGGGTGCACTTGCCGCACTGGGGGCGACCCTGCTTCCCGGCTTCGACCTTGTCGCAGAGGAGACCGGTTTCGATGAGGCGGTGCGCTCGCACGACCTCCTCATCACCGGCGAGGGAATGCTGGACGAGACCAGTTTCGACGGCAAGGTGGTGGGCAGTGCGCTCGCGTATGCACGCGAGGCCGGCACGCCGGCTCTGTGCGTGGTGGGCGACATCGACCCCGACACACCGCAGGGATGGGTGCAGGCAACCGGTGCGCACTCACTCACCGCCGCCTACGGTCGGGAGGAAGCAATGGCACGACCCGTGCGCTGCATCGAGGAGATCGTGCGCGGGCTGCTCCTGCTGCGCGCCGAAGCG
>JBJTBF010000002.1:0-24757 GCA_046091145.1 Acidimicrobiales bacterium | reverse complement strand
CGGAGGCGATCACCTCGCCGGCCTGCACCTCATCGCGGCTCAGCCTCTCGCCTCCGATCTTGAACACGCAGCGCGACACCTGGTCGCGTGTCTCGGCCACGGTGTAAACGTACCGCTCCCCGTCCAGGGTGGCCTCCCCGTGGTCATAGATCATCTCGATGCAGGGGTGCTTCAGGCTCTCGGCGACCGCGCACTGCGCCTCGAACACCGAGAGCGCGTCATTCGCCGTGGTCGAGCCGAGCAGGGGGTCGACCAGACGCGAGAGCGGCCCGATGCGCACCGACACCTGATTCGTCGACGACAGGTCGGTTGCATCGCACTGCATGGCCCCGTTGTTCGCGGCGGTGGGCTCCGATCGCACCGCGTCGAGCAGGTACCGGCCACCGAGCACGGTCCCGGGCATGTTCGCTGGGTCCCTCATGACCCGCACGACGCTACAAGGTTCACCTAACTCGGGTGGGGCGGCGCCCTGTTCCCGCAAGAATGGAGGCGTGAAACGCCCCCTGAACCGCGTGAATCTGGTCGTTTCCGTGGGTGTGGGAATCGGTCTTGCACTCATTTTCCTCGGCCTCGGGGCAGCAGAGACCGGCCGCGATGCCCAGCGTCTGCCCGATGTCATCGAGTCGGTGAACCCCGGACCGGGTGACGAAGTGCTGCGTCAGAGCCAGGTGTTCGTCGATCTCGTCGAGGGTTACAACGCCGAGTTGATCATTGACGGCACCACACTCGAGACCACACGACTCGACGAGCTGTCGGCGCAGGGCAACGCAAAGCCCGGCTCGCAGGTGAACATCCCACCGACCGCGATCTACGACCCCGGCAACTTCACGATCAGCTTCCTCCCCCAGGAAGGCGCGCCGATCGAGACGTTCGCACAGGGCCAACACAGGGCCACGGTCGTGTACTGGAAGGTCACCGACGACAAGTCGAAGTCGAAGTCGTTCTCGTGGGAGTTCTCGGCCAACTAGGCGGGCAGGTCCCCGGTGGCGAGGAGGGTCTCGAACCCGGCCTCGTCCAGCACAGGAACCCCCAGTTGGGTCGCCTTCGTGATCTTGCTGGCGCCGGGCTCGGCCCCCGCGACCACGGCGAACGTCTTCGCGCTGACACTGCCGGGACTCTTGCCCCCGCGGGACTTGATGGCCTGCTCGGCCTCCTCGCGCGAGTAGTTCTCGAGGGTCCCGGTGACGACGACCGCCCTGCCGACGAGTGTCTGGGGCTCGGTGCTGGTCTCGACACGTCCGAAGTCGACACCGGCGGCACGCAGCTTCTCGATGATTGATCTGTTCCCGGGGACCGCGAACCACGACGACACCGACGACGCGATGACATCGCCGACACCCTCGACCGCGGACAGTTCGTCGGGGGCCGCCGATGCGATCGCGTTGAGCGTGCCGAAGCGCGACGCGAGCGCCTCGCTCGCGGCCGGCCCGAGATGCTTCACACCGAGAGCAACGAGAAGTTTCGGGAGGGGCCTCGTCCGTGAACGCTGTATCCCCTCGACGAGGTTGGATGCACCCTTCTCGGCGAAACCGTCGAGCGAGACCAGTTGCTCGACCGTGACCGAGTAGAGGTCGCCCGGGTCGGCGATGAGCCCGGCGTCGGACAACGCGAACACCGTCTTCTCCCCCAGGCCCTCGATGTCCATTGCTCCCCGTGATGCGAAGTGGATGATGCGCTGGTCGCGTTGGTACGGACACGAGGGTTCCACGCACCGTGTGTCGGCGACGTCGTCGTCCTTCACCAACGTGCTGCGAGTGGGGCACGGGCACGTCGAGGGGAACACCCACGGCTTCGTGCCGCGCGGACGCAGGGCGAGCACCGGCCCGACGACCTCCGGGATGACATCGCCGGCCTTGCGCACCACCACGGTGTCACCGGGCCTGACGTCCTTCAGTGCGACCTGGTCACGATTGTGCAGCGTTGCCATCGACACTGTGGAGCCACCGACGAACACCGGCTCCAGCACCGCGAACGGGGTGACCCTGCCCGTGCGGCCGATGGAGACCTGGATGTCGCGCAGAAGCGTGTTCTTCTCCTCGGGCGGGAACTTGAACGCGATCGCCCATCTCGGCGCCTTTGCGGTGAACCCGAGACGATCGCGCTGCTCCAGCCCGTCGACCTTCACCACCGCTCCGTCGATCTCGTAGGGAAGGTCGTGGCGGTGCTCCCGCCAGTGACGACAGAACGCGATCACCCCGTCGAGACTGTCGACCACCCTGATCTCGGGGTTCACGGGGAAACCGAGGCCGCGCATCCACTCGAGGGTCCCGTGATGGGAGGTGGACTCCGGCCCGCCGATGACCTCCCCGAGTTGGTACGTCCACAGCGAGAGGGCACGCGACGCGGTGATCGATGGGTCCTTCTGGCGGAGACTGCCGGCACCGGCGTTGCGCGGGTTCACCGGCACCGCCACCGCGGCACGACCGGCCGCGGCGCGCTCGAGGTTCTCCGCCTCCTTCTCGGCACGCAGTCTCTCGAAAGCCGCGACCGACAGGTAGATCTCGCCGCGCACCTCGAGCACCTCCGGCACGGGGTGTTTCTTCGAGGCCTTCAGTTCCTTCGGGAGGTCACGGATGGTTGCGACGTTTGCGGTGACGTCCTCGCCGGTGCGGCCGTCGCCGCGTGTCGCGGCCTGCACGTACCGGCCCTTCTCGAAGCGGATGCTGATCGCGAGACCGTCGATCTTCAGTTCGCAGACGTACGACACCGTCTCGCCGGGCAGACCACGCGCCACGCGTTCACCCCACGCAATGAGTTCGTCCTCGTCCATGGCGTTGTCGAGGCTCGTCATGGGCACACGGTGCTGAACCGGGTCGAAAGTGGTGAACCCGCCGGTGCCGACGTTGCGTGACGGCGACGCATCGTCGACCAGCCCAGGGTGCGCAGCCTCGAGGGCCTCGAGCTCACGCTTGAGTTCGTCGTACTCGGCGTCGCTGACGACCGGTTGGTCCTCGCCGTAGTACGCGCGGTCGTGGCGGAGGATCTGCTCGCGCAGGTGCGCCGCCCGTTCGGCGGGGGTGGGCTTGCGCGGCATCACACCAAATTACAGACGGGGTGAGCCCGGGCGTGCGGGCAGGTGTTCAGGACCCGAGCGTGAGGAGGGATGCCGTGGTCTGCTCGGCGACACGCGCGGAGAGATCGCGCACATGGGACATCACCCGGTCGGCGACCGCCACGCTGTGTGTTCCGAGGCCGCAGGCCGGCGTGACGAAACTGTTGCGGCGCACCAGATGGGGGTCGATGCCGTTGCGCACGAGCGCGCACATCACCGAGGCGAGGTTCTTCCACGACCGGTCGGAGGACACGGCGATCGGTCCGTCGGTGCGCACAGCCCCCCATGCGATGCGGCCACCGTGCTCGAGGTGCTCGGAGATGCGCGCGGCGGCGTGCAGCATGCGCTCCATCTCTGCCTCGTCCGACACGTTCGGGACCGGCACGGACAGGATGTTCGCCCCGGTGGAGAGCAGGGCCGCCCAGTCGGTCTCGTTGCAGCTGTGGACACCGGCGATGTTCCCGGGCTCGACGGCGGCAAGCGCCCCCGACACGAAGTCGATCACCTCGTCGGGAGGGACCCTGAAGCCGGGCACGAGTGCCTCGTGCAGCATCGGTTCGTCGAACACCACGATCTGTGCGGCACCGGGCAGCGCTGCCGACACCTCGGCCTGCAGGGCGCGCACATGACATCGCACCGCCTGCATCGCGAGTGGTGCGGCGACCTCGGTCACCAGACCGGAGCGGGCGAGCGCAAATGCCAGGGTGACGGGGCCGACGAACTGCCATTTCAACACTGTCGGCGCATGACTTCCGTCGCGCGCAGAGGCGAGGAACGCGGCGAACCCCGCATATGCATCGCTGTCGAGATCGGTTCGCACCTCACCTGCGAGGTCGAGGGCGTCGACATCCACGCTGATCGAGCCGTAGTGCACGAGCGACACTCCCTCGATGCCCACGAGTGCCTGCGCGACCATTCCCTCGGCCGGCGAACGGCGTGGCAACGACGGCACAGTCGGGATGTCTGTCGCGGCCCACGCGAATTCCACGGCCTCCGCGGTGTCACGGTGCGGAAGGCTGCCGACCGCGAAGGACGACCCTGGACGAAGGGTGCTGCTGTCCTTCATCTCCCGCCTCCTTCGGTCCGTGGCAACCGCCCTTCCGGCCGCTCCGTCCGACAGGGTTACCACCTGCGCAGCCACTCCGACGAAGCGGGATGGTGCGCCGCGACCTCGCGGGAGAATGGTGCGCCGCGGTCGTGCAGAGGGCAGGCTTGGTGACGTGAAGTTCCTGCCGAACGGGGTGTCCGTCGTCGTGCTGTGGCTGGTGCGCATCTCGTGGCTGGTGGTCGGGCTCCTCGCGCCGTGGGCGGACGTTGCCGGGAGCCGTTCACTCGCGGTCTCCACTGTCATGAACGGTTGGGGTTGGGTGCTGTGGGGAGCGGTGCTGCTCGCACTTCTCGTGCCCTCCACCGTGTCGCTCACGGTGGTGCGGGCTGTCACACCGCTCGTGCTGGTGGCGGGGTTCTGGTCGGGTCGCACCGCCGAGGTCGTTGCATCGGGGGTCGCGCTCGGGGCGTTGTGGACATCGGAGACCGCGGATGGCCTCGTGCAGGGAAGCGCGTACGGTGCCGAGACCAGGTTCTGCCTGCGCACCCCTCTCGTGCACGCAGCCGCAGTGGTCCCGGTGTGGGTGGTGTTCTGCGGATGCCTGCTCGGCGGGTCATTGTTGGTTGCGGCGGGGAACGTGCTCACCGGTGCCGGCTTGCTGGTCATCGGTCTGCTGCTCTCGCGAACGGTCCCGCGGCGTCTCCACCGTCTCTCGCGGAGGTGGCTGGTGCTGGTACCGGCCGGCATCGTGGTGCACGACCATCTGGTTCTCGCGGAGACGGTGATGGTGCGCAGGTCGAACGTGTCGGGCATCGACACCACAACGGCCGGCGGTGATGAGGCGGACCTGACGGGCGGCACCTTCGGGCGGAGACTCCGCTTCGTGCTGACGGGCGCCGAGAAGGTGATCCTCACCCCGATAGCCCGTCGGGTGCTGCGCACGTCCGAGGCGCTGCACGTGCAGTCGTTCGTGGTGAACCCGCTGCGTCGTCAGCAGGCGCTCGGGTTGTTGCTGCAGGGAAAGTGACTCCCCCTCAGGGGTTCACGATCCCGCCGCCCAGCACGAACGTGTCGCCGGTGTCGTAGAACACCACGGTCTGGCCGGGCGACACGCGCCTCTGCGGGCGAAGCCACTCGAGGGTTGCGCCGTCACCGTCAACCGACACGACGGCACGGTGCCGTGCGCCGTGCGCGCTCGCCTGCACCAGCACCTCGGTTCCGTGGACGCCCGTGGCATCGTCGGTGTGCGGCCACGCAAGGGAACCCACGCGCACCGAGGCGCACATGAGTTGGTCCTCGTCGCCGACCGTCACGCGACGTGACGGCACGTCGACCGCGACGACGTACCGCTTGTCCCCGCCCCCGAGGCCGAGACCCCTGCGCTGGCCGAGGGTCACCAGTTCCACCGCGTCCACCCGACCCACGGTGTCACCGCCCGTGTCCACCACATCCGCCGGGTGCAGGTCCATGCGTCCGGCGAGAAACCCGGCGCGCCCCACGGTGGAGCCGATGAAACAGACGTCCTGACTGTCGGGCTTCGTGGCCGTGCGCAGACCCGCGCGCACCGCAAGCTCACGCACCGTCGCCTTGTCGATGGTGCCCACCGGGAATCTCACGAACGAGAGGTCCCCGCCCGAGAGCATGTGCACCACGTAGCTCTGGTCCTTTGCTGGGTCGGCGCCGCGCGCCACACGGGGACCGTCGCCCGTGTCGACGATGCGTGCGTGGTGGCCGGTCGCCACGGCATCGAAACCGAGCTCGTGCGCCCGCCCGACCAGCCGGTCGAACTTGAGGTGACGGTTGCACTCGATGCACGGATTGGGCGTGCTGCCCGACACATGTGCATCGACGTACGGACCCACCACCCTGTCGTCGAAGTCGGCGGAGAAGTTGAACACCACGTGGTCGATGCCCAGCTGCTGGGCGACACGCCGTGCATCGTCGACATCGGACACCGAACAACATCCGGTGTCGCTCTCGCCGCCCCAGAGCCGCATCGTCACGCCCACGGTCTCGTGACCCTCGTCGCGCAGCAGCATCGCGGCAACGGAGGAGTCCACACCGCCCGACATCGCCACCAGCACCTTCATCGCGCCGCCCCCGCGCTGAGCAGACGGTTCGCGGCCGTCACGACAGCCTCGACGGCGGCATCGACGTCCTCGTCCGTGGTGTCGTGGCCGAGACTGAGTCGCAACGCACCCACCGACCTGGATGCCGGCACACCCATGGCGGCGAGCACGTGCGACGGCTCCATCGCCCCGCTCGCGCACGCAGATGCCGCCGAGGCGCACACGCCCTGCTCGTCCAACAGGAACAGGAGCGACTCGCTCTCGAGACCCTCGAGACACAGATGAGCGATGCCCGGCACAGGGTCATCGACGGTTGCGGTGGCCGACGGCACCTGCGACACGATCCCCTGCACCAGGCGCCGGCGCAGTGCGGACACGCGAGCCACCGTCGCGGAACGGTCGCGGTGCGCCACGCCCATCGCGGCCGCGGTCGCGACGATGCCCGCCACGTTGTGGGTGCCGCTGCGTCGGTCACGTTCCTGCCCACCGCCGAGAACCAGTGGCTCGAGCCGGGTTCCCTCGCGCACCACCATCACCCCGCACCCTTTCGGGCCGCCGAACTTGTGTGCCGACACCGTGAGCACGTCGACGTGCGGCCACAGTGACGCAGGGTCGATCCAGGTCACTGCCTGCACGGCGTCGGTGTGCAGAACGGCACCCGGTGCATGGCGCCGCACCTCACGTGACACCGCCGCGAGGTCAGAAACGGTGCCGACCTCGTTGTTGACCGCCATAACCGACACGACCGACACGTTCCCGTTCGAACCGAGGGCGGCGGCGACGGTGGATGCCGCCACGGAGCCGTCGACCCCGACGGGCAGAACCGTGCCGCCCACATGCTCCACGCAATGGAGAACCGCATGGTGCTCGGCGGCGGGGCACAGCACCGTGCCGCCGTGGCGGCGGACCGCACCGAGAACGGCGGCATTGGCACCCTCGGTGCCCCCGCTCGTGAAGACGACCTCTCCCGGGGAGCACCCCACCAGACCCGCGACGAGCTCGCGCGCCTCGTCGACGACCAGCCGCGCATCGCGCGACATGCGGTGCGCGCCCGAGGGGTTCGCCACGGAACCCGCGAGAACTGCCTGCATCACCTCGAGTGCCTCGGGGTGCATGGTCGTGGACGCAGCATGATCCATGTAGACGGTGCGCACCGCTCGAGCCATGCCCCGAGGTTACCGATGCCCCCGCGCGCCTTGGTTCGTGGTGGAATGAGGCACGTGACGGCCAACAAGTGGGGCATGGACGGCTTCGGGCCATCGTCCTACGGCGATGCGTTCGCCGATGTGTACGACGAGTGGTACGCCGATCTCGGCGACGACGATTTCGTCTCGAGGTTGGCCGGCCTCCTCCCCACCCGACGGGCACGTGTGCTGGAACTCGGCGTGGGCACGGGTCGTCTGCTGTCCCGCCTCGCGGACGCACGCGGCACGGGTCACGACGAACTGCACGGCATCGACACCTCGGCGTCGATGCTCGCAAGGGCACGCTCGGTGGATGCCCTCTCCGGTGCGGCGCTGACCGCCGGTGACTTCTCGGAGTCGCTGCCGGACGGACCGTTCGATCTCGTGTTCTGCGGCTGGAACACCCTGTTGAACCTGCCCGATGACGATGCTGTCGCGCGCACGTTCCTTCTCGTTGCCGCGCGGCTGGCGCGGGCAGGCTGTCTCGCCGTCGACGCATCCCTCCCTGCGCCCGGGCCTGCGGGTGACCATGTGGGCATCAGGGAGATCGATGCCGGACGGGTGGTGCTGTCGGTGAGCCGCCACGACCCCGGGAGCCGGCGCATCATCGGCCAGTTCGTGGAGTTCACGAACGGGGTGGGCGCCGTTCTTCGACCGTGGTCGGTGCGTTGGGTTTCCGTCGCCGAACTTGATGCGTTCGCAGCGGCCGCGGGGCTCGAGACCTACTCCAGGCACTCCGACGGGCTTGGCACCCCGTTCACCGACGAGAGCACGCGACACGTGTCGGTGTGGCGCCGGCCCTGAGTGGCCGTCGTTGACCCGTCGTTCACCCTATCCTGTGAGGCAGTGAGTCAACTGCGACTGAACCTCCTGACGGGGCGCTGGGTCACCATCGTCCCCGACCGCGCCGACCGCACATCAGACTTCGCCCCGCGCACGACCCAGGTGGAATCCGACCCCAACCTCGCGTGCCCGTTCTGCCCCGGCGCAGCCGACCCCGACCCGTCCATCACCGAGATCGACGCACCGAACGGCGAGTGGTCGATGCGCGTGGTGGCGAACCGCTACCCCGCCTTCGTCGGTGATGAGTCCATGGCCGTGCGCAACCTCGGGCCGGTGCACGTGCTCGCCGAGGCGAGCGGCGCGCACGAGGTGTTCGTGTTCTCGCGCGACCATGACACTCGGCTCGAGTGTTTCTCCGACGATGTCGTCGCAACATTGATGCGCACCCTGCGCGACAGGTTCCGTGCGCACGCGGCCACGCCGCACATCCGCTACACGCAGGCAATCGTTAACCACGGCCGCGAGGCGGGTGCGTCACTGGTGCATCCGCACGGCCAGTTGCTGGGCCTCCCCTTCGTCCCGGGCGAGATCCTCGAGGAGGAGCGCGCGTTCGAGCGTTTCAAGGGTGGCTGCATCGTGTGCACCACCGTGGAGACCGAGGAGACCGGCGAACGGGTCGTGATGCAGAACGACCACGCTGTTGTGGTGTGCCCCTTCTGGAGCAGCAGCCCTTACGAGCTGCTGATCATGCCGCGCGCGCACCAGCAGCACCTGACGGATGCCTCCGACGACCAGCTCGCCGGCGTGGGAACCGCGATCCGTGACTCCCTCGGCCACATCGTGACCGCACTCGGTGACGTGGCCTTCAACCTCGTGTTCCACACGGCGCCCGCGCACCACTCGGGCCAGTACCACTGGCACGCACATCTCTTCCCCAAGCTCACCACCACCGCGGGCTTCGAGCGCGGCACGGGCGTGATGATCAACATCGTGGCTCCCGAGAACGCCGCGGCCGCCCTGCGCCGGGCTGCGGTCAGCGCCTGATGCCCGGAATCCGCGTCGCGGTCGACATCGATGCACCCGTGGAGCGGGTGTGGCAGGTCGTCGAACCCGTCGAGAGACACGTCGACTGGATGGCAGATGCCGTCGCCATCCGGTTCAAGGGCAGCCAGACCCGCGGGGTCGGCACCGAGTTCTTCTGCGACACGAAGGTCGGCCCCATCAAGTTGGTGGACGAGATGACGATCACCGCATGGGAGCCGAACCGCGTGATGGGGGTGCGACACACGGGGGTCGTCACGGGCACCGGCGAGTTCACCCTCGAGGCAAACGGACAGGGCGGCACCAGGTTCACCTGGACCGAGACGCTCGTGTTCCCCTGGTGGCTGGGCGGCCCGGTCGGCGCGCTTGTCGGTGGCCAGATCGTGATGAAGGCCATCTGGCGGCGCAACCTGCGCGAATTGAAAAAGCTCGTCGAGGTCTCCGCGTGACCCGCGGGCGCTAGACGACCGCGCGCAGCAACGCCGTTGCCCCCACACCGACGAACACGGTGACCGCGAACGGTGCCCGGCGCCATGACAGGACGACGGCGGTGACGAGACCGAGCAGCCGGGCGTCGATGGTGAGCTCACGACCGGTGGTGAACACATCCTTCGTGATGAGGGCCGCGAGCAGGGCCGCCGGGATCAAAAGGAGGCACCGCTGCACAGCCGGCGGCATGCGACGGCGACCGAGCACCAGCGCGCCGAGCGCCTTCAGCGCATAGGCCACGGCACCGAGCGACAGGACGAGCGCCCAGCTCACGCGTCTGCTCCCTCCGTCGGCTCGGGCTGCAGCCCGAACAGCATGCCGAACGCCGCCACGAGAATCGGGAGACCCACCGGCAGGAAGGGCACCAGCAGCACCGACGATGCCGCACCGAACGCAGCGGCACGCCTGCCGTTGCGGGTGCGCAGGTGGGGCACGATCATGGCCGTGAACATCACCGGAGCGGCGACATCCAGCCCGTACGTGGAGGGGTCGATCGAGTTCCCTGCGAGGGCACCGAGAAGAGTCCCGAGGTTCCATGCCGCATAGAGAATCGGTGCCGACACCCAGAACGCGGTGCGGCGTGCCGCGGGGTCGTGTTCCGCGGTGACGAGCGCTGTCGTCTCGTCGATCACCCACTGGGTTCCCACCAGACGCGAGACGAGCGAACCGCGCAGCAGCGGGGACAGAGCGAGTCCGTAGACCGCATTGCGGCCGGCCAGGAGAACCGCACCGCCGAACGCGCTCGCGGCCGAACCGCCCGCGCCGATCACGCTCACCACCGACAGCTGGGAGGCACCGGTGACGACGAACAACGACATCACGCATGTCTGGGCGACTGTTGCGCCTGCCCCGACGGCGAGAACGCCGAACGACATGCCGAACACAACAAAGGCAACACCGATCACGAGCGATGCCGACACGAACCTGCGTGCCCCCGGGGCACGGAAGTGGTGCATGTCAGCGGCCGGTGAACTTCGCCTTGCCGGGCCCGTTCTCGAGGAAACTCCTCACGCCGATCCGGCTGTCGTCGGTGTGGAAGACCTCCTCGAACAGGTCGAGCTCGAGCGCGAGCCCCGACGCCAGGTCGGTGTCGAGGCCCTCATTGACCGCGCGCTTCACCAGCCGCGAGGCCTGCGAGGCACCGCCCGCGACCGAGGCCGCCAGCCCGAGGGCACGTGTCATCAGGTTCTCCGGCTCCACCACCTCATCGGCCAGTCCGATGCGCAGTGCCTCGTCTGACTTCACCTGGCGCCCGGTGACCATCATCTCCTTCGCCCGGCCCGGCCCCACGAGCCGGGGCAGCCGCTGCGTGCCGCCACCTCCCGGGATGATGCCGAGCAGGATCTCGGGCTGACCGAACACCGCCTTCGTGCTGGCGATGCGGTAGTCGCATGCCATGGCGAGTTCGCATCCGCCGCCGAGTGCATAACCACTGACGGCGGCAATCACGAACGCAGGGTGTGCGGCAACTGCATCGAGCGCACGGTGGAACGCGGCACCGATCGTGCGGGCCGCGTCCGGCCCGCCGAACTCGGAGATCTCCGCCCCGGCGGCAAAGATCCGCTCGCCACCGGTGACGACTATGGCAGGGGCGCCCATCAGTGTCAGTTCGGTGAAACAGAAATGGATCCGCTCCAGCATCGCGGTCGACAGGGCGTTCACCTTCGGTGAGTTCAGCGTGAGAACGACGACATTGTCGCTCTGCCAGTCCACCAGCACCAGTTCCTCGTTCGACATGTCAGGCCCCCACTCCCCTCAGCATCTCATCGGCCGCGCCCCACGGGTCCGTGCGGCGGTTGAGCACCTGCTGCTGCAGGTTCTCCCACCTCTCGCCCGTGCAGATCTCCCGCGCGCGGTGCTCGAGACGCCGCGCCACGATCTCGCGCAGTTCTTCGCGCAGGCGGAACTCGCGGCGCTGCGCGAGGAGACCGTTCCCGGTGATCTCCGAACGGTGCGACTCCACGGCGGCCCAGAGGTCGGCAATGCCCTCGCCGGTGTTCGCGACGGTGGCGATGATCGGCGGGTGCCACGCCTCGTGCGGGATGTCGCTCAGCTCGAGCATCTGCTCGATGTCGCGGCGCGTCTCCTCCACGCCCTTACGGTCGGCCTTGTTGATCACGAAGATGTCGGCGATCTCCATGAGACCCGCCTTGTTGGCCTGCACACTGTCGCCCCAGCCGGGGTTCAGCACCACCACGGTGGTGTCGGCCTTGCCGGCGATCTCCACCTCGACCTGCCCGACGCCCACGGTCTCCACCAGTACCCAGCCGCGACCGACTGCATCGAGCAGCCGTATCGCCTCCGGCGTCGACAGCGAGAGCCCGCCAAGGTGCCCGCGCGTGGCCATCGACCGGATGAACACGCCCGGGTCGGTGGCGTGGTCCTGCATCCGCACCCTGTCCCCGAGGATCGCCCCGCCGGTGAACGGGGACGACGGGTCGATGGCGAGAACGGCGACCTCGGTTCCCGCGCTGCGCAGGTGGCGGATCACGCCGCTCGTGAGGGTGCTTTTGCCGGCGCCGGGTGCCCCGGTGATGCCCACCGTGTAGGAGTGGCCGCCCCGGGAGTACGCGAGCCGACCGAGCGCGCGGGCATCGGAGTCGCCGCGCTCCAGCATCGACAGCGCACGTGCCAGCGCCCCGCGGTCACCCGCACACGCGGCCTCGAAGAGGTCCCCCGGGTCGACGTTGCGGCGGCCCACTCAGGCGACCTGCACGACCTCAGTGACGCCGTCGATGCGGTCCTTCATGATGCGCTCGATGCCGGCCTTCAGGGTCTGGTCGGACGCTGGGCATGTGGTGCAGGCCCCGGTGAGGGTCACGGAGACGACGCCGGTGTCCTCGTTGACCTCCCGCAGGATGATGTCGCCGCCGTCGGCGATCAACGCGGGCCTGATGACCTCGATTGTCTCCTCAACCTGCTGTCTGATGGACATCCCGTACTCCTGTGGAACGAACGTGAACCATAGCGATTCGCAAGCAGGTTCGGCGAGGACACGGCACCGACGGCAGACGCCACGCGCCGCCCAGTTACGCTGGAGGCATGCTGGCGCACCAAGGAGGCTGGGACGAGATTCTCTTCGTTCTCGTCCCCATCGCGTTCATCGCGTTCCTTCTGTCGGTCGCCAACCGCAGGGCGAAGAAGCTCGTGCGCTCGCGCGGACCGGGCCCTACCGACGCACCCGGCTGACGCTCGCCCCGAGACCGGCAAGCCGGCCCACGATGTCGTCGTAACCACGGTCGATGTGGTGGACGTCGCGTATCTCGGTGATGCCCTGTGCCGCGAGGCCGGCCACCACGAGTGCCGCACCCGCACGGATGTCGGGTGCGCAGACCGTTGCCCCCCGGAGATGCCCGACCCCGCGCACCACGGCATGGTGACCGTCGATCGTGATGTCCGCCCCCAGGCGGCGCAGCTCCTCCACGTACCGGAACCGACCCGGGTAGAGGTTCTCCGTGACGATGCCGGTGCCCGTCGACACGGCAAGCATCGCGACAACCAACGGCTTGTAGTCGGTGGCGAAGCCCGGGTACGGCAGGGTGGACACGTTCACGGGCGTCAGCGGCCCGTCGCACGACACCCGCGCGCCACCGTCGGTCTCCTCGATCGACACGCCCATCGCCCTGAAGCGGTCGACGAGCATGTCCATGTGGCCTAGCCGGGCGCGGTGCACGGTGATCTCGCCCTTGCACAGTGCGACGGCGGCCATGTAGGTGGCCGCCTGCACGCGGTCGGTGACCACCTCGTGCGGCACGGCCTGCAGCACGGAGGGGTCGACCCCCGTGACGGTGATGACCGGTGTCCCCTCGCCCTCGATGCGTGCCCCCATCGAGCGCAGCATCGTGCAGAGGTCGACGATCTCGGGTTCGCGCGCCGCGTTGCGGATGGTGGTGACTCCGTCGGCGAGGACGGCGGCGGTCACGATGTTCTCGGTGGCACCCACGCTCGGGAAGCCGAACTCCACGTCGGCGCCGCGCAGTCGGCCGCACCTGCCCGACACGCCCTCCTCGGTGACCTCGAACACCGCACCCATGCTCTCGAGCGCGGTGAGATGCATGTCGATCGGGCGGCCACCGAAGTCGTCACCCCCCGGCAGTGCGATGTCGATGCGGCCGAACCGCGTGAGCAGCGGTCCCACGAGGTTCACCGAGGCCCTGATCCGGTCGGCGAGCTCGAACGGCGCGACCGGGGTGATGTTGCCGTCGTTCGTGATGACGAGACGCTGGCCGGTCTCCCCCGCGGCCGCCGGCTCGGCCGAGATCACGAGACCCACGGCGCGCAGGAGGTCGGCCATGATCGTGACGTCGTCGATGACGGGGGCATTCGACAGCACGTAGCGGCCGTCGGCGAGCAGGGCCGCTGCCATCAACTACAGTACCGAGTTCTTCGCTCCCGGCACGGTGACCTCGCCCGACAGCGGACCGCTGGTGGAGGCGACGATGACGTCGTCACCCGTCACCGTCCGTTCCTGCATCTTCTAAATATACTCCCGCCGTGACCACGCAGGGCCGTCATACCGCGTCGCTCGTGCGGTCGTGGTTCTCGTTCCCGCCGGAGTTCGACGAGCGGCACAGGCTGGTTCTGGTGCTGGTGGGTCTCGGTTCGATGCTCTCGGCCTTCACCAACACGCTCTTCACGCAGACCGTCGCGTACGCGGCCGATGAGTTCGGCGTCGACAACTCGGGCCAGGGCCTCGGTGCGGCGGTGGTGCGGTGGGGGATCCTGCTGTCGTTGCCGGTCGTCGCGCGCGCCGACTCCCACGGACGTCGTCCGATGATCGTGGCCACTGCGTGGGCCGCTCCGCTCGTGTGCGCGGCCGGTGCACTGTCGCCGAACTTCCCGTTCCTCGTGGCCACCCAGTCTGTGGGACGCCCGCTCGGGCTCACACTCGACATCCTCCTCGCGGTTCTCGTGGTCGAGGAGATGCCCCGCGACATGCGCGCATACGCAACGGCCCTGCTCGCGATCCTGAGCGGTGCCGGTGCCGGTGTGGCTGTTGCGTCGTTGCCGATCGCCGATGGCGGGACGGAGGCGTGGCGCTGGGTGTACGTGGTGTCGCTCGTGTGGCTCCCCGTCGCATGGGCCATCACCCGGCGCCTGCCGGAGTCACAACGTTTCCTCGCCAGACGTGACAGTTTCGTCGGCCATGTGGGGTCCGCTGCACGCAGCGGTCTCACCCGGCATCTCGGCCGCATCTGCTCGGTGGTCTTCCTCACGAACGTGTTCGTGGCGACCGCGTCGATCTTCCAGAACCGCTACCTGAAGGAGACGCGCGACTACTCGGCACTCCTCGTGGCGGTCTTCACCACCGCAACGTCCGCCCCCGCAGCGATTGGCCTGGTGCTGGGCGGCAGGGTGGCCGACCGGAGGGGGCGCAGACTCCTCGGGGCGGTACTCGTGCCCGTCGGCTCCTTCCTCCTCGCTGCATCGTTCGCGGTGTCGGGACCGACGATGTGGGCGGTGGCAGTGGTCGGGGCGGTGTTCCTCGGGGCCGCATACCCCGCGATGGCGGTGTACCGCGGTGAACTCTTCCCCACACACCAGCGCGGGCTCGCCGGTGGTCTCATCATGACGTCATCACTCGTTGGGGGCAGCATCGGTCTCATCGGTGCGGGCCGCATCGTGGACTCCGGCACGTCGTACGGAACGGTGATGATGTGGCTCGCGCTGTTCCCCGCCGCAGCATCGGTGCTGGTGTGGCTGCGCTACCCCGAGACGGCGCATCTCACGCTCGAGGAGATCAACCCCGAGGACGCCGCCCCGTCAACCACCTGCTGACCTCCAGCGCAACCGGCTCATCGCATCCGCGCAGGTCGTGACCCTTCCCGTCCATGAACACCCATGTCACCCCGCCCGACACCCTGCGGAACGCCCTGCGCAGTTCCGCCGGCGTGCCGAATGTGTCCTTCGTTCCGCTGATGCAGAGCATGGGAACGTTCACGTCCGGCAGGTGGGCCGTGCGTTTCTTCTCCGGCTGTGCCGGCGGGTGAAGCGGGTACGAGACCAGCACGAGTGCCGCGACACGCAACGGGTCGTCCGGGTCTGCCACCGCCATGGAGCACATGCGGCCGCCCATCGACCGGCCACCGATCGCGATGCGCGACGTGGGAACACCGAGCTCACGCGCGAAGGTGCGGACCTCCTCCTTCACGCATGCGACCAGCACAGGTGCACGGTCGGGTGCCCTGCGTCCGGCCCGCCGGTAGGGAAAATCGACCCTGCACACGGGAAGCGGTGACAGCGCCTCCTCCATCGCGACGAGCGAGGGATGGTCTGCGGACGATCCCGCCCCGGGGAACAGAACGACACCTGCCGGTTTTCTCATCGTCGTATCCCCGTCAGAGGGAGTCGAGCAGAACCCGGCGGGCCTCGGTGATGTCGAGGATCATCTTGTGGGCCGTGGTGCTGTCGCCGCCGTGGTCGGGGTGCGCGCGACGGAGGCTGTCGCGGTAACGGGACATCACCTCGCGCCGCGACACGCCCACGGTGCCACCGGGGAACCCGAGCACGTCGAGCGCCCATGCACGCGGGTCGGCAAGTGCGTTCACATCGGACGATGAGTTGCCGGCGAGGTGTGCGATGAATGCCTTCCCGATCGGACCGCGCCACACGAGCGAACGCCGCAACGACGTGACCACCTTGCGGCGCGCAGTTGCCTCAAGCCGCTCGGCCGCGTACACCGCACCGAGCACCTGCTGGAGAGGTGTTCCCTGCGAGGTGAGGTCGAAGACGATCTCGTCGCCCTCGCGCAGCAGTCTGTGCGTGCTGAGCGACAGACCGTGACGGTCGACCTGGAAGCGGTGCCGCAGCCTCGGCTGTGGCACCCGGTCACCGCGTTCCACCTGGCCGAGCAGGCGTCGGATGTCGACAATGATGTCGTCGTCGAGCTCGGTGGCATGCCCGGCAACCACGGCACCGAGCAGCACTCCCCCGAAGCCGGGTGCGGGGTCGCACGGCAGCACCAGACGACCGAGCGAGATGCGGCGGGTGGGCGCGAGCGGGCGCGAGTGGAAGATCTCGAGCTCCGCCAGCACCATGGCCCCGAACCTACCGACACACCCTTCTCCTATGTTCTGTGACGCATCACGAGTGCCGCGGGGAACCGCGGCCGGCAACCGAGCCCGACCGGCCACGGTGCTTGCACCCGGGATGGTGGGCTTTCCTCCTTTCGCCACCGTCCCGGGTGGATGCGACCTGCACGGTCACGTGGCCGCGCGGGTACGAGTGCCGCGGACGGTCCCTGACACACAGGAGACCACCCGTCAGGTGCGACCCACGTGGTCCTCGACGAACGCCTGAGTCAGCGCGAACTCGTGGGCGATGTTCGCGGGGTCACGGAAGCCGTGGCCCTCGCCGGGCATCACCACCACCTCCACCGAACCCCCGACCGCAGCCACTGCATCACGGAGACGCAACGAATGCGCCGGCACCACCAGTTCGTCGCGGTCGCCGTGGAACGCAAGAACAGGCACGTCCGACAGGTGCCCCGGGGATGCCACGGGTGAGACCGAGGGGTCACCGACCAGCCGCAAGTTGTAGTGACCCTCGAATGCATCCGGCGTTGCGAGAAGAAGTTCGAGATCGGTCACGGGATAGCACACCACCGCGCACGCGGCGAGCCCCGCATGACGGGCCGCGGCGGCGAGAACACCCAGCCCGCCGGCACTGCTGCCCATCAGCACGGTGCGGTCCGCCGTGATGCCGAGCACCGCCCGCGCGTGACGAGCCACGAGCGCGGTGTCGTCGGCGTCGACCGCCCCCCAACCGCCCTCGAGCGCGAGCCGGTGGGAACGACCGTGACCGGTGCTGCCGCGGTGGTCGGGCACCGCAATCGTCCACCCCCGCGACAGCCACCAGGTGAAGCGCGGCCGCCATGTGACCTGCCACTGGTCCGTAGGGCCCCCGTGCACCCACACGATGAGCCGGCCGTTCGGGCTCGCCGGTCGGTAGAGACGCCACGGCACGGAGTCGGCCGAGTGAACGGTGGGTTCCACGAGCTCGTCATCGAAGTCACGCCACGCGGGCGACGCCGGCCCCCACACGAAACTGCGCCGTGGCGACGACGCGTCCGACATGTCGTAGGCCACCACCTGCTGCGGGGTGCGCGCACCCGAACGCACGGCAGCGAGCGTGTCCCCGCTCCATGACACGCACCCGTGCACTGCCCGGCCCACCTGCACGCGCTCACCGGTCGCGCGGTGCATCACCCACAGCGAACCGAACCCCGATTCGTTCCGTGTGTAGGCAACCATCGTCGCGTCGTCGTTCAGGCACCACGTTCTCTGGCCCGGACCCCATGTCGGGCCGCCGTGCTCGAGCCCATCGTCCACTGCGGCACCGTCGACCGTCACGTTCCACGCACCGGTCGCGTCGGTCACGACCCCGAACGAGCCGGCGCGGCCGTGCGGCTGCTGCACACCGACACCGTCAGATTCCGGTTCACCCACCAGACCGCTGCGGGTCCACGCCATCTCGGGTCGCGTCCACCTGTGCGCAGTCGGTGTATTGCCGTTCCACGCGGCATCCATCACGAATCCGTCGGTCTCGCGGTGCACCGAGTGCACCCGGCCGTCGCCGGACATGACGGCGAGTTCGCACCAGTCCGCCACTGCGGCGACCGACATTCCCTCGGGCGAGTGGCACGGCCCCCACCATCTTCGTCCCGCGGGGAACGCGAGCTGCTCGATGCGCGAGGTGCTCTCCGTCCAGCGGTGCAACGAGCCGTCAGCCGCCGCGTACACGAGAGATCCTCCGTCGGGGTGCCAGTCGTGCACGCCACCGGACATGCCGCGACCCGTCGCGGGAGAGGGGTCATCGGTCACCGTTGTCATCTCGCCGGTCGCGAGGTCCCACATGACGAGACGTGCGGGCCGCGTTCCTGAGGCGTCCCCCGACAGCACGGCCGTCACGGAACGGCCGCCCGGCCGCACACGGACGTCGCTCACCTCGGGCCACGGAAGGCACATGTCCACGGGCAGCGGGGCCACGGCCGCAGGCTAGTGACCGAACTAGTTTGTGTTCATGACCGAACAGCAGCGCCCCGACCGCAACCTCGCCCTGGAACTCGTGAGGGTCACAGAGGCAGCAGCAATGGCGGGGTCGCGCTGGGTCGGCCGCGGCGACAAGATCGGTGCGGACAGAGCAGCCGTCGATGCGATGCGCATGGTTCTCTCCACCGTGCCAATGGACGGTCTCGTGGTGATCGGCGAGGGCGAGAAGGACGAGGCGCCGATGCTCTTCAACGGCGAGCGCGTCGGCGACGGCAGTCTGCCCGCCACCGACGTGGCGGTCGACCCGATCGACGGAACCACCCTCACCGCACAGGGCCGCAACAACGCGATCTCCGTGATCGCCGTGAGTGAACGCGGCACTATGTTCAACCCCGGCCCGTGCTTCTACATGGAGAAGGTCGCGGTCGGGCCGGCCGGGGTCGGCAGCATCGACGTCACCGCCACACCGACCCAGAACCTGAAGTGGCTGGCGAAGGCCAAGGGCGAGAGCGTGCGGGACCTCACCGTCGCGATTCTCGACCGTGACCGCCACACCGGGCTGATCAAGGAGGTCCGCGACTCGGGGGCACGCATCAAACTGTTGAGCGACGGTGACATCTTCGGTGCGATCGCCACGTCGTGGCCGACCGCGGGCATCGACATCCTCTTCGGCATCGGCGGCACACCGGAGGGCGTGGTCGCCGCAGCCGCACTGAAGTGCATGGGCGGCGAGATCCAGGGCCGGCTGTGGCCGCGCACCGAGGAGGAGCGCAACGCGGCAGTCGACATGGGGTACGACCTCTCGCGGGTGCTGTCCACCGACGACCTCGTGCGCGGCGACAACTGTTTCTTCGCGGCAACCGGCGTGACCGACGGTGACCTGCTGCATGGCGTGCGCTTCGAGCCGGGTCTCGTGCACACGCAGAGCCTCGTGATGCGCTCGAAGAGCGGCACTGTCCGCTTGATCGATGCCCAGCACAGACTGGACAAGATCAGCGACTTCTCGATGATCAACTACCGCTGAGCCGGACCGCCGACGGGGCGGCACCGACGCGGGTCAGCCGATGACGGTGACGGTTCCCGTGTCCCCGTCGACGCGGATCATCGCACCGTCGGGGATGCTGCGCGTCGCGCCGGTCGCCGAGATGACACACGGAATGCCGAGTTCACGGCTGACGATGATGGCGTGACTGAGCGGGGCACCCACATCCACCACCACCGCGGATGCCGGCACGAAGAGCGGCGTCCACGAGGGGTCGGTGATCGGTGCCACGAGGATGTCGCCGGGCCCGAGTGCGGTGGGGTCGTTCGAGTCGAGGATGACCCGCGCCCGTCCCTCGGCGCTGCCCGGGCAGCCGGGCATGCCCTGCAGACTCTCGCCCGCCTTCAGCTTGTTCGCCACCACCTCGTCGCGAAGAGGCCATCCGGAGGGGTCCGACGACTCGCCGACGAACATGAACTCCGGCTCGCGCAGGCACAGCTTGTTGTACTCGGTGCGTCGTTCGCGGATTGCATCGGTGAGCTTCTTCGGGTCGGCGAGCAGTGTCTCCACCTCGCTGCCCCGGACAAAGCCGAAGTCCTCGATCTCGTCGAACACACCCCGCTCCACCATGCGCCTGCCGAGCTCGCGCATGCCCATCCGCATCTCGTGGATCAGGCGGATGTTGTTGGTCTTCGTGCGCTCACGGCCCGGGATCCACGCCTTCGACGACGCGATCGCGGCAGCAAGCTGACCGTGGGTGGCGGGGTCGCCGGCCACCATGCCGAGAAGTGTTCCGGCGGCCTCCTCACGCTCGGCTGCACGCTTGGCGTTCTGGCCGAGCGGGTTCATCTCCCCTGGGGCGAGACGCATGCGGTCGATCGCCGACAGGGCGAGCTCGGGCCTCGTCTCCCACGTGGGTGAACGCGACTCCCATTCGTTCGGGCCACGTGACCCGAACTCGGCAACGAACGCCGCGAAGTGCGCCAGGAACGCCGCTGCATCGGGCGATGACGACGCAGAGAGGCGGTCGAGCAGCCCCCTCACACCCTTGTCGAACTCCGGGGTCAGCACTGCGGACGAGGCAACCTCGCGTCCCATGTCCCACATCGCGGCACTCGGTGCGGCGGAGTCCACCTCGCCGAATCCGGCGATGATCGGCATGATGAGGTCCGGCCGGCCCACCGCCGTGGCGACTGCGGTGATGATGCCGACCGGCACGGTGGCCATGTAGGTGGTGAACAGGTGCTCCGAGAAGAGTTTGCGGTGCATCGGCAGGAGCTGCTCGTAGTGGGCCCACAGTTCCCTGTCCGACATCGAGGTGAAGTCGGGGCGTGACGCGGCAAGACGCTTCGTCTCGTTGCGGTCGGCGGTGAGCTCGTCGAGGTCGTCAATCGAGGACTTCGAGAGCACCCACATGAACGTCTCGCCGATCCTCGCCGAGAGGTCCTCGCGCACGTCGCCGGGCATCTGCTCGTACGGCGGGATGCCGGGCTGCGCACCGAAGAACTGCGCATCCATGTCCTGCCACGAGAGACCGGGGGCGCGCTCACCGAACAGGCGGATGAGCGAGGCATTCAGGTAGCAGTAGCCGCCCACCACACCGAGCTGGCAGAACTGGTCGTCGGGGAACTCATCGGCCTCGAAGGCCCCCATGCGCACCCATGCATCGCGCCAGCCAAGTTCGGCGATCCACAGTGCGGTGTCGCTCGTGAGCGGTGTCACCGGGTCGGGGAACACCTCCCCCACGTTCGCGCGCGTGTAGATCGGGAACCTCGCCGACAGGTCGGTGTCGGTGACGTAATGCTTCTTCGCCATGGCGGTCCTCCCCCAAGGATCGGCTGTGGCGGAACCCTAGTGCGCCGGTCCGGCCGCCCCCAACGGCGCCGTCGACTGCACGTACTTGGGCCGGAAGAGGAACAGGAACACCAGTCCCGCCGCGGTGATGCACACCGACGCCACGATGAGCGGCTGCGCCGACGTGATTCCGGAGGTGATGTAGCCGACCAGCACCGACGCCGGCACCTGGGCGAGGCTGCCCACGCTGGAGGAGATGCCCATCGCCTCGCCCTGGCGACCGAACTCGGCCGAGCGGGACACGAGGGACTGCATGTTCGCCACCGTGAGCCCGTTGCAGGCCGCGAAGAACGGCACAGGCAGCAGAACCCACAGGTTGTTGCCCGACGGCGCGAAGAAGAACAACGCCATCACAGCGGCGGTGCCGAACATGCTGAACCGCAGCACCTTCCAGTCCGCGACATGCGGCGCCAGACGGCGGACGAGGATCGCCTGGGCAAGTGCGATGCAGATGCCGACATAGGCGAAGTAGTCACCTGTCTCGGACGAGCCGAACCCGAAGTTGTTGCGCAGGTAGACGCCGAAGAACGTGGTGAAGAAAGTGAACCCACCGTTGAAGAGGAACCCCGCGAGGAGAACGGTGCGCAGTCGCTCGGACGTGAACCCGATGCGCACGTTGTGCAGTGACTGTGCGAAGGCCACCTTCCCCGTCGTGACCTTGTGCTGGAGGGTCTCGGGCAGCGACGTGAGGATCATCGCGCAGTTCACGAGCGCAAGACCTCCTGCGAACCAGAACGGGGTCGTGGCACCGAACCACGAAGGGGTGTCGAAGAGGCCGTAGAAACTGACGCCTGGTGCGCTCAGCTTGCCGCCGAGGTACGGGCCGACGACGAAACCGATACCGAAGGCGGCCCCGAGCACTCCGAAGTTCTTCGCGCGGTTCTCGTTGTTGCTGATGTCACCGATCGCGGCGTTCGCAACCGCGAGGTTGCCGCCGGTCGCCCCGTCGAGAGCCCGGGACACGAACAGCAGCGGGATGTTCGAGGTCAGGATGCCGACCGCGAACAGGAAGTAGCCGACCGCGGTGCCGAAGATGCTGAGTGCCAGCACCGGTCGGCGGCCGTGGCGGTCGGACAACTGCCCGAGGATCGGCGCGGCGATGAACATGCACAGCGGGTACACACCCTGCAGCCAGCCGAGCATAACGAGACCCTCGGTGAACGACCACGACTCCGGTGTCACGCGGAACGGCGAGCCCGGACTGATCAGCAGGGGGAAGACGGGAATGAGGATGCCGAAACCCAGCATGTCCATGAGGACGGTGGTGAAGACGGCGAGCAGTGGATTGCGACGGCGCACGTGTCGACACTAACGGTGGCCGGACTTCGTCCAGGTGATGGACGAAGTACGCGACAACCGTCAGGCGCCGCCGGCCATCACTGCGGCGAGCAGGAGTCCGAGCACGATCACCCCGAGCACGGGGAACACCACGAGCAGCAGTACTGCGGCGATGAACCAACCGAGCTTGTCCATGAGCGACCCCTCTCCCCGGGTTGCCCCGGACACTGCCAGACGGGTGTGCGACTAGTGACCGGGGGTGGCAACGCCGCCGGCGGCGGCGATGCGTGCATGCGCCCTGCGCAGCTCGGCCTCGACCTCTGTGCTGTGCTCCTTGCGCAGCTGCTCCTCGGCGCGGGCGCGGGCGGTCTGGGCACGGGCCAGGTCGATGTCCTGCTCCAGTTCGGCGGAGTCGGAGAGAATAGTGACGTGGTCGGCGCCGACCTCGACGAAACCGAGATGGACCGCGAGGTTCTGGATGCCGCCGTCGGCCAGGTAGATCCGCGTGTGGTTCTCGGTCAACGCACCGAGGAAAGCCGCATGCCCGGGAAGGAACGCGATCTCCCCGTCCATGAGCGTGCGAGTGATCACCTGGGTGGCATCACCGGAGAACAGCACACGCTCGGGAGACACGACCTCCACACGGAGAACCTTGCCGGCCTCGGCCATCAGGTGTTCTCCTGCAGCGACTTCGCCTTTGCGAGGACCTGTTCCACGCCGCCGACGTTGAGGAACGCCTGCTCGGGGACCTCGTCGAGTTCACCGTTGACGAGCGCCTCGAAGGATTCGACGGTCTCGGACACGGGGACGTACTCGCCCTGCACACCTGTGAAGACCTCGGCCACGTAGAACGGCTGGCTGAGGAAGCGCTGCACCTTGCGCGCGCGGGCCACCGTCAGGCGGTCCTCCTCGGAGAGCTCGTCGAGACCGAGAATTGCGATGATGTCCTGCAGTTCCTTGTAGCGCTGCAGAACCTCCTGCACCCGGCGCGCCACTGCGTAGTGACGGTCACCCACGACCTCGGGGGTGAGGATTGTCGATGTGGAGGCCAGCGGGTCCACCGCCGGGTAGATGCCGAGCGACGCGATCTGGCGCGAGAGCTCCGTGGTGGCATCGAGGAACGTGAACGTGGTGAACGGCGCGGGGTCGGTGTAGTCGTCAGCCGGCACGTAGACGGCCTGCAGCGAAGTGATCGACCGGCCGCGCGTCGAGGTGATGCGCTCCTGCAGCTGGCCCATCTCGTCGGCGAGCGTGGGCTGGTAACCCACCGCGGACGGCATGCGGCCGAGGAGGGTGGACACCTCGGACCCGGCCTGCACGAACCGGAAGATGTTGTCGATGAACAGGAGCACGTCCTGGTTCTGCACGTCGCGGAAGTACTCCGCCATGGTGAGGGCGGAGAGCGCCACGCGCAGGCGCACTCCCGGCGGCTCGTCCATCTGGCCGAACACGAGCGCGGCCTTCTCGAACACGCCCGACTCCTCCATCTCGATGCGGAGGTCGGTGCCCTCACGGGTGCGCTCACCCACGCCGGCGAACACCGACACACCACCGTGCTTGGAGGCCACGCGGTTGATCATCTCGGTGATGAGGACGGTCTTGCCGACGCCGGCACCGCCGAACAGGCCGATCTTGCCGCCCGCAAGGTACGGGGTGAGGAGGTCGATGACCTTGATGCCCGTCTCGAACATGCGCTTCGACGGCTCGAGGGTGTCGAACGCCGGGGCCGAGCGGTGGATGTCCCAGCGCTCGATCGATGCGAAGTCCTTGTTGTCGCCGTCCAGCACCTCTCCCCACACGTTCCAGACGTGGCCGAGCGTGGTGTTGCCGACCGGCACCTGGATGCCGTGGCCCGTGTCGCGCACCGACGTGCCGCGCTGCAGACCGTCGGTCGGCTTCAGGCACACCGCGCGGACGCGGCTGTCACCCAGCTGCTGGGCGACCTCGGCGAGGATCACGTTCGGCTTGCCGTCCACCATCACGGTGA
>JBJTBF010000001.1:0-61788 GCA_046091145.1 Acidimicrobiales bacterium | reverse complement strand
CCAGACGCTTGCGCTCACCACCTCGGGTGGCTCGGGAACCGGGGCCGTCACCTGGGTTGTGGTGCCCGCCACCGGCAGCACCTGCACCCTGCAGGGGGCCGTGCTGACACCGGGTGACGCGGGTTCGACATGCATCGTGCGTGCGACCAAGGCCCAGGACACCAACTGGCTGGTGAAGCAGACCTCGAACACCACCGTGACGGTCGACAAGGCCGCCCAGACCGCGTTCTCGATCACGAACGACTCCTCGTTCACCACCGGTTCCTCTCTCACGCTCACCACAAGCGGTGGCCAGTCGTCAGGTTCGGTGACGTGGTCGCTCCAGTCGGGGACATGCGTGCTCGCCGGCACGTCGCTGTCGTCGACCCGCGGCGGCATCACCTGTTCGCTGCAGGCGACCCGTGCCGGTGACACGAACTGGCTGGCTGTCACCGACACGCAGACGGTCACGGTCGACAAGGTGGTGCAGACCATCTCGTTCCGCAGCACACCGCCTTCACCGGCGAATGTCGGCGGGACCTACACGGTCTCCGTGGACAGCACGGCCTTCCTCGCACCCGCCATCGCCATCGCGAACCAGTCGCAGGCCGTCTGTTCGGTGTCGGCGGGTGTCGTCTCGTTCAATGCCGTCGGCACCTGCGTGATCTCCGCGAGCCAGGCCGGCAACGACACGTACTCGTCCGCGGCGGCGTCGCAGTCGGTCACCGTCACGGCCCTGGCTGCCGCGGCACCCACGGCGTCGACGCCGGCCCCGGTTGTGTCCGCTCCCACGGCACCGGAGAACAGCACCGTGGCGACCGTCGCCACCACTACCACCACCGCCACTGTGGCGCCGGTGAAGGGCGACACGAACACCGCGGCCGCCACCACCACCACCACGACGAGCTCCACCACTTCCACCACATCGACAACCGTGCCCGCCGACCCGACCGCACCGCAGAACGGTGAGGACGGACTGCCGCCGGAACTCGGTGCCGGTGAGACGACCGCGATGGTGCGCGGTCAGTCGGTGAAGGTTTCGGTGCAGAAGTTGGATGAGGCCATCGTTCTCACCCTCCCGAACGACGTGAGAATCACCATCGGCCGCGCCGGCCCCGGCGGGGAATCAGTGTCCGTTGCCGCCGACGGTGTTCTGCGCATGTACCGCGAGGAGGTTGTCGACGTCACGGTCGAGGGGTTCGTGCCCGGCACCACCTACACGGTGTTCATGTTCTCCGAGCCGGTGGAACTCGCCCGCGGTGAGGCCTCCGCCGATGGCGGTGTGAAGACCTCGGTCCGCGTGCCGAATGACGCAGAACACGGCGAACACACCATCCAGGTGAACGGTGTCGGCCCGGGCGGGGAGATGGTCTCGATGTCGATGGGCTTCGAGGTGCTGGAGCGCCGCAGCAACACCGGAATGGTGATCTTCGCCTTCAGCCTCGCGGTGCTGCTCGCGATGCTGGGCGGACGGCCGGTGTTCTCTGGCCTTCGCCGGCGGCGTGACGCTGCCCGGTGAGTACGCCGCGTCTCGGGCTGCAGAGATAGCGAGCTTGATGCGACGCCGCCGGACCGACCACTGACCCACCGGACATCTTCGGGGGCGATGCGCCTCCGGGCGCGGTGTTATGGTCGGGAACGTCGGCGGGGCCGGCGGAAACGGGGGACCATGGCTTTCGTGAGTTGTACCGGTCTGAGCAAGACATACAACGTGGGTGACGAGGAGGTGAGAGCCCTCGACAACGTGTCACTCACGGTGGAGAAGGGTGACTTCATCGCCATCTGCGGCCCGTCGGGATCGGGCAAGTCCACCCTGGCGAACGTGATCGGTGGGCTCGACCAGCCGGACTCCGGCAGTGTCGTGGTCGACGGGGTCGACCTCGCCAGTGCGAAGGACAAGGACCTCTCGGAGTACCGCAACAGGAACATCGGGTTCGTGTTCCAGTCGTTCAACCTGCAGGCCCACGAGTCGGCGCTCGAGAACGTGATCTCGCCCCTCGTCATCGGCGGGGTCGGCAAGAAGAAGGACCGCCAGGAAAAGGGCATGAAGGCCCTCGAGCGGGTCGGCCTCACCGACCGTGCCAAGCACAAGCCCACCCAGCTGTCGGGTGGTCAGCGCCAGCGTGTCGCCATTGCGCGCGCACTGGTGAACGACCCGCAGCTGATCATCGCGGACGAGCCGACGGGCAACCTGGACTCCTCGCGCGGGGCGGACGTGATCAGTGAACTCGAGCGGCTGAACCGCGAGGGCATCACACTGATCATCATCACCCACGACCCCAACGTCGCCAACCGGGCGAGGCGGGTGCTCGACATCAAGGACGGAAAGATCAGCGAGAGGGCAGGCGCGCGATGAAGTTCAAGGACCAGTTCCGCACGGGGTGGCGCAACCTCAGCCGCCAGAAGCTGCGCACGTCACTCACGATCTTTGCCATCGTCATCGGCGCAGTCAGTGTCACGGTGATGCTCTCGCTCGTCACCAGTGCCAAGGGTTTCCTCATGTCGTCATTCGAGAAAACTGGGGAGGACCGGCGCGTCATCGTCACACCTGTCGCAGGTCTCGACTACGGCGAGGCCCGATGGCAGACCTGGAGCGACGGAAGCGGCAAGCGCATGGACGACGACACCCTCACGGCGCTGAAGGCAATCCCCGGGGTCGCCGCCGTGACACCGATTGTCGGTTCGCAGTACTTCGAGACAGTCCGTGGTGCGAACGCGGAGGTTGCCCTGAAGAACGCATTCATGATCGGTTACGAACCGAACGGCTCAGTATTGCGTGAGGTTACCCATGGCCGCGCGTTGGAGGCGGCCGACGACACGGGCGGTGTGCTCGTGTCGCGGAACATCGCCACTGCGCTGGGGTACAAGGACGACCCGACTGCCCTGGTCGGCCAGGAGCTGACCATGGTGCCACGCAAGGACTTCCAGGAACAGATGAAGGATGTCAAGGTCAAGGTCGTCGGCGTCATGTTCGCTGAGGGTGACGCCCTCGATATGACAATGAAGTTCGCCCTCGAGACCGCCCCGGTGTTCGAGAGATGCGAAGGGGGCGGGCCGAACCAGCAGCCCACCTGCACCAAGGACAACGACATCCTTCGGAACGGGTACCCGTCGGCCTACGTCAGTCTTGCGGACAAGAAGGACGCGGACGTTGTGGTGCAGAAGGTGAAGGAACTCGGCTACGGCGCGGCGGCCGGCCAGGAGGAGATCGACGCCCAGGCAACTGCGTTCACCATCATCGGCGCGGTTCTCGGCGGCATCGGCGGCATCGCGCTGCTGGTTGCGGCCATCGGCGTGATCAACACGATGGTGATGGCCACACTCGAGCGCACGCGCGAGATTGGCATCATGCGCGCAATCGGTGCCACCAAGGGAACAGTGCGCCGTCTCTTCACAGTCGAGGCCGGGGTGCTCGGGTTCATGGGCGGCGTCTTCGGTGTCGCGATCAGTTTCGGTGTGGCGATAGGACTCAACCAGGTGCTGAACGAGCAGCTGGCTGACAGCGGAATCTCCGACCGCAACATCGTGTCGGTCCCGCCGCTCATCGCTTTGATCGTGTTGGGGGCCACCACGTTGATCGGAATGCTCGCCGGCAGGCTCCCGGCGCGCCGTGCGGCGAACCTCGACCCCGTCGAGGCACTCCGGTACGAGTAACCGGCCCGTCACATAAGTCCGAGGCGCCCTTCACATGCCTTTGCCCGCGACAATCTTCTCGGCCGGATTCGCCGACATCGACCTGCAGGTGTCGGCGGGCCGGTGGCCCGACGGGCTGCACGGTGAGATGTTCGTGAGTGCACCGGTGGTCGACCATCGGCTGGACTACCAACTGTTCGGGTTCGGGGCGATGCTGCGCATCTCGATGCAGCCCGGCACCCACGGTGCCGCCGCCGACAGGGTTGCCCTGCGTGTGCGCACGCTCGACACACCTGTGCAGCGCATCCACGAACGTGCGGCGGAACGTTTCGTCGGCGGGTTGCTGGGTCTCGAGTCACCGTTCGGGCATGCCAACATGGCGAACACCGCACCGCTCGTGTGGGGTGGTCGCCTGTTCGCCACATGGGACGTCGGCCGGCCCGTGGAGGTCGACCCGGTGTCGCTCGGCTTTCTCGGCGAGGTGGGCAGCTCGGCGAGCTGGGGCGGTGATTCCTTCCGGGCACGTCGTGTGCTGCCGCAGGTGTTCTCCACCGCGCACCCCATCGTGGACCCCGAGCGGGGGTGCATGTGGACGGTGAAACTGTCGCTCACCGCCGCGGGCATGCAGCCCACAGTGGTGCGCTACGACGGCACGGGTGCCGACGTGCGCACCTGGCCCGTGGAGGGCGCAACCGTCGTGGGTTCCATGCACACGATCTCCCAGACGCGCCACTGGCTGGTTCTCGCGGACTCCGGCAACTTCAAGGCCGACATGAACGAGATCCTCGGTGGCGAGCGCACGCTGCAGATCGACGAGCGCGTGCCGGTGTACTTCGTGCGCAAGGACGCACTCGAGTCACTCGCACCCGGCTCGCCGGTGCCGTTCCACCGCGCCGAGTTCGGCCCCACCACTGGCCACTACTACGCTCAGTGGGACGACTCCGACGGCGTGCACGTGCTGTTCGAGCATCTCGATCTCACCGACCTCGGGTACCGCATCACCGTCGACGACATTGATGCGCACGGGCACCGCGTCGACCCGCGGGTGGCCGGCATGTACCAGATGGCGATGGGCGCCCAGACGGTGTCGGAGATGACCTTCCGGCCGGAGACCGGTGCGTGCACTGTGCGCGCCGGGTTCCGCGAGGAGTGGACGTGGAACCTGCAGCTGTCAGCGATGGACTGGTCGATCGAGGGGCTCACATCGCCCGACCTGCACCACGTGGTGTACCAGGGCAGGCACCCCGAGGCACTCGCCCGGCGCGTTCTCGATGTCTACCGAGACCGCATCGACGAAACAGCAGTGTCCGGCGCCGAGCAGGGCGCGCGTCTCGTGTCGCTGCGTCGTGGTGACCTGTCGGCTGTGTCGGTGTGGGAGTTCCGCTCGCTCGGTGACCTGCCGTCCTCGCCGATCTTCGTGCCGCGCCGCGGCGGCAGACCTGGCGGCCGTGACGGCTGGGTGGTCGTGCCCGTGCTGAGCGATGACGGCTTCAGGGTGGAGTGCTTCGATGCCGCCGATGTGTCGGCCGGCCCGGTCGGTGTCCTCACCGGGCCGAACCGTGAGTGCGTGCCGTTCCTGCTGCACGCCGTGTGGATGGATCAGCCGGCACCGAAGGCAGAAGCCGACCGCCTGTGTTTCGCCGACGATATCGACCCCGCCGCACTCGCGGCGCTGGACGACCCGGCGCGGGCCGTTGTTCTCGAGGTCGCCGACGAGCTGTCGGCGGTGTGACTCAGCGGGCGAAGAACCCGCGCAGCGCACCGGCCATGTGGGCCCGGTGGGACTCACCCGACAGCACCACACCCGCCATGGAGATCGAGGTGTGGGTGTGCCCCCGTGCCTGCACGTGGTCGACCTTCACCCCCGCGTTCTGCAGGGCGTCGGCGTATGCGTTGCCCTCGTCGCGCAGGGGGTCGAACTCTGCCGTCACGATCGTGGTCGGCGGGAGACCCGCCAGCGAACCCGCCAGCAGCGGTGATGCCTTCGGGTCCGTGCGGCTCGCGGTGTCGGCGTAGTGGTTCCAGAACCAGTCCATCAGGGCCTTCGTGAGCACGTACCCCTCGCCGTTCTCCGACATCGACGGGTACTGATGCGAACCGTCGGTGACGGGTGTGAGCAGCAACTGGCCGCACAGTGCGGGACCGCCGTTGTCGCGGGCCGTCTGCGCGGCAACCGCGGCCACGTTGCCGCCTGCGCTCCAGCCGGCCACCGCGATGCGCGACGGATCGCCGCCCAGCTCCGCCGCGTGCTCGGCCACCCAGGAGAGCGCGGCGAATGCGTCATCGGCAGCAGCGGGGAAGCGCGCCTCAGGCGCGTGACGGTAGTTCACCGACACGAAGATCGCATCCGACCTGTCGACCAGGTCACGGACCATCGGTTCGTCGCTGATGTGGTTACCGATCACCCATCCGCCACCGTGGAAGTACACCACCACAGGGTGCGGCCCCTTCGACTTCGGTCGGTAGAGGCGCCACTCCAGCGGTGACCCGTCGGCCGCGGGCAGCGTGCCGTCGACCATCTCGCCCACTTCGGGGCCCGGCGGGCGCACCGCGCTGCTCGTGTTCATGAACTCACGGGCGGCCCCGGGTGTCATCGACTCGAGCGGTGGCAGACCCATCTGGGCCATCATGTCGAGCACGATGAACACGTC
Organism: Acidimicrobiales bacterium; assembly: GCA_046091145.1. Lineage (GTDB taxonomy): Bacteria > Actinomycetota > Acidimicrobiia > Acidimicrobiales > Ilumatobacteraceae > UBA2093. Next base: position 55,525 of record JBJTBF010000001.1, on the reverse strand, counting down.
GGGCTGCAGTCTGCGCACGACTCCGTCGTTGCACACGCTGCCACCCGGGCCGGCCAGCGAGAAGCCGAGGTAGCCGCACTCCGTCACCTCGTTGCACACGCGGCGGTAGCCGTCGACACCGCCGAGGTAGGGGAGCATCACGCGTGGTTTCCCGGGAACGTTCGCACCCATGTACCAGGAGTTGGTTTCCTTCATCAGCGAGATGTTCGCGAAATCGGAGCCGTGCTGCACCCAACCGTCCTCGGCGGTCTGTGAGGGCTCGATGGTGTCCCAACCCTCGTCGCGCATGTGGACGAGCGTGTCCGTGACCCAGTCGACGTGCTGTTCGATCGACACCATCATGTTGGAGAGCACGCTCGGGCTGCCCGGTCCGGTGATCATGAACAGGTTCGGGAAGTCCCGGGTCATCAGGCCCAGGTACTGCAGCGGCCCGTGCTCCCACTTCTTCTTCAGTGTGAGGCCGTTGCGGCCGGTGATGTCGACCCCCACGATGGCACCGGTCATGGCATCGAATCCGGTGGCATACACGATGTCGTCGAACTCCACGCTCTCGCCGGCGAACTCGATGCCGCTCTCGGTGATGGTGTCGATGGGGCTCGTGTTGAGATCGACGAGGCGCACGTGCGGCTTGTTGTACGTGTCGAAGTAGTTCGTGTCGAGGCACGGGCGCTTGGTCCCGAACGGGTAGGTCTTCGGGCACAGCAGCTCGGCCGTCCGCGGGTCCTTCACCGTGGCACGGATCCTCTCGCGGATCATCTCCGAGACGATGTCGTTGGCCTCGCGGTTCGACGCTTGGTCCATGAAGATGCCGAGGATGGAGAACAGCTCGCCGCGCTGCCATGCGGCATCGAACATCTCGCGCCGCTGCGCGGGTGGGGTCGCAAGCGCGGTGGCGGTGGACGCCTCGAGCGGCACGCCACCGCGGGTCCACCGCGCCGCCTCGCGATAGGCATCACGGTCGGCGAGCAACGGGGCCTTGCGGTCCTCCGACACCGGGCCGTTGAACGCGGGCACGGAGAAGTTCGGTGTGCGCTGGAACACGGTGACCTGGCTCGCCTCCCCGGCAATGAGAGGAATCGACTGGATGCCCGACGACCCGGTACCGATCACGGCCACCCGCCGGCCGGTGAAGTCCACCTTCTCGTGCGGCCAGCGGCCGGTGACGAAGACACGGCCCGAGAAACGGTCGGTGCCCGGGATGTCGGGGTCCTTCGGGACCGAGAGACAACCAGTTGCCATCACGTAATGGCGGCAGATGATCGACTCCCCGCCGTCGGTGGTGACGTTCCACCTGCGTGCGGTGTCGTCCCACACCGCGTTCGTCACCTTCGTGTCGAAGGTGATGTGCGGGTACATGTCGTGCTTCCTCGCCACGAACTGCGCGTACGAGAGGATCTCGGGCTGGGTGGCGTACTTCTCCGACCACGTCCACTCGTGGTCGAGGTCCGGGTCCCACGAGAACGTGTAGTCGGTGGTGGGGATGTCGCAGCGCGCCCCGGGGTAGCGGTTCCAGTACCAGGTGCCGCCGACATCACCGCCGGACTCCAGCACGCGGAAACTGAACCCGGCCTCGCGCAGTGTGTGCACCAGGTAGAGGCCGGAGAACCCGGCACCGACCACCACCACATCGACGTCGTTCGCGGTTGACACGAGCCACCCCTTTCACGGACCGCGACCCGGCGGCCCTTCCCCTGTCGGCAGTCTCGCAGGCTGGGTGAAACGGTGTCTAGCCCGGGCCGTCGGTCCGGTGGGCAGGGCCGTCGGTCCGGTGGGCAGGGCCGGGCCCGTGCGTTGTACGGTTCGGGATGTGGCAACAGACGATCGGGGGGTGTTGGTGTGAACGGGGACCAGATGATGAGGGCCCATTCCGCGACACTGCCGGGACCCACTTTCGACAACCCTGCGTTCGTCACCCCGCCCGTACTCGGCTCGGCTCGCGTCGCGATCGTGACATCGGCGGCGCTGCATGTGGCCGGGGAGGAGGGCTTCACCGCGGGTGACACGGGGTTCCGCACGATCGCGAGGGACCGACGCGACCTGGTGCTCGGGCACTGGAGCCCGAACTTCGACCACGTCGGGGTGAAGCTCGACCTGAACGTGGTCTGGCCGATCGACCGGCTGGAGGAGCTGGCCTCGGACGGAGTCATCGGTTCGGTTGCCCCGAGGCATCTCTCGTTCGCGGGGAACCAGCCCGACGATGTGTCGACAATCCGCCACGATTCCGGTCCCCGCGCGGCCGCGCTGCTGCGCGAGGACGGCGTCGACGTGGTTCTTCTCACACCCGTTTGACCGCTCTGTACGCGCACCGTGAGTGTGCTCGCGCATGTGTTCGAGGCGGCAGGCATCGCCACCGTCGTCCTGTCGTCCGTGAGGGAGATGGCCGAGAAGACGGCACCTCCCCGCGCACTTCACTGCGAGTTCCCGCTGGGCCGGCCGCTCGGACGGCCGAATGACCCGGCCTTCCAGCACGACGTGCTGGCGCGGGCCCTCGCACTGCTGTCCGAAGCGTCAGGTCCTGTTCTTGTCGATCACCCCGAGGTCATCGAGGCTGACTCCGATGCGGTTGCATGTGCACTCCCGCCGCGATTCGACCCGGGTCTGGCGCCGTGCGTGGACGAGGCGAGGGGACTGAGGAAGGCCTACGAACGCACCTTCGCGCGGCGGGGAGTCACGGAGGTTGGCCGTAGCATCGGCGCCGACGGAGTCGAGGGAGCACTTGCGATGCTCGACCGCATCGCACACGGCGAGGACTGGACGTCAGTCGGGATTCCCGGCAACAACACCACCGCGCTCTGCCACGACATCCGCGCGTACTACGAGGAGGCAGCACTCGAACTGGTGCAGGGCCCACCGCCGGGCGGCCGCGCAATGGAGGACTGGTTCTTCACCCGCACCGAGGCTGGGAGGACGGTGCTCGCCGCACGGGCAGCAATCCGGGAGTCGGGGGCCAAGTTCCCCGTGTGGTTCTACATGACCCCCGGCAACCGCTGAGAGGCGGCGCCGGGGGCCACGCTGACCTGCCCGATCAGGCGTCGACGAAGGCGTACGCGTGGACGAGGGTGCCGGCCTCGTCGGTGAGCGCGTGCGCCACGAGGTCGGCCTCGGCCACGTGGAACTCGGTGCCGAGCCCGGTGCCGTCGGTGGTGGTGGCGGGGTAGGCCGCCACACGGGCGAGGAACGCCTCCACATCGGCCACCGTGGCCTTCGCCTCGGAGTCCGTGCGCGACGTGTCGGCATCGAGCACCGCGGTGCGCACGAGGGCCTCCCAGCTGGCGGCGAGGTCGGCGGTGCTGGTGAAGAGCTCGACGCCCACCACCTTGTCGCCGTATGCGATTGCGATGCCGGTCTGGCCGTCCTCGACACCCTTGTCGAGCAGCTCCTTCACGAGGCTCGCCATCTCGGGGTCGTCCTCGACGAAGCGCTCGGCCTCGAGGTACAGCGACGAGTCGCTGGCGAGGTGACGCATCGACAGTTCTGCCGCCACGCTGTCCCACACGGCTCCCTGGTCGGAGTGCTTCGAGCCGTACGCACGGATGTTCCCGGTGACCCCGCGCTGCTTGGCGATGCGTGCGCGGCGGCTGAGGTTGCGACCCGAGTTGCGGAATGCACTGCCGCCGTGCCAGCGACCGGCCTCGACGCACGAGACGGGGATGATGATGGTGGCACCCGCGGGCACCAGGATCGACACGTTCACGGTGCGTGTCTGGCGGCCGCCCTCCAGCACGCGCCCGGCAGGGATGAGCATGGGCACCTTGCCGGGGTTGTGCACCTGCAGCTGGGGCACGGTTGCGGTGGGGAGCTCGGACACCACCAGGGTGTCGTCGGCGATCTTCGTGCCGGCCGGCCGTTCGACGGGCAGCGACAGCGGGAAGACCGACATCCCCTTGCGGCGGATGGGCTCGTGAACCTTGGTGTTGGTGAGTGTCTGGATGGTCATGGTGTGTACCTCTTTCTGTGTGTTTGGTGACCTGTGGTGTGGGCTCCTTGCGGCCCGGGGCGAACGTACGGCAGGGGTGTGTCGTATTTGGTTCAGGTGTCCTTAACCCTAAGTAGGGAGGATTTATTCCCGCTTCGGGAGCCTGTTTCCTGCCAACATGGCACCATGACCGGCCCGTCCAGTGCCCAGACCAGCCCCGTGGAGTCTGCACCGAACGCCAGTGAGCCGCCTGCGTTCGACCAGTGCAGGGCCAGGTACGGCACCTTCGCCGAGTGCCCCCTGTGCGGGTCGGGCCTGATCCCCGAGCACGCGCATTTCAAGTGCACCTCGTGCGGGTGGCGCGACAGCTGCTGCGACTGACGGCCGCCCGTCCGGCATGTCTCCCTGAATGGCATATGGTTGTGGTGAATTACGTGTCCGGGAGGGTGCCATGAGGACCAAAACGAGCGTGAAGGTCATGATGGCGGCAACTGTCCTGACGGTCGTTGCGACGCATGCACCGGCGGTGGCCTCTAGCACCGTGACCGTGAATGGCCAGTTCTCGAACAAGGTGGGGAAGGTTCTGGTGCTGGTCACGAACGGCACCACCTATTTCGCCACGCCCTCAGCCTCGGGCAAGGTGTCGGTGAAGGTGCCGGCGAAGAACCTCGCGAATGCCACCGTGCAGATGGTGGACCCCACCGGGAAGTACCTCGGCCCGGTGGTGCTGAACGTCAAGAAGACCGGGTCGAAGTACAAGGCGATCACGGGACTGAAGGCGAAGTCGTCAGGCTCCGTGTCGCTCGGCAAGATCGCGATGAAGACCGGTTACGCGGTCAGTGCCGTGAAGTCGGCCGGTGGCAACGCAGGCGTCTCCTCCGACAAGAACGGCAAGACCAAGGGTGCCGGGAACGGTGGCAGGGTCAAGTCCGGCGGTTTCGCGCCTGTGGCGGTTGCCTCGGTGGTCCGCAAACTTGCTGCCGCGCGGTGCCCCGACGGCACCACGCGTGACACCGCCGTGAGTGGCGTCGATCCGGGCAGGGATCTTGACTGTGACGGTGTGCCGAACGTTCTTGACGTCGACGACAACGGCAACGGTTCACTCGACATCATGGACCAGTCGACGAACAATGCGAATGACAAGAACAACTACACCGCGTCGATGTCGACGTACAGCGGAGTGCGGGGATTTATGAGTGACAAGCTCAACATCCACGCGACGGACTCCGCGACGCTGCTCGCGGCGGTGAAGAAGATCCTTGCCTCATCCTGCCCGGGGGGCGCCTGCTCGTTCAGCATCGCGATGTACATCAGCGAGAGGACCTTCATGAAGGGCACGGGATCCTCTCCCGATGCCGTGTACGTGGAATGCCCCGGGATCAAGTGGTGCGATGCGCTGGACAGCGGGGCAGCCGCACAGTTGCAGTCGTTCACCGACATAGCACCGGTGATCGGGGAAACGCTGAGACCGTGGAAGACCACTGCATCGACGGATCTCTCCAGTGGCAAGGCGGTGCCTAACCCCTCCTACGTGTCGAACGGCATGTACCGATTCTCCGATAGCGGTGGTGAGAAGCGTTGGGCCGCGTTCGTGTCACCGAGCTATCAGGGAGATGACGTACTGAGTGTCGTCCGGCCTGCCGACGTGATGCTCATCCACGTGATCCAAGGCAACGTCGACACCGTGTTCACGGTCAACGTGAGCCCGTTCCTCCTCACCACGCCGTATCTCGCGTCGGCAACGGCAACCGGTGTCACCACCAACAGCGCATCGAACCTCGCCTCGGGTTCGGTCGTTGTCGGAACCGACGGCAAACTCTCGATCAGCTTCTACAGGCCGCAACGCCTGGTGCTCGAGGGTGAGACCGGGGAGTCCGCGAACTCGTCGTTCAAGTCACAGCACGGTCTGCACTACGGCCTCGGCGGCGAGATGTACTACGTCAACGGCAGGAGTGGACGTACACAGGCGCTGGTGGGCTGCGGTGGAGCCGACGCCGCGGCGAACTACACGGGCCTCGGGGCGAACATGAAGGCCGAGACCTCCGCATACGGCGAGGACATCCTCGCGTCGGATTTCTGGCCGGTGCTCGACGACACCCCCGACACCTCCGCCGATGACGGCACGTTGACACTGACCTGGGACATGAAGAACTGCCTCACGAACCACACGCCGGCGTATTTCGGAAGGTGGAACTACTCGGCACTGTCGGGGAAGAAGGTGCAGGATGCCCTCGGGTTCACCTGGGCCGAGTTTGCCGCCGACCCGAACGCGTACTTTGATGCGACCCTCACGGCAGTCGGGGCACCGTCGACGAACGGCTACAACAGTGCGACACTGCGCCTGAAGGTGCACAGTCCGGGCTGGACGGGACAGCCCCAGGGTGGTGGTGGCGGCAGCGGAAGTGGCGGCGGTTCGACCGACTCTGTGTCACTGCGGATTGTTCGTTCGTCAGGCGATTTCAACGTGGGTGGAATCACGACTGGCTGCAGCTTCGGTGGCGTCGGTGCCTCGTGCGAGGTCTCGGTGGCGAACGGAAGTTCCGTGTTCTTCGAGTCGAAAGACAACACCAAGACGGTGTCGGTTGCGACTGGGTCGACCGCAGGCTCGGACAACTCAACGAACGGGTGCACCGTCTCGAGCGGCGGTCTCAAACTCACCTGTGTCATCGACAAGACCAAGGGCGCACCCCAGACCTGGAACATCGATGTCAAATGACGGTGGTGATGCCGGCCCGGCAGTTCGGCTGGCGGTTCAGAAGGTCTAGCCTCGTCCCGTGACAACAGAACTGACCGACGAGCAGCGACAGGCACTGCGCACCCGCTACAGGGCGGAGCGCGACAAGCGCCTGCGACCCGACGGAAACGAGCAGTACCAGCAGCCGTCAGGTCGTTTTGCGAACCTGATGGACGACACCTACACGCAGGTGGCACCGCGGGAGCCCCTGCACACCGACGTGAACGTAGTGATTGTGGGTGCGGGGTTCGCAGGGCTCGTCACCGGTGCACGCCTGAAGCAGGCCGGCATCACGGATGTGCGGATCGTCGACAAGGCAGGCGACGTGGGCGGCGTGTGGTACTGGAATCGCTACCCGGGCGCCATGTGCGACACCGCCGCGATGATCTACCTCCCGCTCATGGAGGAGGTGGGCACGGTGCCGTCGGCCAAGTACGTGCCTGCTCCCGAGATCCATGCCCATGCGCGGCGCATTGCCGAGACATTCGGGCTGTACGACGACGCACTGCTGTCCACCGGAATCTCCTCGATCATCTGGGTGGAGGAAGCGGGCCGCTACGAGGTGCGCACCGACAGGGGCGACGTGTTGATGGCGCGCTACGTCTGCATGGGAACCGGGCCGTTGCACCGCCCGAAACTGCCGGGCATCCCCGGCCTGCACTCGTTCGCCGGTCACGCATTCCACACCAGCAGGTGGGACTGGGCGTTCACCGGCGGCGAGCCCGTGCGCGCGGAGATGACGAACCTGCGCGACAAGAGGGTGGGCATCATCGGCACCGGTGCCACCGCGGTGCAGTGCATCCCGCACCTGTCGCGATGGGCGGGGGAGCTGTTCGTGTTCCAGCGCACGCCGTCGGCCATCGACGAACGCAACAACCACCCGATTGACCCGGAGTGGTTCTCCAGCCTCGAGCCGGGATGGCAGCGCAAGTGGATGATGAACTTCACGGTGCTGCAGACGATGGGCGCCGCCGACGAGGACCTCGTGAAGGACGGCTGGACCGACATCTCACAGCGCATCCGCGACCGCATGATCAGGCTCGTGCAGGCGGGCAGCAGTCTCGGCCCCGAGACCCTCGTGCGCGCCTACGAGGATTCCGACGACGAGAAGATGTCGGAGATCCGCTCGCGGGTGGATTCCATCATCGGTGATGCCTCGACCGCCGAGGCCCTGAAGCCGTGGTACCGCCAGCTGTGCAAGCGGCCGTGCTTCCACGACGAGTACCTGCAGTCGTTCAACAGCCCCAACACCCACCTCGTCGACACCGACGGCAGGGGAGTGGAGCGCATCGACGAGAGCGGTGTGTGGGTGAACGGTGAGCATCACCCGGTCGACGTGCTGGTGATCGCCTCGGGCTTCGAGGTCGGCACCACGTACATGCGCCGCAGCGGCTACGACGTGGCCGGCCGCGACGGCCTGTTGCTGTCGGAGAAGTGGGCAGAGGGCATGCGCAGCCTGCACGGCATGCACGTGCAAGGGTTCCCGAACCTGTTCATCCTCGGGTTCTCCCAGGCGGCGAACCAGATCGCGAACGTCCCGCAGAACTACGTGGAGAACGGCCTCGCAATCGCCGATGTGATCCGGCGCTCGGAGGATTCCGGCGCGCACCTGGTGGAACCCACGAAGGACGCCGAGGATGCCTGGGTGGAGTTCGTGCTCGGCTCGGTGCGGGCACTGCGCGGCAACCCCGACTGCACCCCCGGCTACTACAACAACGAGGGCAAGCCGATGGGCCGGCGCGAGGAACTGAACGGTGCCGGCCATCCGGGCGGCCCCGCGGCGTTCTTCGACCATCTCGAGAAGTGGCGCAGCACGGGCGAGTTCGAGGGACTCGCGTTCGGTCGCGGCTGACGCTGCGTCAGACGGCGGGCTTCGGTACGAAGCGCACCCCGCACACGGTCACCGAGTCATCGTCGACCGGCAGACCACGTGAGCGTCCGCGCTCCAGCACGGTCGCCGGTTCGCGCACCGACACCTCGATGACATCGAGTCCGTCCCCGCGCGTGCCGGCCGGCACGAACCGCACGCAGAAACCGTCGGGCCGCACCTTGTGCATGCCGCAGTTGCGGCCGATCGTGACGGGGCGGTCGAGTGCGGTGCCCCAGCGCTGCGCCACGGATGCCGGGTCCGCACAGCTCACATCGGCCTGCTCGAACCCGAGTGTCATCGACGTGTCGACGTGCCGCCGCCAGTCGGGTCCGGCGGGGTGCCAGTCGTCCCAGGGGTCCTGACGGTCGATCTCGAGGAACGTGCCGCCGTTGTCGGCAGGGTGCACCTGCATGCACCGGTAGCCGTGACTCTCGAAGTCGGTCACCACGCGCCACCCGAGCCCGTCGATGACCGCGCGGTGGTGTGCCTGGTCGTCCGACTGGAGGATCAGCATGTAGCCACCGTCGCCACCGCGGCGCTGCAGGTAGCGACCCGCGGTGGTGCCCTCGCGCACCGGGGCGACGACCTCGAGGAACTGCTCCCCGACGGGCATCACCGCGTTGTTCAGTCCGAACATGGCGACGCCGGGGTCCTCGTACGCGGTGTGCAGCGAGAACACGTGCTCGAGGTGGTCCACCACGGTGTCGCGGTCGTGTGCGACGAGGCAGATCTGACGGAGTCTCAGCATGTGCACATCATCGCACGGGTCATGTGCCGACCTTCCGACGTCAGGCGGGGTCGCCGCGGAAGCGCCGGCGGTTCGCCGCCACCCACCGGTAAGCCGCACGTGCGACATGGATGATGCCGGGCAGCAGCATCACGCGCCCGAGGGGCGACCAGGGCAACCCTGCATCGACGAGCACGTGCGCCACTGCGTCCGCACCGCCGAAGACGCGACCCCGTCTGTCGGCGTACTGCACGGCCTCCGCGCACTGTTGCGCCGTGAGGCCGAACCGCGAGAGGTCGACCGACTGCCAGGCCACGGCCTCGGGGCAGTTGCTGATTCGCTCGCGCATGATGCGCACCGACCGACGGCAGAACCCACACTCGCCGTCGAAGAAAAGTGTCCCGCCCTGCACAGGTCCACCTTACGGCCGCAACCTCGAGACAATCGGACAGCCCTACACTGCTTGAATGCTCTGGAGGCGTGGGATCGCACGGCTCGCTGCCGCGGTCGGCTTGCTGTCGGTGGCGCTTCCCGCGGTTGTTCCCGATGCGGAGGCGATGGTGCCGATGGCCGTCCCCGCGAGCGGCCTTGTGGGTTACTGGTCCTTCGACGACTCGGTCAACTTCAATGTCCCTGATTCGGGCGGGAGCACGCTGACGAAGGGCAACTCGGCATCGTGGTCGGCATCGGGCAAGTTCGGCGGGGCACTGTCGCTGAGCGGGGCGAGTCAGTCGTTGTACGACACCTCATCACCGGCCTGGTTGCCCGTCGGCAACTCGAGCTACACACAATCCGTGTGGTTCAAGCCCGCGGCAGTGTCGGGTGCGGGGGGTCTGGTGGGCTGGGGCAACTACGGATCAGGACGACGGACAATCGCATTGCGCATGTACGAGAACTCCGGTGGATTCCGCCACTACTGGTGGGGCGCCGATCTGGACTGCACCGGAGCACAATGTCCCCTCTCAGCCGGCACGTGGTACCACGTGGCGAGCACCTGGGATGGCACCACGCGAAAGCTCTATCTCAACGGCGTACTGAAGAGGTCTGACACTCCCGGGGCGAACAATGCGACGGCAGCGAACTTCCACATCGGCAAGACATGCTGCAGCGAGTACTTCACCGGTCTCATCGACGAGGTGGCCATCTACAACCGCGCGGTGACCGCGTCGGAGATAGCCGAACTGTCGTCGTCAACCGACATCACGGCACCCACAGCGAGCGTCACCACGGCAACGCTGAACCCGTCGCAGAGCGCCACGGTGCAGAGCACCGAGACCGGCACGGCCTATCTCGTGAAGTCGACGGTCAGTGTCACGAACGAGGCGAGCATCACCGGCGCGGCCGCGAACCTGTGGAACTCGGTCACGGTCACATCGGCGAACACGAACACGCCATTGGCGTTGACGGGTCTGGTGTCGGGCACCTACAAGGCGTATGCGGTGGATGCCGCGGGGAACCTGTCGGCCGCATCGTCGAACTCCGTCACGGTCGATGCCGATGTGCCGACAGTGGCGGTGTCACGTTCGGGGTCAGGGACAGTCGGCGGGGGGCAGTCGGTGGACATCACCTTCACACTGTCGGAGAGCACCACCGAGTTCACCGCCGATGACGTCACCGTCTCCGGCGGGACGCTGTCGGGGTTCACCGGTTCCGGTGCCTCTTACACCGCCACATGGACACCGCCGGCAACAGGGTCGGGAACCGCGTCCATCTCGGTGACGGCGAACAAGTTCACCGATGCCGCCGGGAACCAGAACACCGCGAGTGCGGTGCTGTCGATCGTGTGGAACGCCGACCGACCTTCGGTGGAGATCACCCGCACAGGGTCGGGCACCGTCGGTGCGGGCCAGACGGCATCGCTCACGTTCACCCTGTCGGAGGCATCGACGACCTTCGTGTCGGAGAATGTCACGGTGAGCAGCGGGACGTTGTCGGGGTTCACCGGCACGGGCACCACCTACACCGCCGTGTGGACACCCCCGGCGTCGGGGTCGGGAACCGCGTCCATCTCGGTGACGGCGAACAAGTTCACGGATGCCGCGGGCAACCTGAACACCGCGAGCACCGCATTGTCGATTGCATGGAACACCAACCCTGCGACCACCACCACTGCTGCGCCGGCCCTCGAGATCATCGTGCAGGTGCCGACCACCACGACTGTTGCGCCGCCGGGGACGTCGTTGTCGGGTGGGTCGAGTGTTCCTGATGTGGTGGTGCCGCCTGTGGGTGTGACGACCTCGACGTCTGCGGTGAGGTCGGTGCCGCGTGCGGGGGCCGCGACCACGTCGACGTCCTCGACGGTGGCTGTTGTCGTCACCACGACCACCGATGCGGTGCCGCGGGTGCCCCAGGTGGTCACCGGTGCCGCTGCGGTGGAGACCGATGGCAAGAAGGTTCCGGCCACGGTCACCCGTGAGGACAACCAGATCGTGGTGCAGGCCGGTCCGGTCACCGCGAAGGTTGCGGGTGTGAACGAGGCGGGTGAGCCAGTGTCGCTCGATGCGGACGGGAACATCCGCATCCCTGCGGGGTCGAGGGTGCGGATCCGTGCGTCGGGGTTCGAGCCGGGTTCGACGGTGGATGGCTGGTTGTTCTCGACGCCGGTGCGGATCGGGTCGGCGACGGTGGATGCCACGGGTTCGGTGGACACGACGTTCGTGATCCCGGCGGGGACGCCGGCGGGTGCGCACCGGATCGCGATCGAGGCGCGCACTGCGGACGGGAAGCCGACCACGATTGCGGTCGGTCTGCGGATCGGTGATTTCGACAAGGAGTCGAACATCGCGACCCGGTTGATCATCGCGGCACTCGTGCTGGCAATCCTGCTGGCAATCCTGTTGCCTGCCGTGTCGCGCCGCCGTCCCGGGGAGACCGACTGAGTCGCTCGCTACCGTGGGGGCCATGACCGAACACGAGTCGCCCCGCGGACTGGGCTTCCGGATGCCCGCCGAGTGGGAACCCCACATCGCCACCTGGATGCAGTTCCCCACGGCGAACCTCACCTTCGGTCCCGCAGGTTCGGAGAGCCTCTCGGCCTGCCAAGAGAAGTGGGCCGAGGTCGCGAACACGGTGTCGCGGTTCGAACCGGTGTTGATGGTGTGCCGGCCCGACGACGTCGACAGCGCGCGCGACCTGCTGGGCGACGGGGTGGAGCTGTTCGAGCAGCCGGTCGATGATGCCTGGGCACGCGACAGCGGACCCACGTTCCTTGTTGACGGTCGCGGCGCTCTCGGTGCGGTGCACTGGCGGTTCAACGCATGGGGCAACGGCGACCGTTTCCCCCATGCTGACGACGCACGCATCGGCGGTCTGATTGCGCGTGCGTCGGGAGCGCGTGTGTTCGGGTCGACGATGGTGAACGAGGGAGGCGGCATCCACGTGGACGGACGCGGCACGGTGATGGTCACGAGAACCGTGCAGCTCGACCCCGACCGCAACCCCGGCTGGACGCAGCAGCAGGTGGAGGACGAACTTGCCCGCACGCTCGGGGCGACAAAGGTGATCTGGCTGGAGCGTGGGCTCACCCGCGACTACGGGGAGTTCGGCACCAGCGGCCACGTGGACATCCTCGCCACGTTCGCCCCCGACGGGACCGTGCTGGTGCACGACCAGCGGGATGCGGCCCATCCCGACCATGAGGTGTCACGCGGGATTGTGGGTGTTCTCGGGCGCTCCGCGGATGCACAAGGCAACCAACTGCGGGTGACGAGAGTGCCGGCACCGGTGCGCGGCTTCGATGACGGGGGCCCCGTCGACTGGAGCTACGTCAACCACTACGTGTGCAACGGCGCGGTGATCATGTGCACGTTCGATGACCCCAACGATGCGATTGCGAAGGACATCCTTGCAGCGGCATACCCGAGCCGTGAGATCGTGCCGGTGGATGCGCGCGCGGTGTTCGAGCGGGGCGGCGGCATCCACTGCATCACGCAGCAGGTGCCTGCGTACCGCTGACGGTCAGTTCTTGCCCTTCCAGGCCGGGCAGTGGCCGGAGGACTTGTAGAAGCACCAGTCGCACAGCTTCGTGACGTTGCAGTGGAAGTCCTCCGCGGCACACGCCGCATCGAGTGCCTCCTTGGTCTCCACGATCGTCCCGGTGGCCACCACCAGACGCTCGGGCGTGACCTCGAGCTCGTGGACCACGGGTGCGGTGAGATACAGCAGCTGCACGTGCGAGGTGTTCTCGTCCTCGGCCTCCTTCAGCATCAGCGCGTACGCGAGGAGCTGGAAGAACTGGTCGTCCTGCTTCTTGAACCTCGGGTTGGGGACCTTGCCGGTCTTGTAGTCGGAGATCACGATGCCGTTGTCGCCGAACATGAAACGGTCGACGATCCCGTGCATGGCCACGCCCTCGACCACTGCGTCGACGTGGTGCTCCATGCCGTCGAACTCCGTGGTGCCCGGGTTCTCGAGCCGGAAGATGTTGGTGACGTTGCCGAAGGCCTCCCTCATGAAGTCGCTCACCGTGCCCTTGGGGTTCTCCAGTGCCTCGACCTTGGCCTTCCAGCCGTTATCGTCCCAGCACTGGCGTGCGAACCTCTTGGCGCCTTCCTCGGTGCGCTCGGAGGCTTCCGCCTTGTACATGGTCTCGAGCACCTCGTGCACGAAGGTGCCGAGGTGGAGGTGCCACTGCGGTGGCTCCTGGATCCTCTCGATGCGGGACAGGAAGAACTTTTGCGGGCAGTCGCGGAACGTGTTGATGGAGGAGGGGGAAAGGTACTCGGGTGGCGTGATCACGCTGTCAGTCTCACAGACGGGTGTGACCGGCCCGTGCAGCGGTGCCGGAGCGGCCCGACCGCTCAGCCCAGCAGGGCCTCCGCGGACTTCGCCAGGAGGTGGGCAGGCCCTCCCACGAGGAACGACGTGATGCAGGTCTCCCGCCAGCGCGCGGCCTCGTCGCGGATCTTGTCGAGCGGGCCGACGAGTGCGACGTCCTCCACCATGGCGAGCGGGATGGCCGCCGCGGCCTCTGCCTTCTTCCCTGCGAGATACAGGTTCTGCACCTTCTCTGCGACGTCCTCCCAGCCCATGCGCGCGAACACGTCGAAGTGGAAGTTGGTGTCGCGGGCACCCATGCCGCCCGCGTACAGCGCGAGCATCGGCCGCACCATGTCCGCGCACCTCTCCACGTCGTCACCGGGCACTACGGTCATCGGCACGGCAACCTCGAAGCGGTCGGCCTTTCCGGCCTCACCGCTTCGCGCGAAACCCTCCTGCAGGCAGTTGCGGTACCACGCGTCCTCCTTCGGCGAGAAGAAGAGCGGCAGCCACCCGTCGCAGATCTCTGCCGCGAGTGCCACGTTCTTCGGTCCCTCAGCGCCGAGCCAGATCGGGATGTCCGTGCGGAAGGGGTGGATGGTGCTCTTCAACGGCTTGCCGAGCCCTGTGCCCTCCTTGAACGGCATGTCGTAGAACTCGCCGTGGAACTCGACCGGACGGTCGCGACGCACGATCTCGCGGATGATCTGCACGTACTCACGGGTGCGGGCGAGCGGCTTCGGGTACGGCCTGCCGTACCAGCCCTCCACCACCTGCGGGCCCGATGCGCCGAGACCGAGGACGAAGCGACCCCCCGACAGGTGGTCCATGGTCATCGCCGCCATTGCGGTGGCAGCGGGCGTGCGTGCGCTCATCTGGATGATGGAGGTGCCGAGGCGGATGCGCTCGGTGTGCGAACCCCACCATGCGAGCGGCGACAGTGCGTCACTGCCGTACGCCTCGGCGGTCCATGCACTGTCGAAGCCGAGACGCTCTGCCTCCTTGATCGCCTCGAGGGCACCCGCGGGCGGGCCGCTTCCCCAGTAACCGGCCGAGTACCCGAGCGTCACGTTCTTCTTCGCCATGCGCGAACACTACGCCACCGTCGCCGCCTCCTAGCCTGACGACGTGCCCGCCGACCCCACCACGCGACCGTTCGGTGTGATCGAGGGTTTCTACGGCGCCCCATGGTCACTCGCGGAACGGCTGGCGTGCATCGACGCGCTCGCGTCATGGGGCGCGAATACCTACGTGTGGGCACCGAAGAGCGAGCCCCGCCATCGTGATGCATGGGAGGAGGCCTTCACCGCGGCCGAGATTGAGGGCTTCGCTGCGATGGCCGCCCGCGACGGCCGTGTGCAGGTGTCGGTCGGCCTCACACCCGGTGACGGGGCGACGGTGGACTTGGTGGTGCGCAAGCTCGCACCTGCCCTCGCCGTCACCGACGGTGCGGTGACGTTGTGTTTCGACGATCTGCCTGCGATCGAGGCCGCCGACCACCACCGCGACATCGCGAACGGGGTTGCCGCCGCAACGGGGCGGGACGTGTGGCTCGTGCCCACGCACTACGCCGGCACGGTCGGTTCGCCGTACCTCGGGCGACTGCACGACGGACTCGACGCGTCAGTGACCGTGATGTGGACCGGCCGGCACGTGGTGACTCCGGCCATCACCGCCGCCGACGTGGCGGCGCGCACGGCCGTGTGCGGCGGGCGTGCACCGCTCGTGTGGGACAACGTGCCCGTGAACGACGCCATGATGAGCGGTCACCTGCACATCTCACCGTTCGTCGGGCGCGAACCCGCGGCCGCGGGGGCGAGCGCGGGTTGGCTCCTGAACCCGATGCTGTCTATGCGGGCGTCGTTGCCCACGATCCGCTCCGCGTGCGCGTGGTGGCACGGCGAGGATGCGTTGGCGGCCTGGCACGAGGAATCCGACGCGCAGGGTCTCATGCTTCTGGCGCAGGCCACCGCGTACCCGGGCGACATTCACTGGCCCGGCGACGAACCATCGACGCAATGGCTGGAGTCGGTGGCGGGGATGGACGACACCGGTGACCCCGACCTCGACCCGTGGGTGGAGTCCGCACGTCGTGGAGCAGTTGTCGCCCTCGCGGCGAGGAGCGTGGTGGCGATGTACCGGGCCGAGACCGGCTGGGCCGTGAGGGCAGTACAGGGTTTCGGCATGGTCGGGCTGCGCGACTGGCTGCAGCTCGAGGCACGCACGTTGGGGGCGGGCCCGCGCACCCGTCCGGTGTTCACGCAGACCGCGGACGGTCGGTTCGCGATGGAGGCGGC
This sequence comes from Acidimicrobiales bacterium, assembly GCA_046091145.1. Lineage (GTDB taxonomy): Bacteria > Actinomycetota > Acidimicrobiia > Acidimicrobiales > Ilumatobacteraceae > UBA2093. The sequence goes on along the minus strand of JBJTBF010000001.1, from coordinate 39,223 downwards.
ATCGCTCGAGCTCACGGAATCCATCCCGGAGCGTGAGGTGCGCGCGGCGCTGTCGGCCATGTCGCGCGCGGAGGACGACCGAGCATGACCGGAGCACTTGCGGCGGTGCTGTGGGACATGGACGGAACGCTCGTCGACACAGAGCCGTACTGGATCGCCGCGGAGTACGACATCGTCGGGTCACACGGTGGAACATGGAGCCACGAGCATGCGCTCGCACTCGTGGGTTCCGACCTGCTGGATTCCGGTGCCTACATCCGTGAGCACGGGAACGTGCCGCGCACCCCGCACGAGATCGTGGAGATGCTGCTCGACAGGGTCGTCGCCGCGGTGAAGAAGGAGATCCCGTGGCGGCCGGGGGCACGTGAGTTGCTGGAGGAGTGCCGGCGGTCGCCCGTGCCGACCGCGCTCGTCACCATGTCGTGGCGACGTTTCGCCGAGCCCGTGGTGGCCGCCCTGCCCGCAGGTTCGTTCGACACCGTGGTGGTGGGCGACGACGTGGCGAACGGCAAGCCCCACCCCGAGCCGTACCTGCTGGCGGCCGAAAGACTCGGTGTCGACCCCGCGCGGTGTCTCGCCATCGAGGACTCCCCGACGGGTGTCGCGTCCGCGCTCGCGGCCGGCTGCACGGTGCTGGCGGTGCCGAACCACGTGGAGGTGCCCGCACACGACGGTGCACGGCTCGAGCGGCGCGGTTCGCTCGCGGGTGTCTCGCACGCCGACCTTGCGGGGATGGTGCCCCCGCTCGGCTAGGAATGGGGGATGACACCCGAGACAGCACGCAAGACCTGGCGCACCGCGGAACCGATCCACGCGTTCATCTACTTCCTCCCCGAGGCGAGCGAGGCGTATGACGCTCTCGGCAGCATCGGTCCGCGCACCGGGTACTTCGCGTCGCGGTCCGCGGCAATGGGCGCGGTGCCCGCGGAGGTCGTTGTCTCGACCTTCTACAACTTCAACCCGCGTCTCGTGCACGATGCGATGACGAACGCGTGGAGCGTCGCGGAACCGCAGAAGTGGTGCGACACACGGCTGGCCGCGGTTGACGCGGGCCTGCGTCGCGCGTGGGGCGGGGCGGTCGACACACCGCAGGTGCGCGAGCTCGCCGCGATTCTCACCATTGCCGCCGAGAAGGCATGCACATCGCCGGAGGGCCGGCCGCTGTTCGCGGGCCACGCATCACTCGCCTGGCCCGACGAGCCCCACCTGCGTCTCTGGCTCGCGCAGACGTTGCTGCGTGAGTTCCGCGGCGACGGACACATCGCGGCACTCGTGGGGGAGGGTCTCTCGGGTCTCGAGGCTCTCATCACGCATGCCGGTTCGGGCGACGTGACCGCGAAGGTGCTCGCATCGTCGAGGGCATGGCCGCAGGAGGAGTGGAACGCCGGGGTTGCCGGGCTCGCATCGCGAGGGATCGTGGACGGCGAGGGCAACCTCACGGATGCCGGCCGGACGCAGCGCCAGCGCATCGAGGACCGCACCGACGAACTCGCGGTGGCATCGTACGCAGCGATCGGTGACGACGGGTGCGACCGTGCCCGCGAGCTCGCGCGACCGTTGTCGAAGGCGATTGTCGACTCGGGGATGCTCGGCTTCCGCTGATACCGTCCCTGCATGCTGTCGCGGGGGGAAGCGGTGGCGGCTCTGACCGCGCCGGGTGAACATTTCGAACTGGTCGTTGCCGACATGCACGGACTTGCCCGGCGTGTGTTCCGCAACGCGCACGGTTCGCTGCGGGAGCAGTGGCTGGAGACCGCCGCGCTCGGTGACCGTCCGTACCTCATCTACGGCGACGAGACCATCACGTTCGCCGATGCGCACCGCACCGTGAACGCACTGGCCTCATGGTTGGTTGCCAACGGCGTGGGCAAGGGAGACCGGGTGGCCATCGGCATGCGCAACTACCCGGAGTTCGCACTCGCCTTCTGGGCGGTGGAGTGCCTCGGGGCAATCGTGGTGAGCCTGAACGCGTGGTGGGTCACCGACGAGATGCGCTACGCATTCGATGACTCCGGTGCAACCGTGGCCATCGTCGACGGCGAGCGTCTCGAACGGTTGCCCGCCGCAATGCGCGCGGAGTGCGGCATCCGTCGGGTGGTCGTGGCCCGCGGAGACGCAGTAGACGGTGCGGTGGCCTGGGCCGATGTCACCGCCGACCGTGATGCCACGCTCCCCGGGGTCACGATCGAGCCCGACGACGACGCCACCATCTTCTACACCTCGGGCACAACGGGTTTCCCGAAGGGTGCCATCGGCTCCCACCGCAACTACGTCACGAACAACTGGAACTCGCGCTTCAGCGCGGCACTCGCGGCGAAGATGGCCGGTGCACCGAACATCCCGCTTGTGCCGGCACCCGCCGTGTCGCTGTCCACGTTCCCCTTCTTCCACATCGCAGGGCTGTGCGGGATGATCAACCAGACGGTGTTCGGCGGCACGATCGTGAGCCAGTTCAAGTGGGACCCGGGCGAGGCACTGCGACTCATCGAGAGACACCGCATCTCGCAGGTCGGCGGTGTGCCCACGGTGGTGCGCTCGCTGCTCGAGCATCCCGACCGTGACAACCATGATCTCTCGTCGATCACCTCGATCGGCCAGGGCGGTGCACCGCCGTCACCGGACACCATCCTGCGCATCGGCAAGGACTTCGCGGGAAAGGTGTCGCCCGGCAACGGCTACGGCCTCACCGAGACCACGGCCGGCTGCATCGCGATCGCGGGCCCGGCCTACCTGCAGCGTCCGGATTCCTCCGGGCTCCCCGCGGTCGGCACCGACGTGAAGATTGCTGACGACGACGGCACCGAGCTTCCGCGCGGCCAGGTGGGCGAGGTGTGGGTGTCGGGGCCGAACAACGTGCGCGGCTACTGGAACAAGCCCGAGGCCACCGCGAAGGCGTTCGTGGGGGAGTGGTTCCGGACCGGGGACGCCGGGTACATGGACGACGACGGCTACGTGTACGTGGTCGACCGCATCAAGGACATGGTGCTGCGCGGTGGCGAGAACGTGTACTGCGTGGAGGTGGAGTCCGCGTTGTTCGAGCATGACGCCGTGCGCGACTGCTCGGTGATCGGCCTGCCCCACGACAAGCTGGGCGAGGAGGTCGCGGCCATCATCGTGGCTGCAGAGGGGCACGGCCCCGCCGACCTGGCATCTGTGGCGGAGCACATGCGTTCACGCCTTGCACCTTTCAAGGTGCCGTCGCAGTGGTTCTGGCGCGCTGCGGAGATACCCCGGAACGCCACCGGCAAGGTGCTGAAGAAGGACCTGAGGGACGAGTACTCGGCCAATGGAGGGAAGAAATGACGTCTGTATTCGCGAACGGTTTCGGCGGGAGGGTCGCCGTGGTCACGGGTGGCGGCACCGGGATGGGCCGCGAGCTCGTGCTGAAGCTCACCGCTGACGGTTGCGACGTGGCCACGTGCGACGTCATCAAGGAGAACCTCGACGAGACCGCGCGCATCGTGGAGTCATCGGGGAACAAGGGTGCCCTGCTCACCCACATCGCCGACGTCTCGAACGAGGCACAGGTCATCGCATTCCGTGATGCCGTGGCGAAGTGGCGCCCGGCCGTGAACCTGCTGTTCAACAACGCCGGCATCGGCGGCGGTGGCAGCTTCATCCACGACTCGCGCGAGGGCTGGGAGCGCACGTTCGGGGTGTGCTTCTGGGGCGTCTACTACAACTGCCGTGCGTTCCTGGACCTCGTTCTTTCATCCGATGCCGGCCACATCATCAACACGAGCTCGGTGAACGGTTTCTGGGCCACCATCGGCCCGAACGTGTCGCACACCTCGTACAGCGCGGCGAAGTTCGCCGTGAAGGGCTTCACCGAGGCGCTCATCACCGACCTGCGTCTCAACGCGCCCCACGTGAAGGCGTCGGTGGTGATGCCCGGGCACATCGGCACCTCCATCGTGATCAACTCGGGAAAGATCCAGGGTGCCGACCCGAAGGAGATGTCGGCCGACCAGCTGGACGTCGTGCGCCAGCGCCTCTCGCGGCAGATGAAGATCGACCTCTCCTCGGTTAGCGACGAGGACATCCGTGTCGGGCTCATCGCCCAGCAGGAGGCTTTCCGCGACAACGCCCCGGTCACGGCGGCCGAGGCCGCCGACGTGATCCTCGCCGGCGTGCGCAACGGCGAGTGGCGCATCCTCGTGGGTGAGGACGCGAAGGTGCTGGACGAGGAGGTGCGGAGGAACCCGTGGGATGCATACGAGCCGTCGTTCGTCGACGTGCTGCATTCACGCGGGCAGTTCCTGAACCTCGTGCGCCCGGCAGAGCAGCAGGAGGGTTGACCATGACGGAACTGAACGGGCACGTGAAGGCCGGTTTCGAGGGGGTCGCCGAGGCCTTCCTCGCGAACTTCAAGGACGACGGTTTCGAGGTGGGGGCATCCGTCGCCGTCGTCCACCGCGGTGAGACCGTGGTCGACATCTGGGCCGGCCACACCGACGAGACGCGCACCACTCCGTGGCAGCGCGACACCATCACCAATGTGTGGTCGAGCACCAAGACGATGATGTTCCTCGTGCTGCTGGAGCTTGCCGACCGCGGTGCGCTCTCGCTGGACGACCCGGTGCACGTGCACTGGCCCGAGTTCGCCGCGAACGGCAAGAAGGACGTGAAGGTGGTGCACCTCATGGCGCACACCGCCGGCCTCCCGGGCTGGGACCGCCCGATGGCACCCGAGGACCTCTATGACCACGACCTGTGCGCGGGCGCGCTCGCCGCGCAGGCCCCGTGGTGGGAACCCGGCACCGCAAGTGGTTACCACGCGATCTCGCAGGGCTATCTCATCGGCGAGGTGGTGAGGAGGGTGACGGGCATGACGCTCGGCAACTACTTCCGCACCACATTCGCCGAGCCTCTCGGTGCCGACTTCCACATCGGCACACCCGGGTCGTGCGATACACGCGTCTCGAACGTGATCCCGCCGGAACCGCTCGCGCTCGCAGGGGCCGACCCCGCATCGGTCGCGGTGCGCACGTTCTCGAACCCGCTGCTCGATGCGAAGCAATCGTGGGAAACCGGCTGGCGGCGCTGCGAGAGCGCGGCGGCGAACGGTCACGGAAACGCCAGGTCGCTGGCGCTCGTGCAGTCGATCGTGTCGCACGACGGCGAGGCCGGCGGCCGTCGCTTCATGGGCAAGGGCGCCGCAGACCGCATCTTCCGTGTGGAGTCCGACGGAATCGACCTCTGTCTCGGGATGCCCGCGCGGTTCGGCGCGGGCTACGGCCTCAACAGTGAGAACATGCCGATCAGCCCGAACCCGCGTGCGTGCTTCTGGGGCGGCTGGGGCGGCTCGCTCATCGTGAACGACCTCGATGCCGAACTCACCTTCGCCTACGTGATGAACCGGATGGGGTCGGGCACCGTGGGCGACATGCGCTCCGCGGGCCCCTTGATGGCCACCTACGGCGCTATCGGCTGAACCGCACCGTCACGATCTCGAACGGGTCGAGGAACAGGCGGTGGAGACCGCCGCCCTCATCAACCGTCGTGCGACCCGTGGGTTGCTCGAGTGCGTCGCAGAAGACGCCCGAGGTATCCGGCACGTCGATCGACAACTGTGCGCGACTGCCGCTCGACTCCCAGGCGCGCACGATGATGTCACCCGAGCCGTCGTCGGCCGGTTTCACGGCGCTGATGACCACCGACCCACGGTCGTGGCAGTGCAACGGCGCTGCGGGCATCGAACGTGGCATCCCACGCACGGTGCGGGGCGGGTTCAGTATCTGCTCGGCCCGTGCCTCGAACAACTCGGCCGCGGGGTCACCCGTGAGCCCGGTGACCGACCATGCGAGGTGCTGTCGACCGCGGTCGGCGAACGGGTCGGGGAACCTCGGTGAACGCAGCACGGTGAGCTGCAGGCTGTTGCCGCGCACGTCCCACCCGCGCGGGCCGTCGGCCACCACGGCCACCCCGAAGTGGGGCTCGTGAACCGCCACCCAACGGTGTGCGCACACCTCGAAGCGGGCGACGTCCCACGATGTGTTCGTGTGTCTCGACCGCCGCACATGGCCGAACTGGGTGCCGCACACCGCCTCGCGCGCGTGCACATCGAGGGGGAGTCTCCACTGCAGGCGCTGTTCCTCCTCGTGCCAGTCGGCTTCCACCTGCACGTCGATGCGGTCGGGCAGGAGGAGATAGCGCACGGTCCACGACGACGCGGCCGTTGCATGCCGGCACTCCACCACGGTGCGCAGCGGGCCGCACTCGGTCACCATGGGTGCCGACTCGGCGGGCACACGTTCGGCCACACGGTCGGCGTCCGCCATGTCGATGTCCCAGTTGTCGTACTCGGCGGGGGTGTCGGCGCGCAGCACGAACCCGGCGAACTCGTCGTCGGGGATGACCTCGCGGCCGTCGATCCTCATCGACACGATGTCACCCTGTGCCGAGAACGTGACGTCGGCGAACTGGGTGCGCACCCGCAGAAGCCCGTCCGCTTCCTCTGTCTCGTTGTGGAACCCGGTTGCAGGCGTCGTTGTTGCATCCACCGCGCCGAATGCGTCAACCTCTGCCCACACGGCCCGGCCGTCCACCTCCGTGACACCGCTCCATCGGTGGGGAAGGTGGTTGACGAGCACAGGCTGGTCACCCTCGACTCGCAGCAAGTTCGAGATCTCTGCCTCCACCTCGGCCGCGACCGTGGCGAACTCCTCCTCGGCGTCCCGGTGCACCCACGCAATCGACGAGCCGGGGATGATGTCGTGGAACTGCTGGGTGAGCACCCGTTGCCACCACTCATCGATGCGGGTGGGGCGCGTGCCGAGTGCGGCCGCCCATGTCTCCACCTCGCGCAGCAGGCGCTCGCAGCGGCGGTTGCCCTGCTTGGTGCGCACCTGGGTGCTGTAGGTGCCGCGGTGCTTCTCGAAGTACATCTCGCCCACCCACACGGGGGCGTCGGCCCCGTACTCGGCGATCGCATCGGCGAAGAAGCCGTCGACACGGCCCATCGAGACCGTCGGCACGGTGTCGATCCCGGCGGCGAGCCTCGCGCGGTCGATCATCTGCTGCGTGGGACCGCCGCCGCCGTCGCCGTGACCGAACAGCACGAGCGACGAGGAGGCACCCACATGGTCGGAGAAGTTCCGTTCGGCGAGTCGGAACTGTGACGGCGTGTTGATCGCGTTGTAGGTGTCCACCGGGCTGAAGTGCGCGAACACCGCGGAGCCATCGAGGCCCTCCCACCAGAAGCTGTGGTGGGGGAACCTGTTCGTCTCGTTCCAGCTGAGTTTCTGCGTGAAGAACCACTCCGCGCCGGCGTGTGTGACGATCTGCGGGAGACCCGCCGGGTATCCGAAGTCGTCGGGGAGGAACGCCCCGTTGCAGGTGACCCCGAACCAGTTCCTGAACGCGCGCTGGCCCTGGGTCATCTGGCGCAGCAGGCTCTCGCCGTCGGGAAGGTTGAGGTCGGTCTCCACCCACATGCCGCCGACCGGTTCCCAGCGTCCCTCGGCCACGAACTTCCTCACCTTCGCGAAGATGTCCGGTGCATCCTGCTCGACCCACGCATAGTGCTGCGCCTGGCTGTGGCAGTAGACGAAGTCGGGGTTGCGCTCCAGCAGGTGCACCGCGTTCGCGAACGTGCGCACCGCCTTGCGGCGGGTCTCGCGCAGGGGCCACAGCCATGCGGTGTCGAGATGCGCATGGCCGGTGGCGACGATGCGGTGCTGGCTGCCGCCCCCTGCGCCCAATGCGGGTGCGAGAGCCGCACGTGCGGCGGGCGCCGTACCCACGGGGTCGTTCGTGTCGAGTGCTCGCGCAGCCGCATCGAGGGCGGCGAACAATCGCGGCCTGCGCGGCGAGTCCTCTGGCGTGTCGACGGTGAGGTCGACCACGGCGTGCAGTTCCGTTGCCAGTGCCTCCACCTCAGGGTTCCACTGCACGAGTGCGGCGGTGCGCAGCACGTACAGCGGTGACTGCGGGGCGGTGGCAGGGTCGCCCATCGGGGTCGGCCCGTACCCGAACTCATGACCGGCGATGATCGGGGTAGCCGCTGCCTCCACCCACATCTCCACGGTGTCGCCCTCGTCGCGGGTTCCGAGGTCGACGGTGCGGCGGTCGGGCTGGATCGCATGCACGATGCGGCCGTCCATCCACGCGAGTGCCTCGGTCTCGAAGCCGTCACCGCGGCCGCGGAAGCCGATGTCGATGAGTGCCCGCAACGGCACCCCCGCGAGATGCGCGGGAACCGTCGCCACCAGTCGGAACCATCTGCTGTGCCAGGGGAGTCCCCAGCGGGTCCCGACGGCGAACGGTGCGCGCGGCGCGGTCACGGCGTCGCGGTACGCGACGGAGGTGAAGGACTCCTCCGTCGCCTCGACGGTGAACCCGTGGTGGCCGGTGTGCACGAACGGTGCCACGCGCTGGTCGAGCAGGCGCTGCGCGCGCTGCATCGCAGGAGCAGTGATGCGGTGTGCCACGTGCTGTGTCCCGTCGTCAGTCCGTCTACGGTTCGACGATCGCGAAGCCGGGCGTGAACACGTCGAGGTTGCCGAAGATCGTGAGGAGTGCGGCGCCGTCGCCTTCGACGGTCACGTTCCCGGCCTCGATCTCCTTGATGAAGGTGGTCTCCTGCGTGATCACGTCGACGAGTGTGGAGCGGTTGATCGTGACCGACACCGCGGCGCCGGCTGCATGACGGCCGGGGGAGTGGTACAGCGTGCGGTTCGACACGCCGAGGGTCCACTTCTCGTTCACGTCGGGGAACGTCCAGTTGGTGGCGAGCGAAACGCCGGTCAGGTTCTCCGCCTTCAGGCGGACCGAGATCGTGTCAAACACCTGCTCCACCGTCATCGCCACCAACATCCCGCGGCGCTGGCCGAAGGGAAGGTTCGGGGGCCCCTGCCTGAGTTCCTGCGCGCCCATCAGGTATGCGTTACGGAACGTGGAGGACTCCGCCTGGTATCCGAGCTGTTCGAACGCGTCGGCCTGCAGCTCACGTGCCTCGGTGTTCGAGGGGTCGCTGAACACGACGTGCTGCAGCATCTCGCACACCCATCGGTAATCGCCGCGCCCGAAGTACCCACGTGCGGTCTCGATCACCCGCGCGGCACCACCCATGTCGGACACGTACCGCCCGCCCGCCTCGGTGGGCATGTACCGGTTGAGGTTCACGGGGTTGCCGTCGTAGTAGGAGAGGTAGCGCTGGTACACGGCCTTCGAGTTGTGGATGAGGTCGCCGTAGTAGCCCCGCGTGTGGTCGTTCGCCAGGAACTCCTCGGGCAGGCTGAGCGCCTCGGAGATCTCGGTGGGCGTGTACCCCTGGTTGGCCAGGCGCATGGTCTGGTCGTGCATCCACTTGTACATGTCGCGCTGGTTGGTGAGGAACCCGTTCAGGTCGTCGTTGCCCCAGCGCGGCCAGTTGTGGGAGGTGAAGAGCACCTCGGCATCCCCGGCGAACATGTTCTTCGCCTCGTTGATGTACTTCGACCAGTTCAGCGAGTTGCGCACCAACGCACCGCGGATCGGCACGAGGTTGTGCATCGTGTGGCTGCAGTTCTCCGCCATGCAGAGTGCCTTCAGGTCGGGGAAGTAGAAGTTCATCTCCGCCGGTGCCTCGGTCTCGGGCGTCAACTGGTACACGACCCTGATTCCGTCGATCGTCATCTCCTCGCCGGTGCGGGTGATGTCGACCGTGGGCGGGATGAGCCCCGGACCGCCGAGCGGAATCGAGTTGCCGAGCCCGCAGTCCACATGCCCCTGCGGACCCGCCGGCAGCAGCGGGCCGAACTGGTAGAGCGCGCGCCGTCCCATGGCGAAGCCTGCGATGACGTTCTCGCCCACGACCTCGTGCAGGAAATGCTCGGGGGCGATAACCGTGCACTCGCCGCGGTCCACGGCCTCCTGGGACGTCACCCCGAGCACGCCACCGAAGTGGTCGGTGTGGGAGTGCGTGTAGATCACCGCCGTGACCGGCAGCTTCTCGATGTGCTCGCTGATCAGTTCGTACGCGGCGCGTGCGGTGGGCGCCGTGGTGAGCGGGTCGATGACCAGCCAGCCCCCCGTGCCGCGGATGAAGGTGATGTTCGAGATGTCGTAGCCGCGCACCTGCCACACTCCGGGGATCACCTCGAACAGCCCACGGTGGTGGTTCAGCTGCGCATGCCGCCAGAGGCTGGGGTGCACGGTGTCGGGTGCGGGGTTGCCCGGCTCGAGGAACGAGTAGCGCTCGGCATCCATCACCACGCGGCCGTCGGTGTCCCTCACCCTGCGGTCGTGGATGTCGGCGATGAAACCGCGCCGCGCCCGGTCGAAGTCCGCGGAGTCCTGCGGCACGCTCTGGGCCGAGTTGCGCGACCTCGTGTACTCGCTTGCCGGCTTGCGTTCCGTTGACATGGCGCCTCCCCGTCGTCAGCACCGAAACTAGTGCCATCCACCCCTGCGGTCTCCTGCCTACCTAACGTTCGGGCGACCCCTGAACACAAGGAGACAAGGAACCATGGACATCGTCCTCATCATCGGACGGGTGCTCTTTGCACTCATGCTCGTCACCGGCGGGCTCAACCACTTCACCAAGGCCGAGGCGATGGCCGGGTACGCGGCCCACAAGGGCGTGCCCCAGCCGAAGCTCGCAAACCTGGTGTCGGGACTGATGCTGTTTCTCGGCGGCGTCTCCATCATCCTCGGTGTCTGGGCCGACCTCGGGGCGCTCCTTGCCGCAGCCGTGCTGCTGGCGATGGCCGTCATGATGCACGACTTCTGGAAGGCCGATGCCCAGGCCAAGCAGATGGAGACCATCTCGTTCTTCAAGAACGTGTCGATGGCCGGCGGCGCGCTCGTGATGTTCGCCGCCGTGGCGAACGCTGACAAGGCTGCCCGCATCATCGGGCCAATGCTGACCGACGGTCTCTTCGCCAGGTAGCCCGGACCACAGTCGCAGCAGAGGGCCGTCGCTCCGTACGCGGCGGCGGCCCTCTGCTGTGTACGGTCATGTTCCATGCCGACCGCATACGAGACAGCACTCGAGAACGTGCGGGGCGGCGCCCCCGCCCGTGACGAGGCGAAGGCCCTGGTCGGGATGATGACCACCGAGGAGAAGATCCACTGTCTCGACGGCGGCGTGCCCACCTGGGAGGGCCTGCGTGACATCGGCAGCGGCGGCTACCACATGCGTCCGTTCCGTGCCTGCCGTGTGCCCCGCCTCGGCATCCCGGGCTTCCACTTCAGCGACGGCCCGCGTGGTGTGGTGGTGGGAAGCGCGACTGCGTTCCCCGTGAGCATGGCGCGCGGAGCAAGCTTTGATGTCGACCTTGAGGAGCGCATCGGCGACGCGATCGGACGCGAGCTGCGGGTGATCGGCGCCGACCTTTACGGGGGCGTGTGCGTGAACCTTCTCCGTCATCCCGCATGGGGTCGTGCACAGGAGACCTACGGCGAGGACCCGCACCACGTGGGCGAGCTCGGTGCGGCGCTCACCCGCGGTGCACAGAGGCACGTGATGGCCACGGTGAAGCACTTCGCACTGAACTCCATGGAGAACGCGCGGTTCACCGTGGACGTGCAGTGCGACGAGCGCACGCTGCACGAGGTGTACCTGCCGCACTTCCGCCGAATCGTCGCTGAGGGCGTCGCCGCCGTGATGAGTGCGTACAACTCCGTGAACGGCGAGTGGGCGGGTGAGAACCCCCGGCTGCTCACCGATGTGTTGCGCACCGAGTGGGGCTTCGATGGAATGGTGATCAGCGACTGGATCTTCGGTCTCCGTGACGGGGTGAAGAGCGTGCGTGCCGGCCTCGACGTGGAGATGCCCTACCGCATGATCCGTCACGAGCCCGTCGTGCGCGCCGTGGAGGCCGGCGAGCTGGATGTTTCCGAGGTCGAGCGCGCCGTGGTGAACAGCCTCTCCACCATGCTGCGCTTCGGGTTGGGCGGGCTGCCGCGCAGCCCGGAGTCGGTCATGCTCGCGCCCGAGCACCTCGACCTTGCCCGTGAGGCCGCGGCGAAGAGCATGGTGCTGCTGAAGAACGACCCCGTGGGCGCAGCGCCCGTGCTGCCGCTTGCTAATTCGACACAGCGGATCGCCGTTCTCGGACGGCTGTCCGACATGCGCAACCTCGGCGACGGCGGTTCGAGCGACGTGATGTCACCGTGGGCCGTCACACCGCTTGCCGGTCTCGTGCAGCGCCACGGCAGTGACTCAGTGGTGCACTTCGACGGCGACGACGTGTCCAGGGCTGCCGAGATCGCCTCCACCACCGACGTCGCGGTGGTGGTCGTCGGCTACACGAAGGAGGACGAGGGTGAGTTCATCGGTGACGGCGGTGAGACCGCCCACCTGCGCGGGCTCTTTCCCTCCGGTGACGACCCCGAACTGGTGGAGACCTACCGGCAGTACGTGCGCGAGAACAACTGGCCCGTCGATGCGGAACACAACATGTCCGACCGGAAGAACCCGCGGCGTAGGAGGACGACCGACAAAGGCGAGGTGTCGTTCGCGCGCGGTGGTGACCGCACGTCGTTGCGTCTGCCCGCGGCCGATGTGGAGCTGATCCGTTCGGTGGCGGCACGCCAGCCGCGCACCGTGGTGGTCGTGGTGTGCGGCAGCGCCGTGGTGATGGAGGAGTGGCGCAACGACGTTCCCGCGGTCGTGCTCTCCTGGTACAGCGGCATGATGGGCGGCGACGCGCTCGCCGACGTTCTCTCGGGAGAGGTGAACCCGTCGGGACGCCTGCCGTTCGTGATCCCGACCGACGAGTCACACCTGCCGTTCTTCGACAAGGACGCGACCAGCATCGTGTACGACCGCTGGCACGGCCAGTGGAAGCTGGACCGCGACGGCAATGCGGCTGCGTACCCGTTCGGTTTCGGGCTCTCCTACACGACGTTCCGTCTCGGGCCGCCGGTTGTCTCCGCTGACGGCACCGAGGTCGCGGTCGAGGTCGAGAACACCGGTGACGTTGCCGGCGAGTGCGTGGTGCAGGTGTACGGCCGCCCCGCCCGGGGTGGTGACCAACTGCCGCCCCGCACGCTTGTCGGTTTCGCAAAAGTCGGGGTGCCCGCAGGTGGATCCGCTCGCGCCCGGGTGCCTGTGAGCCGGACCGCCCTCGAGACCCGCGACACCGTCAGGCACGCAATGGTGCTGGTGCCGGGCGAGTACGTGCTGGAGGTCGGCCGGTTCTCCGGGGACCCCGAGGCATCGACCATCACCGTTCGCCTGGACTGACCGCGCCTCCGCCTTGGCCGCCGTGCGGCACCCACAAGTAGTGTTCCGCCCGTAGGCCCCATCTGCGGATGGGATGCGAAGGAGGCACTCATGCCGAAGCCCGGAATGCACTCGGGGGACGTTTTCGACGAGACCCTCAACCTCGCGATGTCGGAGAAGGCGAAGCCCCTCTACGACGCGGTGAAGAAGTTCATCGCCGAGGAGGTGGAGCCGATGGCGGAGAAGTTCTACGCACTCGCTGCCGCCCGCACCGAGAAGTGGGGATACGCGCCCGGCCAGCTCGAGATGCTGGACGAGGTGAAGGCAAAGGCAAAGGCCCAGGGCCTGTGGAACTTCTTCCTGCCGAACGCCGAGACCGGTGAGGGTCTCTCGAACCTCGACTACGCGTACATCGCGGTCGAGCTGGGCAAGTCGCCGCTGGCATCGGAGTGCCTGAACTGCGCCGCGCCAGACACCGGCAACATGGAGGTCCTCGAGCGGGTCGGCACGCCGGCCCAGAAGGAGCAGTGGCTGAAGCCCCTCCTGAACGGCGAGATCCGTTCCGCCTACGTGATGACCGAGCCCGATGTCGCGTCGTCGGATGCGAAGAACATCTCGTGCCGTGCGGAACTCGACGGCGACGAGTGGGTCATCAACGGTGACAAGTACTACGCCTCCGGTGCGGGCGACCCGCGCTGCAAGGTGTACATCGTGATGCTGCTCACGAACCCCGACGGCCCGCCGAGCCGCAAGCACAGCCAGATACTCGTGCCCGCGGGCACACCCGGTGTCACGGTCGTGGGCGGCATGGAGGTCTTCGGCGAGGACGATGCACCCCACGGCCACATGCACATCCGTTTCGAGAATGTGCGCGTGCCGAAGGAGAACGTGCTGCTCGGCGAGGGACGCGGCTTCGAGATCTCGCAGGTCCGTCTCGGACCCGGCCGCATCCACCACTGCATGCGCTCGATCGGTGCCGCAGAGCGGGCGCTCGAGCTGATGATCCGTCGCGGTCTCACCCGTGAGGCGTTCGGGAGACCCATCGCGCGTCTCGGGAAGAACCCCGAGGTCATCGCGAAGGCCCGCATCGAGATCGAGGCGTGCCGGCTCATGGTGCTGCGTGCAGCGAAGGCCATGGACACCATGGGCAATGCCGAGGCCCGCGTGTGGGTGAGCGCCATCAAGGCGATGGTTCCGATCCGCGTGTGTCAGATCATCGACGAGGCGATCCAGATGCACGGCGCCACCGGTGTGTCGCAGTGGACACCCCTCGCGCGGATGTACGCGAGCCAGCGCACGCTGCGCCTGGCTGACGGCCCGGACGAGGTGCACTGGATGGTGGTGGGTCGCAACGAGATCAACCGATACGAGGGTGAGTCCACGCCGCCGAAGCCGCAGGTCTACCGCGGCATGTTCAGCGGACCCAGCTGAGGTGAAGTTCTCCGTCTGGGCGAACAGTGCCCACCCGTGGCCTGAGGTGCGCGACTTCGCGCAGTTCGCCGAGGCGGCCGGCTGGGACGGCCTCTGGTACGCCGACCACTACATGCCGAACACGGCCTCCACGGAGCGAGCCGACGGTGCGATGCTCGAGTGCTTCAGCGTGCTGTCGGGTCTCGCCGCCGTCACCTCACGGATGCGTCTCGGCTCGCTCGTCACGCCGACCACCATGAACCACCCCGCACTCATCGCGAACCGGGCAGCCACCATCGACAACGTGTCGGGCGGCCGGTTCGTGCTCGGCATGGGTGCGGGCTGGCAGATCAACGAGCACGACGCGTTCGGCATCGAGATATTCGACGCGAAGGACCGTGTCGACCGGTTCGCAGAGGCGATCGAGATCGTTGTGTCCATGCTCTCGCAGCCGCGCACCACACTGAAGGGGCGGCACTTCACCGTCACCGATGCACCCTGCGAACCCAAGCCGGTGCAGAGGCCGCTTCCGATCCTCGTGGGCACGGGCGGGCCGCGGATGCTGCGTCTCACCGCGCGCTTCGCACAGGAGTGGAACACCTGGGGCACCCCGTCGGTTGCCGGCTCCGTGATGAGGAATCTCGTTGCCGCGTGCGAGAAGGAGGGCCGTGACCCCGCCTCGCTGCGCAAGTCGGTGCAGGCGCTCTTCGTGGTCACCGCCGATGATGCGACCACGAGGAAGATGCGCGAACGGATGCCGTCCGACAGGGGAGTGGTGGGCACGATCGCGGAGATCAACGAGGCAGTGGAGGAATACCGCTCGCACGGCTTCGACGAGATCTGCGTGCCGGACTTCACGATGGGTGCATCGCCCGCACAACGGCGAGAGAACTACGAGGCGTACGCGTCCGGTGTCTGCGCCAACTTCCGCTGACCCGCCCGTCACCCGGGGAGCGTGACGTCCACCGTCGGCACGGTGCCCGCAGTGGTTGCGGTGGTGCCAGGGGACGATGCGAGGGGCGACGTGCGCACACGACGTGCAGACGACACCTTCCGCGCCGTCGCTGCAGTGGCGGTTGCCGTGAGCGTCCCGTTCTTCGCGGTGAGTTCGGTCTCGGTCGCCTCACCCGGTGCGAGCTCCAGCGTCACGCGTGACTCAGCACCGTCCCGGTGGAGGGTCACATCGACGACGGGCCCTGAACCGGCTGTCGTGCGCAACCGTGACACCTCGAGACTGTCCCCGTCAGCGAGTGTGACGGTGCCGAGATTCGCATCGCCGGCAATCACCACGGTCACGGATCCGCCGGCGGCAGTGACGACCGTGTGACCTGCAGCCGTGGTGACGAAAGGTGACGTGACCCTCGCCGCGCCTGTCTCCGCCGCCGGCAGCACGCCCTGCACCTGGATGGAGGGGTGACCCGACCGGCGCACCGTGACGGTCGCGGCCGGGTGCGGCACACCCTCGGTGCCGCGCAGCTCGATCTGCATGTCGGCGACCGCTGCGGGAACGTGCAGTCGCGCGGCGCCTTTGTCCGAACCCTTCACCGGTTCCATGGCAGCACCGTCGATCGCGCCCACGTAGCCCTGCGCCGTCTGTTCGATGCGGCCCCGGCCTCCCGCGTCCACGGTGACCGTGGAGGGGACCGCACCGTCAGCGTGGGTGACCATGATCTCCGTCGGGGAGCCGGCATCGTCGGCACAGAACGGACACGTGAACGGGCCGCTGCGCGCCGACATCGGCGTGAGTTCCAGTGAACCCGTGGTGCCGCTCCACTCTCCGTCGGTTGCCTCGTATGACCATGTGCTGTCCGCCGGCCGCACGAGGATCTCGCGTCGTGTGCGCGGGTCGTTGTTGTCGTACACGTGCACCACCCATGTGTCACCGCGTCTCGTCACGGCGAACGGTGCGACGGAGTGTCCCGCACCACGGTGGTACATGCCGACCGTCTGGCCCTCCCCGTTGGCGAGCCCCTCGATGAGGTCGGCCACGAGCTGTGCCGGGGTGCGGAGCCTCGAGGCAGCAGCCGGGCGTGCGACCTCGGGCACGAACTGGGTCGCCCACCAGTGCACCAGTGCCGGGGCGAGATCGGGTGCGGACCGCGTCAGGTCGGCCGCAGTGGCGAAGGAACCGCCGAAGTCCTGCGGCGTGTCGTAGCGGAGGAACATCCGCTGGCTCAGCACCGCCATTCCCTCGCACCGGCCCCCGTTCAGTGCGACGTTCCAGTCGTGCAGGACCTGCACGGTGCGGGGCCGCAGGACGCACTCGCTCTCCGGGCCGGGCATGCACACCTGCGAATGGCCGAAGAGGTCGACGAGTGTCTGCACGGTCACGTTGTCGTCGGCGGCGGTGGAGCGTCCCCAGTTCACGAACGAGAAGCGATCGGTGTCCATGCGGAACCCGGAGTCCACGCACAGAGTCCCCTCGCCGAGGTCGGCCGCGACCACCCCCGAACACAGCGTGGCAAGAACCCCGGCGTCGTCCGTGCGCGGTGCGGGAGTGGTGGTCGGTGCTGTCGACGTTCCGGAACATGACGCAAGGCCGCCGCACGACAGCAGCAGGAGGAACACGGCAGGAACGCGGCGTGCCATCCCGACCACCTCCTCGTTGCTGCGCACGGTGCGGGTCTCACGTTATGCACGGTGCGGGAGGTAGTAGAACGAAGGGATGACAGAAACGCAAGGCGCCGGTGAGGCGGGGCTGCTGCGGATCACCCTCATCGGGATCGCTGCCGGTCTGCTGTCGGGGCTGTTCGGGGTGGGGGGCGGCATCCTCATCGCCCCAGCACTTGTTTTGCTGGCCCGTATGGACCAGCGTCTGGCGCACGGCACGTCCCTGGGCGCAGTGCTGCCGATTTCCGTGTCGTCACTGCTCACGTACTGGGCACATGACCATGTCGACTGGCGGGTGGCAGCCTGCCTGGCCACAGGTTCGGTGCTCGGTGCGCTCGTCGGCACCCGTCTGCTGAACGTGCTGCCCCACCGCACGCTCGCGATCTCGTTCGCCACCCTGCTGGTGGTGACCGCCGTGCGTCTCTTCCTGCCGCTCGCATCCGGGGAACGTGGGGCACTGTCGGTGGTGGAGGTGGGGGTCCTCGTGCTCATCGGGTTCGGCGCGGGCACCCTCGCCGGGCTGCTGGGGGTCGGCGGCGGCGTGGTGATGGTGCCCGCGATGCTGATGTACCTCCACATGCCGTCGGCCATCGCGAAGGGAACGTCCGTGGCGGTGATCATCCCCACCTCGATCATCGGTACCTGGAGGAACCGTCGCAACGAGAACGTCGACCTCCGTGCGGCTGCGATACTCGGCTTCGGCGGCATCGCAACCGCTGTCATCGGCGGCTGGCTCTCCGCACGCATGCCCGACACCCTCTCCAACGTGCTGTTCGCTGCTCTGTTGCTGGCGGTCGCCACGAGACTGATGGCCGACGTGCGCAGTCGCGCGGTGCACTGACCTCCCTCAGGTGCACGGTTCGGGCCGTCGGCCCGTGAGCGTGTAGACACTTCCCATGGGCAAGGACAGACTCGCGGGCAAAGTGGCGTTGATCTCGGGGGGTGCCCGGGGCATGGGTGCGAGCGAGGCACAGCTGTTCGTGGACGAGGGTGCACACGTGGTGATCTCCGACCTGCGCGACGATCTCGGTGAGGAGACCGCCCGGCGCATCTCGCCCGACGGTTCGCGGTGCCGGTACATGCACCACGACGTGACGAGTGAGTCCGACTGGGAGAAGGCTGTCACGTTCACCGTCGACACCTTCGGCCGGCTCGACATCCTCGTGAACAACGCCGGCATCTTCGAGCGCGGCACCGTGCTCGACACTTCCCTCGAGGACTACAGACGCACCATCGACATCAACCAGGTCGGGGTGTTCCTCGGCATGAAGGCGGCCGCGCCGCGGATGGTTGCACAGGGCAGCGGGAGCATCATCAACATCTCCTCGGTGGCGGGTCTCGACGGCACGCCGGGCTTCCTCGCGTATGGCGCGAGCAAGTGGGCCGTGCGCGGCATGACGCGCGGTGTGGCAAAGGAGCTCGCACCGTTCGGGGTGCGCGTGAACTCGATCCACCCGGGCATCATCGACACGCCCATGCTGCAGACGTTCGACGAGGCAGGTGACGGCGTGCGCGAGATGGTGCGCACCCGCATCCCGCTCGGGTACGAGGCCGAACCGATCCACGTGGCGCGGCTCGCCGTGTACCTCGGCAGCGACGACAGTGCATACTCCACCGGTTCAGAGTTCAAGGTGGACGGAGGCTGGAGCGCATGAGCATCCTCGGAACACGGGTCGTCAGGGTCGAGGACCCACGCTTCCTCACCGGTGGCGGCACGTACATAGCGAACCTGCGACTGCAGGGCACGGTGCACGTTACCTACGTGCGGTCCACGGTGGCGCACGCACGCATCCTGTCGGTCGACACCTCGGAGGCCGTGGCGATGCCGGGCGTTCTGCACGTGTGGACGTCGGCCGATGTCGACATCGAGCCCGCGCGGCCCGACCTCGGCATGGTGAACCAGCAGATGGAGTTCCCGTACCTCGCGCGTGACGTGGTGCGCTTCGTGGGTGAACCCGTGGCGATGATCGTCTCCCGCGAGCCCGGCCAGGGAGCCGACGCAGCCGAGACTGTCATCATCGACTACGACCCGCTGCCCGTTGTGGTGGACGTGGAGGAATCCCACAGGGGTGACACGCTGCTGCACCCGGTGGCGGGCACCAACGTGGCACTTGCGTTCACCAATACCGACGAGCGCGACATCTTCGAGGGTTGCGAAGTGGTGGTGGACCTCGAGATCGAGAACCAGAAGGTCGCCACTGCCCCTCTCGAGGTGCGTGCGTGTGCCGCGCGGTGGGACGGCAGCGAGCTCACACAGTGGGCGTGCAGCCAGGGTGCCCACGGCGCCCGCGACGGCATCGCAAAGGCCCTCGGCCTGGACAAGGCCAACGTGCGCGTGATCACCCCCGACGTGGGCGGCGGTTTCGGCGCGAAGTCAGGCGTGTACGTGGAAGAGATCCTCGTCGGCTGGGCGGCGAGAAAGCTCGGCGTGCCGGTGTCGTGGGTGGAGACCCGCACCGAGAACATGCTCGCGATGGGTCATGCCCGCGCCCAGCGCCAGCGCACCCGCATGGGCGGAACGAGGGACGGGCGCATCACCGCGTACAGGCTCGACCTGCTGCAGGATGCCGGTGCCTACCCGAAGGGTGGTGCCGTGCTGCCGTTCATGACGCGCATGATGGCGAGCGGCGTGTACGACATCGCCAACGTGCAGTTCGAGTCCCACAGCGTGGTCACGAACACCTCGCCGGTGGTGGCATACCGCGGCGCCGGCAGACCGGAGGCCACGGCCGCCATCGAGCGCACCGTGGACGAGTTCGCGCGGGTGTGCGGTCTCGACCCCACGGATGTCCGCCGCCGCAACTACCTGAGGCCCGAGGCATTCCCGCTCACCACACCGATGGGCGCGAAGTACGACTCCGGCGAGTACGAGAAGTCGCTCGACAAGGTCCTGGAGGCGGCCGGGTACCGCGGGCTGCTGGAGGAGCAGCGCCGGCGGCGTGAGTCGGGTTCCCCGTTGCAGATCGGCATCGGCGTGTCGACGTACGTGGAGACCACCAACCCGATGGGCAGCGGGGAGTTCGGTGCGGTGGAGATCACCCCCGAGGGCGGCGCGATCGTGCGCACCGGGACCTCGCCCCACGGCCAGGGCCACCCCACGTCGTGGGCGATGATCGTGAGTCACATCACCGGCATCCCGATGGAGCGCATCGAGTTCAGGTTCGGTGACACACAGGATGTGGAGCGCGGGGGCGGCACCGGCGGCTCGCGCAGCCTGCAGGTGGGCGGCACCGCCGCACGACTCGCAGCCGAGGCAGTGATCGACAAGGCACGCGAGGTCGCCGCACGGCTCATGGAGGCCGCACCCGAGGACATCGTTCTCGACACCGCCCGCGGTGCGTTCCACGTGCAGGGGTCGCCGCAGCCCTCGCGCACCTGGGCGGAGCTTGCGGTGCAGGGCGGCGTGCAGCTGTCGGCGACGGCCGACTTCAAGCCCGAGGGCGCCACGTTCCCCTTCGGTTCGCACGTGTCGGTGGTGGAGATCGACACCGAGACGGGGTCGGTCGCCGTGCTGCGGCACGTGGCCTGTGACGATGCGGGCACCATCATCAACCCGCTGATCGTCGACGGCCAGGTGCACGGGGGAATCGCCCAGGGCATCGCGCAGGCACTCCTCGAGGAGGTGCTGTACGACGCCGACGGCAACCCGAACACAGCGAACCTCGCCGACTACGGGTTCATCAGCGCGGCGGAACTGCCCACGTTCGAGCGCGTGGTGATGGAGACACCGACACCGCGCAACCCGCTCGGCGCCAAGGGAATCGGTGAGGCCGGCACGATCGGTGCCACGCCGGCCGTGCACAACGCCGTGGTGAACGCCGTGTCACACCTCGGGGTGCGCCACATCGACATGCCGTGCACCGCACAGCGCGTGTGGTCGGCCATCCAGGCTGCCCACTGAGGCGGATCAGGCAGGCGGACCGCTCGCCGGCTCACTCACTGTGCCGAAGGTATCGGCACCCCTGATGCCGAGGTAACCGCGGGCCAGCCACGCGCCGGTCGCGATGAACAGCACCATCATCACGGCACATGCGAGGAAGGTGGGCGTGCGGCCGAACGCGCCGTACGACGCACCGGCGGCCACCGCCGCGATGCCCGCGAGAACCGTCTGCGCGGCACCCTGCATTCCCTGTGCCGCGGCGAGCCGTTCGTGGGGCACCACCATCGCGATGGCAGATGACCCGCCGGTGAAGGTGAGACCGTCGACAATCCCGTGCAGGAAGCCGATCGCCACCATGGGATACGGCGAGGGGAGCGTTCCGTAGAGCGCGATGAGCGCGGCACCGCACAGAAGACCCGAGATGCTCGCCCGGAACGGTCCGAACTGCTGGGTGAGCCGACCACCGACGGGCCCGAGGAACAGCATCGGCAGCGCGAACAGCGAGATGCCGACGTTCGCCACCCACTCCGCGGCGTCCATGTCCTCCATCATCAATGACCACAGCGCATCGAACGTGCCGATCATCACGAAGAGGGCGCTGCCGATGACAATCGCACCCGTGAACGGCCGTATGCGGAAGAGGTCGAAAGCGAGCCTCTGGCGCGGGGAGTCGTCGCGCTCCGACTCCGTCACGTGGAGGTTCAGGAGTCCCGCGCCCACGGCGGCCATCAGCACGCTGATGATGAGGAACGGCGAGGCGAGACCGAACGCACCGACGGTGACGGCCGACAGCACCGGGCCGAGCGTGAAACCGCCGACCTCGAAGCTGAGCATCCGGCCGAGGTTGCGGCCCATGTTCGGGGGGTCGGCGAGGATGATGATGCGCCGTACCGCGGGGTAGATCATCCCGCCGCCGATCCCCATCACCGCACGGGAGAGGAACAGCGGGCCGAAGGACTGCGAGAACGCGAACATCGTGTTGCCCACCAGCTGGACGGCGATGCCGAGCATGATCATCCGCTTGGCATGGCCGCGGTCGGCCAACGGGGCGAGGAACACGTTCGACACGAACCCGGCGAGGAACCCCACACCGAGCACCATCCCGAGACGCGACTCGCTCACGCCGTAGCGGTCGCGCAGGTCGTCGATGATCGTGAACATCGTGCCGTAGCTCATGGAGCCGATGCCCATGGCGCACTGAAGCAGAAGAACGGTACGGCGGCGCATCGGGGCTAGAGGAGTGTCTGCTTCACGCGGCCCACCAGGTCGGGCCAGGAACCGCGCAGGCCCGGGTGGAGGTCGAAGAACGCGACATCATCGACGCGCACCCAGCGAAGGTCGTCGGACTCCGGGTTCGCCTCGTGTGCTCCGGGGTCGACCGACGTGTGGGCGATCACGGTGTCGTAGCGCCAGTTGCCATGGTCGTCGGAGTAGAGGTCCTTGAACTCGAGATGGCCGGGGTGGATCCCGGTCTCCTCCCACGCCTCGCGTGCGGCTGCGATGAAGGGGTCCTCGTGGGAATCGAGTGCACCACCGGGCAGTGCCCACGTGCCGCCGCCGTGGGTCCATGCAGCACGCAGCTGCAGCAGGACGTGGGGCTCCTCCAGGTCGGTGCGCACCAGCAGCAGACCGGCCGCCCCGTTCAGGCCCCAGTGCCTGGCCTGGCACTTCAGGCAGAAGACCCAGCCGTCACCGTCCCTCGAAGCCATTCATCGATGATGCCATAGGGTGTGGCTGATGGAGGCAACGAGGCTCACCGGGGTGATGGGTGCGCGGGTCGACGGCGTCGATGTGCGCCGCCTGGATGAAGCCGGGCTGGCGGAACTTCGTGCCCTGGCATGCGAGCACGAGGTGCTGGTGGTCACCGGGCAGTCGCTCACCGCGCACGAGCAGGTGGAGTTCTCGCACCGGCTCGGGCCGGCAGCGGAGTCGCCGTTCATCGAGCCGAGTGCCGAGCACCCCGAGGTGATCAAGGTGCTGAAGGAGGCGCGTGACGGGAACGCGTTCAACTTCGGCGGTGCATGGCACAGCGACTTCAGCTTCCAGCCGAACCCGCCCTCGTTCACCGTGCTCCTCGCCATCGACATCCCGCCGTGGGGCGGGGACACCTGCTTCTCCTCGATGAGGGCCGCGTACGACGCACTCAGCCCGGCGCAGAAGGAGGAGTTTCTCGCGTACCGCGGTGTGCACACCGCCCGCGATGCGTACTCACCGCGCATGCAGGCGGTGCACTCGGGTCTCAGTGGCATGAACATCGTGTGCGACGAATCGGCACATGACGTCACACTCCACCCGTTGGTGCGTGTGCACCCGGAGACGGGGAGGACGGTGCTGTTCTACAACCGCGCCTACGTGCGTGACCTTGTCGGCCCGTCGGATGACGAGAAGAAGCGGTTGCTCGAGTGGCTGCACCTGCACACCACCGATGCCCGGTTCGGCTACCGTCACCGCTGGTCACCCGGCGACCTCGTGATCTGGGACAACCGCAGCACCCAGCACTACGCACTCAACGACTACGCGGGGTTCCGGCGCGAGCTGCACCGCACCACGGTGGCCGGCGAAGTTCCGATCCCCGCCTGATGGCATTCGACTGGCGCACCGCGGACGCCGCCGACGTCGACCTGCAGTACTCGCCGTCGGGGTTCTCGAAGCGGCCCCTCGAGGAGTACGTGCGGGAGTACGCGGAACTCAGCGCACCGTATGTCGGCACGACAACGGTGAGGAACGGTCAACCCCTCCTCATCTACATCCACGGCGGCTACTGGCAGCGTCTGTCGGCGGCGGACTCCCTGTTCAATGCGCGGGATGCCGAGACGCACGGCGTGTCCCTCCATGCCGTTGACTACACGCTCGCGCCGGCCGCAACCGTGGAGCAGATCGTCCGCGAATGCATCTCCGGCGTGTGCCGTGTTCTTGACCGCGCAGGTGCACCGCGTGTGGTGCTCGCCGGATGCAGTGCCGGGGCGCACCTGGTGGCGATGTGCGCAATGGCACCGGAACTCGCGGGCCGTGTCGACTGTGCCGTCCTGTTGAGCGGCATCTACGACCTGAGGCCACTCGTGCGGACACCGACGAACGACCCTCTCGGGCTCGACGAACCCCGTGCGGCCGCATTGAGCCCCTTGCTGCTGGACATCGGGACGTTCCCGCGGCACGCGGTGGTCGCGGTCGGGGGGCACGAACCACCCGAGTTCATCAGACAGTCGGCGGAGTTCGCCGACCGACTGCGGTCGTCGGGGGTCGACACCGCGCATTCACTGGTCGGGGACCGTGACCATTTCGACCTTCCGTACGACATCTTGCGGAGGGGAACGTTCGTCGGCGACCATGTGCTGGGCCGCCTGCTTGGCTGACGGAGGACACCGCATGAAACTCGATGACGCGCGCGCACTGGCGGAACAGCTCGACGCAGATGACGCGATCTCCTTCACCCGGTCGCGCTTCGACATTCCGGAAGGTGTCCTCTATTTCGACGGGAACTCGCTCGGCCCGCTCGCACATGCCTCACGTGCGGCGGTGAACCGCACTGTCGAGCACGAGTGGCGCGAGCGCCTCATCCGGTCGTGGGACGAGGACTGGCGGGCGATGCCTGCACGCGTGGGTGACCTCATCGCACCGCTCATCGGGGCTGCTCCCGGCACGGTGATCTGTGCCGACAACACGTCGATCAACCTGCACAAGGTGCTGACGGCTGCCTCCGGTCTGCGACCGGACCGCACCGAGATCGTGGTGGACGAGAACAACTTCCCGACCGACATCTACATCGCACAGTCGGTGTGCGACCAGCTCGGTCTCACCCTCGTGCCTGTGCGCGCGAGCAGGGTCCCCTCGGCCGTGTCGGAGCGCACCGCGGTTGTCACCGCCACGCACGTGGACTACCGGAGTGCGCACATCCTCCATGCCGACGAGATCACCGCCGCTGCCCACGCGGCGGGCGCCGTGGTGGTGTGGGACCTCGCTCACTCGGCAGGCGCCGTGCCGGTGGACCTCGCCGGGCTCGATGCCGACTTCGCGGTGGGCTGCGGGTACAAGTACCTGAACGGGGGGCCGGGGGCACCCGCGTTCGTGTACGCAGCCCCGCGGGTCCTCGCCGGGGCGAACCAGCCGCTCGCGGGGTGGTGGGCGCACGCAGAGCCGTTCGCATTCGAGACCGGGTTCCGGCCTGCTCCCGGCATCGAGCGCTTCCTCACCGGCACGCCCACGGTGCTGGGCATGAAGTCACTCGAGGCGGCACTGTCGGCCTTCGACGGTGTGACAATCGAGCAGATCCGTGACAAGAGCGTGTCGCTCACGTCGTTGTTCATCGAGCTGTGGCGCGATGTCCTCGCACCCCTGGGCTTCACCCTGGGCTCGCCCGAGGACCCCGACCACCGTGGGAGCCATGTGGCACTGGGGTTCGAGCGGGGTCGGGAACTGGTCCGTCGCCTGGCGGAGACCGGGATCATCGCCGACTTCCGGCCCCCGGATCTCATCCGGTTCGGCTTCGCACCGCTCTACAACACCCATGCCGAGGTTGTGAGAATAGTTGAGAACACCGTGAAAATGGCCTCAGACGTTTGAGTTTTGTCCAGACCCATAGGTAGGTTCGTGTCTTATCCAACCACGGCGGCCGTCGGCCGTCATTTTCTCGTAGGGAGAGAATCAGATGAAGAAGACCAAGATGTTCCGTGCCTCGGCACTGGTCATCGGCCTGTCGCTCGTGGGCGTTGCCTGCGGTGGCAGCGACTCCACATCCGAGGAGACCACACCCGCCGCCAGCGGCGAGTGCGCGATCTCGCTCGGTCTGCAGTTCCCCGAGACCGGCGACGCCGCCGGCCTCGGTGCGCCGATGCTCAAGGGTGTAGAGCTGGCACTCGAGGAGTACAACGCCGAGAACGCCGACAACTGCGTCTCGCTGAAGAAGTTCGACACGCAGGGAGACCCCGCAAAGGCCCCCGCCGTCGCCCAGGCCGCGATCGATGATGCGTCGATCATCGGCCTCATCGGGCCCGGCTTCTCCGGTGAGTCCAAGGCTGCCCTGCCGCTGTACGACGCTGCCGGTCTTGCCGCAGTGACCGGTTCGGCCACCAACGCCGAACTGCAGAACAACGGCTGGAAGGTGTGGCACCGCGTGCTCGCCAATGACGGCGTCCAGGGACCTGCAATCGCCAAGTACGTCGCAGAGACCCTGAAGCCCGCTTCGCTCGGCATCATCGATGATGGGTCCGAGTACGGCAAGGGCCTCGCGGACAACGTGAAGGCCGCAGTGACCGGCGCAACCGTCACCACCGAGACGATCGACCCGAAGGCCGCCGACTTCTCTGCTGCAGTCAGCAAGATGAAGGCCGCGAACCCCGAGGTCATCTTCTACGGCGGTTACTACGGCGAGGCTGCCAAGCTGTCGACCCAGCTCCGTGACGGTGGCGTGACCGCCACTCTCGTCTTCGGTGACGGCGTGAAGGACCAGGCCGGCTACGCCGATGCCGCGGGTCCGGCCGCCGAGGGCGCGATCATCGGTTGCCCCTGCAAGGACGGTGGCGAGGAGTTCAACGCCAAGTGGCAGGCCAAGTACAACGAGGTCCCCGGCACCTACGGTGCCGAGTACTACGACATCGCGAGCCTCTACCTCTCGATCATCAAGGCCGGTGCTGCTGACCGCGCCGCGGTGCTCGCGGGCGTCAAGGCTGCCGATTTCGCTGGTGTGACCAAGCAGATCAAGTTCGCCGACAACGGTGAGGCCACCGAGGCGGGCGCGATCTACCTGTACAAGGTCGTCGACGGCAAGATCACATTCGAGACCGAGGTCAAGTGACCTCAGCGGTCCTCTGACCGCACGGTACGAACGCAAGGGCCCGGGGCTTTCGCCCCGGGCCCTTGTGCTTTGTAGATTTGGGAATCCTCAGGGGGCCCCTCTCCTCCCGACGGCGAAGGCAAACTCATGACCGACTGGCTGATCTACCGCACGTTCTGGGAACTCACGGTGTCCGGCATCGTGCTCGGCCTGATCTACTCGCTCGTCGCGCTCGGCTACACCATGGTGTACGGCGTGCTGCGGCTCATCAACTTTGCGCACTCCGAGATCTTCATGGTGGGCACGTTCGGCGCCCTCATCGCCGTCACGCGCGTGCTCGGTGTGCCCCAGTTCATCGACGGTGACTACCCGTACAGGTCGGGCCTCGGGCTCGTCGCGACACTCGTGACGGCACTCGTCGGCGCCGTCATCTTCTCGGGAACCGCCGCCGTCGTTCTCGAGCGCACCGCCTACAGACCGTTGCGCGGTGCGGGCGACCGCTTCGGCGCCATCGTGCTGGCGTTCATCACCGGGGTCGTGGTGAGCCTGCTGTTCGAGTCGAACATCATCGTCGACGTGGTGATCGCCGCCGTGGTCGCCGGCCCGCTCAGCTTCGTGTACATGCGGGTGTTCCGCCGTGGCCGCCAGGCACCGCGTCTGGCCTTCCTGATCTCGGCGATCGGAGCATCCACCGCCGTCGCCGAGGCCGTGGCGGTGTGGGGCCCCGACGAGCGCCTCGTGTACAAGGTTCCCCGTGTGCTCGAGAAGCGCGTGCTCTTCAATTTCCTCGGGGCCGACGTGCGCATCGACTACGTGATCGTCGCCGCAGGCGCGCTCCTCATGATGACGTCGCTCCTGCTCTTCGTGAACAGGACCCGCCTCGGGCGCGGGATCCGTGCCGTGGCGCAGGACGTCGAGACGTCCCGAATCCTCGGTGTGAACGTCGACGTCGTCATTCTCGTCACGTTCCTGCTCGGCGGTGCCATGGCCGGCGGCGCGGCGATGATGTTCACGCTCGTGTACGACCAGACCAAGTTCAACATCGGCTTCCTGCTGGGAGTGAAGAGCTTCACCGCGGCCGTCCTCGGCGGCATCGGCAACATCCGTGGCGCACTCCTCGGAGGAGTGGTCCTCGGTCTTGCGGAGAACTACGGCTCGGCAATCTTCGGTGGGGAGTGGAAGGACGTCATCGCGTTCACGGTGCTGCTCGCCGTGCTGATGTTCCGTCCCACCGGGATCCTCGGCGAGGCCCTGGGGAAGGCCCGCGTATGAACCTCACCGACACCTTCCGCAGGCGCACGGCGGCGGTCGGCGCCGCACGTGCCGGTTTTGTGAAGTTGCCGCGTTCGGCCCAGCTGTCTGCCGGAGGCATCCTGATCATCGCGCTGTACCTCGCGCCGTTCTGGCCGGATGTCCCCGTGCTCGGCTGGATCGTGAACACCCCCGGCGCCAAGTTCGAGTCCGTCCTGACGGACCAGATCATGGTGTTCACCCTCGTGGCCCTCGGACTGAACGTGGTGGTCGGTCTTGCCGGTCTTCTCGACCTCGGGTACGTCGGCTTCTATGCCGTGGGTGCCTATGTCACCGCCGTCCTCTCGTCGGAGCACGCGAGCCTGCCGTGGCTGCTGTGCCTCCCGATCGCCGTGATGGTCTCCATGTTTGCGGGGGTCATCCTCGGCACACCGACGCTGCGCCTGCGGGGTGACTACCTGGCCATCGTGACACTCGGTTTCGGCGAGATCATCCGGATCACTGCCAACAACATGGAGTGGCTCGGCGGCCCGCGCGGCATCAACAACATCAAGGCGCCGCCCGACATCCACATACCGCTGGTCGACTGGTCGCTCACGTTCAACGTGCTCGACGCGAAGCCCTACTGGTTCCTCGGTTTCACGATCATCCTGCTCGTGATCTTCATGCTGCGGCGTCTCGAGGCCAGCCGTGTGGGCCGCGCCTGGACCGCCGTGCGGGAGGACGAGGACGCAGCAGAGCTGATGGGTGTGAACACGTTCAGGTTCAAGCTGTGGGCCTTCGCCATCGGTGCCGCCATCGGCGGCGTGGCCGGGGTCCTCTATGCGGGCAAGGTGCAGTTCATCAACCCCGACAACTTCCAGCTGCAGCTCTCCATCCTGTTCATCGCCGCGATTGTGCTGGGCGGAACGGGCAACATGTACGGCGCCATCGTCGGTGCCATCGTGGTGGCCTGGCTGCCGGAGCGCTTCCGTGGGTTCTCCTCGCGCCGTTACTTCGTGTTCGGTGTGGTGCTGGTGCTCATGATGGTGTTCCGTCCGCAGGGGATCATCCCGCGCCGCGGTGCGGCCACGGGGATACCCGGGAAGAAGGAAAAGGAGGCAACGGCATGAGTGCCTCCCTCCTCGAGGTGCAGAACCTCACCATGCAGTTCGGCGGTGTCACCGCACTGGGTGACGTGTCGCTGCGCATCGAGAAGGGCGAGATCCTCGGTCTCATCGGCCCGAACGGTGCGGGCAAGACCACGTTGTTCAACGTGGTCACCGGTGTGTACACGCCCACGAGCGGCACGGTCACCTTCAACGGGCAGTCCATCGTGGGGAAGAAGCGGTTCGAGATCACGAAGGGCGGGATCGCCCGCACGTTCCAGAACATCAGGCTCTTCCAGGAGATGTCGGCGCTCGAGAACGTGATGGTCGGGGTCGACGCTCACCACAGGGCCAGCGTGCTGGGAGCGATCGGCCGCACACCGCGCAGCCGTCGCGAGGAGAACCACGCCCGTGAGCGTGCGATGGAACTCCTGCAGCTCGTCGGCATCGACGAGTACGCCGAGGTGGCGGGACGCAGCCTGCCCTACGGTCACCAGCGCAGGCTGGAGATCGCGCGGGCGCTCGGCACCAACCCGCAGCTGCTGTGCCTCGACGAGCCCGCGGCCGGTTTCAACCCCGCGGAGAAGCAGCAGCTCAACGAGCTGATCTTCAAGGTGCGCGACCAGGGCTACACCGTGCTGGTGATCGAGCACGACATGAGCGTGGTCATGAACGTGAGCGACCGTGTGGCGGTGCTCGACTTCGGACGCAAGATCGCCGACGGTCTGCCGGCTGACGTGCGGGCGAACCCCGATGTGATCGCGGCCTACCTGGGGGTGCCCGAAGATGCTTCTTGAGGTGAACGACCTCCACGTGTTCTACGGCCGAATCGAGGCCATCAAGGGAGTCTCCTTCTCCGTGGGCGAGGGTGAGATCGTCACGCTCATCGGTGCGAACGGGGCGGGGAAGACCACGACGCTGCGCACCCTCTCGGGCGTGCGCAGCGTCGCACAGGGCTCGGTGTCCTATGACGGCCGGGACATCACGTCGTTGGCGCCGCACGAACGCGTCCAGGCCGGCATCTGCCAGTCCCCGGAGGGACGCGGAATCTTCCCGGGCATGACGGTTCTCGAGAACCTCGAGATGGGTGCCTACACCCGCGTCGGCAAGGACGCCCACACGGAGGCCGAGCTTGACCACGTGTTCGATCTCTTCCCCCGGCTGAAGGAACGTGTCTCCCAGCTGGGCGGCACGCTGTCGGGCGGTGAGCAGCAGATGCTGGCGATCGGCCGTGCACTCATGAGCCGGCCGCGTCTGCTGCTGCTGGACGAGCCGTCGATGGGTCTTGCACCGATGTTGATCGCGCAGATCTTTGAGATCATCAAGCAGATCAACGCAGAGGGCGTGTCCGTGCTGCTCGTCGAGCAGAACGCCACCCAGGCACTGCGCACGGCACACCGCGCCTATGTACTCGAGACCGGCTACGTGGTGAAGGAGGGGAGCGGCGCCGCCCTCCTCGATGACCCTGCCGTCCGCGCCGCCTATCTCGGCGGCTGATCGGGTCAGACGGTCAGGGAGTTCAGGAAGCGGATCGCCGCTGCCGCACTCTCCGCACGCCAACGGTCGACCTCGTCTCCGTCGCGCCGCGACACGATTGCATCCGCCACGGGGGCAAGTGTCCGCCGCTGCCGCGCGAGGAACCGCCCGTTCGGCAGTCCCATCCGTCGCCGCAGCACCAGCTTCACCAGCAGCACGGTGCGCACCTCGCGCACGTGGGTGACGGGTTCGTCGAGCCATGACAGGGCCCGTCGCCGGCCCGCCGCAGTGGGGTGGAGCACGACACGCTCGGGGCCGTCGCCCCCGGTGCGGCGTCCCTTGCGCAGCAGTCCCTCCTCCACCAGGTTGTCGACGGTGCGGTACACGAGCTGGCGCGAGAGGGTCCATGCGCGGCCGATCTCCGAGCCGGGTGCCAGCTCACGCTGGAGGGCCCAGCCGTGCCGCGGTTGCTCGACCACCAGCGCGAGCACGACATCACGTGCGAGGACCGAATCGGCGGTGGGCATGACGTCACCGTAGCCGAGTAGTCACAAACTGACTACCATGGCGGGGTGACACGGACACGGCTCGGCACCGCACTCACAGTCGTGGCTGTCCTCGCAGCGGGGGCATGTTCATCCGACGGTGCGGGTTCCGGTGCTACGGGGGGTGACTGCCTGCCGGTCACGGCCCTCGTTGCGAGCTCGTTCGCACCTGTGCTGAGGGACCCTGCCGTGAACCCGTGTGCGGGAAAGTGGCAGGTCTCGTCGGGTTCGTCGACTGCACTTGCTGCACAGGTGCGCGAGGGCGCGCCGGCCGATGTCTTCCTGTCGGCGGGCACGGCTGCGGTCGATGGCCTCGAGGCCGACGGGTTCACCACGGGCGAGCCGATGCAACTGGGAAGCGTCAGGGGCACCCTGCTGGTCGCACCGTCCGCAATGGTCGGCTCCCTTCAGGAACTTCCCGGGAAAGTGAGGGCGGGCTGGAAGGTCGGGCTGTGCGTGCCGTCGGCACCCTGCGGTGCCATGGCTGACTCGCTGCTCTCCAATGCCGGTGAGGTGTGGGGGGCCGGCTTCGACCGCACGGCTGTTGCGGCAACCGAGGCGGCCTCCGCCGAGGATCTTCTCGCGAAGGTGACGACGGGAGAGATCGACGCCGCAATCACGTACGAGTACGTGTGCAGCACACGGTCGAACGCCGAGACGGCAGTCCGGTGCGTGGACATCCCCGACACCGTCGATGGCTCGACCCTGAACGTCCGGACACCGTACGTTGCCGTGCAGCTCCGCCACGGGGAGGCCGCGGTGTCCTTCATGCGCTTCGTGACGTCGGCCCCCTTCAGGGCGGTCATCGCCGAGCGGATGAGGGTCTCGTGAGGGTGCGTCAGTCTCCGTCGCTGGTGGCAGCCGCCGTCATCGGCGCGTTGTTCGTTGCACTGCCCGTGCTGGGGATTGTGGTGCGGATGCCGTGGTCGGACGCCGGCAGCATCCTCGGGTCGGGCCCGGTGCGCACCGCCGCGTGGCTGTCACTGCAGACGTCTCTCGTGGCGGCACTCGTTGCCACAGTGCTGGGAGTGCCGCTGGCCTGGGTGATGTCCAGAACCCGGGGTCCCGTCATCACTGTCGTTCGCTCACTGGTGATCACACCCATGCTCCTTCCGCCGGTCGTGGCAGGAATCGCCCTGCTCTCCGTGTTCGGCCGCCGAGGCATCATCGGGTCGTCATTGCTCGCGTGGTGGGGGGTGTCGATCCCGTTCACACGCACTGCCGTGGTAATGGCGCAGGTGTTCGTGTCGCTGCCGTTCCTCGTGCTCGCGGTGGAGTCCGCGTTCCGTCAGCTCGACGCCGGCCTCGAGGACGCCGCACGCACGCTCGGGGCATCGCCGTGGCGGGTGTTCGTGACCGTGGCACTGCCGGGGGCGCGGGGTGCGGTCGGCGCCGGCGTCGCACTCGCCTGGGCGAGGTCGCTCGGTGAGTTCGGTGCGTCGATCACCTTCGCCGGCAGCTTCCCCGGCCGCACGCAGACCGTGCCGATGGCTGTGTACGAACTGGTGGCAACCGACTACCGGGCGTCGCTCGTGCTCTCCTTCGGGATGATGGTCGTGGCGGTGGCGGTCATCGCCGCGCTCCGTGGCAGGTGGATGGTGACGCGATGACACTGACGGTCCGTGGCACGTTCGGGCGCGGCACGTTCTCGCGCGAGGTGTCGTTGCAGGTCGAGGCCGGCCGGCCGGTGGGAGTGGTGGGCCCGAACGGTTCGGGGAAGTCGACCCTCCTGCACACAGTTGCGGGACTCGACCGGATGCGTGCCGGTTCCGTCGAACTCGACGGGACCGTGTTCGACGACGCTGACACGTTCGTTCAGCCCGGCGAGCGGCGCTGCGTGGTGATGTTCCAGGACCTCCGTCTGTTCCCGCACATGACGGTGCTCGGCAACGTGGCCTACGGTCCGCGGTGCCACGGGGCACCCCGGCGCGAGGCCGAGGCGAGGGCACAAGAGGCCCTGGCATCGGTCGGGGTTGCACAACTCGCCGGCAGGCAACCCGCAACCCTGAGCGGGGGTGAGAGGCAACGGGTGGCCCTCGCACGTGCCCTTGTCACGAACCCGCGCATCCTGCTGCTCGATGAGCCCTTTGCGGCCGTTGACGCGGCCTCCAGGCCGGCCCTGCGCGACCTGCTCACGCGGGTCCTGTCCGGGACGAGCTGCCACGTGATGGTCGTCTCCCATGACCCCGCCGACATCGACGGTCTGTGCGGGGGTGCCGACGTGCTTGGGTTTCCCGCATCGGACTGAGGCAAACTTTCGCTCCTCGTTCACCTCGAGTTCACCGATGGGGCAGGTCCCGCGCGTGGCCCGATGACAGGCTCACTGCGTGGAGACGGACCCCTCGCCGGCGCTGACACAGAGGCCCATCACCGGGGTGCGGCGCCGGTCAGACCGTGTATTCCGGGGTGCAATCACGCTCGGGGCACTCGCTTCGCTCCTCGTCCTCGCCTTGATCGGCGGCTTCCTGCTGTTCCGGGGGTTCGAGGTGTTCTCCGATTTCGGTTTCAGCTTCCTCACCTCTTCCACCTGGGACCCGGGCGACGTGAACGACCCGTCGACGGCGAGGTTCGGCGTGGCAGCAATGTTGGTCGGGTCGATCGTGGTCGCCACCATCGCCGTGGTGGTGGCGGTTCCCTTCGCAATGTCGGCGGCCCTCTTCATCGAGTACTACGCCCCGCGCGCGCTGCGGACGTTCCTGACGTCCGTGCTCGATCTCGTGGCCGCTGTTCCGTCCGTGATCTGGGGCATCTGGGGTTACACGGTGTTGATGCCACATGTGGAGGGCTGGGCCAGGACCCTCAATGCATGGTTCGGCTGGTTCCCGTTGTTCTCCGTGCCCGTGCCGGTCTTCATTCGGTCACCGTTCGTGGCCGGCCTGCTGCTCGCAATGATGATCCTGCCGATCGTGACCTCGGTTGCGCGTGAGGTCTACGGGCAGGCCCCCCGCGACCACGTCAACGCTGCCTATGCGCTCGGCGGGACACGCTGGGGTGCGTTGCGCACGGTGGTAATCCCCTTCGGCCGGAGCGGACTCGTGGGTGGAGCGATGCTCGGTCTCGGTCGCGCACTCGGTGAGACAATCGCGGTGTACCTCGTGCTGAACCTCGTGTTCCAGATCAACCTACGCATCCTCACCTCCGCCGGCGGGAACGTGGCCTCCTTGATCGCCACACGTTTCGGGGAGGCATCGCCTTACGAGATCAAGGCATTGATGGCGGCCGGGCTCGTGTTGTTCCTCGTCACACTGCTCGTCAACGCGGCAGCGACTGCCATCGTGAAGCGGGCGAAGGTGGCAGTGTGACGACACCGGTGATCGACACGGTTGCGGCACCCACCCCGATGCGCCCGTGGCGCAGGTCGCGGAGGGTCGCACTCGAGACGACGGTTCTGGTGGTCTTGTCGTGTCTCGTCGCAGGGGCACTCGAGGCAGTCACCGGGCTCGACGGAATCCTGGGGCTGTACGTCGGATTCGCGCTCACACTCCCTGTGCTGGCATTCATCTCGATGGTGAAGGAGGGCCGCAACGCCGCAATCGACCGGTTCGCAACCTCTGTTCTTGTCGTGGCTTTCGGTGCCGTGAGCATCCCGTGGATCTCGGTGATCACGACCGTTGTCCGCAACGGCTCCAAGGCCTTCTACCGCGGGTATCTCACCACCGACATGCTCGTGACTGGCTCGGACGACCCGCTGAACATGGGTGGCGTCGCACACGCGCTTGTCGGGTCGGCACTCGTCGTGTCGATTGCATCGGTGATTGCGGTTCCTCTCGGCATCGTCGCGGCCGTCTACATCGTCGAGGTCAAGGGACGGTTCACCGGCATGGTGCGCTTCCTCACACAGGCCATGAGCGGGGTTCCGTCGATTGTCGCCGGTCTCTTCGTGTACGCAACTGTCGTCACCTTCTTCGGTGGCTTCAGTGCCTGGGCAGGTGCATGCGCACTCGCGGTGTTGATGCTTCCCACGGTTGCGAGGACATCAGAGGAGGTCCTGAAGCTGGTGTCCGACGACCTGCGGGCCGCCAGTTACGCGCTGGGTGCGACGCAGGCACGAACCACCTTCGCGGTGGTGCTTCCCACGGTGTTCTCCGGACTCATCACGGCAGCTGTGCTCGGTGTCGCAAGAGTCGCGGGTGAGACCGCACCGTTGCTGCTGACCACCGCGTACTTCGTGAAGACCAGCACCAACCTCAACGAGCCCATCGCCACGATGCCGATCTACGTGTTCCAGAACCTCGGCATCGGCACCGAGAACTCCATTGCGCGCGCATGGGGCGGGTCGCTCGTGCTGCTGACCACCGTCCTTCTCTTCTTCCTGTTCGCCCGTGCGGTGAGCGCCCGAATCTCCAGAAAGTGAGCAACCGATGGACAACCCAGCCAACAGCGAACTGAACCCCGTCGACACCGGCGAGATCATCGTTCCCTCGATAGACACACCTGCTCCCGCCCCGGGTGACCGTACCCGCCGCAAGGCGCGCAATCTCGAGGTCGGTCGTGCGGGTGGTCTCGAGGCTGTGGGTGTGCACGCATGGTTCGGGGGCCATCACGCACTTGCCGACGTGTCGTTGCACTTCCCCGAGAACACCGTCACGGGCCTCATCGGGCCCTCCGGCTGCGGCAAGTCCACGTTCCTGCGCCTGCTCAACCGCATGCACGAATTCATCCCCCGTGCGGCGATGGCGGGGGAGGTCCTGTTCGAGGGTGAGGACATCTACGCACCGGGTGTGAACCCGACCGACATCCGTCGCCGGATCGGCATGGTGTTCCAGAAGCCGAACCCGTTCCCCGCCATGAACATCGGCAAGAACGTCATTGCCGGTCCGAAGCTCGCGCGCGTGCGGGTGGACGACAGGAACGTCCTTGTCGAGGAGTGTCTCACCAGGGCCGGCCTCTGGAAGGAAGTGAAGGACCGTCTGGATGCTCCCGCGGGGTCCCTGTCGGGCGGCCAACAGCAGCGCCTGTGCATCGCACGGTCGCTTGCTCTGCGTCCGGACGTGCTGCTGCTCGATGAGCCGTGCTCGGCGCTCGACCCGGGCTCGACCCTGCGAGTGGAGGAGACCATCGTCCAGCTGTCGGAGTCCATGACGATCGTCATCGTGACCCACAACATGCAGCAGGCCTCACGGGTGTCCGACTACTGCGCATTCTTCCTCTCCGACGGTGGTCCCGGCCGCCTCATCGAGGCCGACCTCACGTCGAACATCTTCTCCAACCCGTCCGACGAGAGGACCGCGAACTACGTGCAGGGTCGGTTCGGCTGAGCCGGCCGGTTCACCCACTGTTCACCCGGCAGCCAGTCGCGGTTCGCGCGGCGGAAGCCCCCGCGAAAAGTCGCGTCAGTACGGTCTCCTGCAGTTGACCGCTCCACCCCGGGCGGCACACATCCCCAAGGAGACAACAAGAAGATGGCAACACGACGTCGAATCGTCGCAGGACTGGTGGTTGCAGCCGCAGCCAGCCTTTCCGCAGTGTCCCCGGTGCTTGCCGGTGACAACGTCGGAGGAGGCGGATCGTCGTTCATGGCGAACCTCCAGGAGGTCTGCCGCGCGCTCTACAACGCGAACAAGACCTTCAACCCGAACTCCGACGTGATCAGCTACACCGCAAGCTCGTCCGGCACCGGGCGCTCGACCTTCCAGAAGGGACAGTTCGACTATGCCGGCTCCGATGCCCCGTATGGCTCCACGGAGACCAAGCCCGCGGGCTTCGTGTACGTGCCGCTGATCGGTGGCCCGATCGGCATCGCCTACCGCATCGACGGCATCTCGCCCGCTGGTGTGCAGATCAACCTCCCCGGTGAGGTCGTGGCGAAGATCTTCGCTGGCCAGATCACGAACTGGAACGATCCCGCAATCGCGGCAGCCAACAAGAAGACCTCGGTGGCGGCCAAGACGTCCGTGACGTCGAACGGTGTCACGGTCAAGGCCACTGTGAAGGGCACGAACGTCACGTTCAACGCGACGATGACCCCAGCGGCACTGAAGCGGTTCAAGGGCAAGAAGCTGGTGATCACCCCGGTGACCGACGGTAAACCCGGCACTGCCGTGATGAATGCTTCTGTGAACGCGAAGCTCACGAAGCTCGCCCTCGTGTCGGCCAGCACCACGTACGAAGTCACCGTGGGTACACGTGGCATTGGCTCGATTGTGCCTGTTGCTTTCACGCTCGGCCAGGACGTGACGTTCCCTTCGACAGCCATCACGGTCGCGTACCGGTCCGGAAGCTCGGGCACGACGGACAGCTTCGCGAACTACCTGAACAAGGAGCACGGGTCAATCTGGACCAAGGCCACGAGCGGCACGTTCGCCACGGCGTTCCCGGGCACATCGCTGCCGGTCGGCACCTTCCAGAGTTACTCCGGCAATGACGGTGTGACCAATGCGGTGCGTGACACCAACGGCGCGATCACCTATGCCGAGGTCTCGTTCATCACCGAGCGCAAGCTGTCGGCCGCCAAGATCAACAACACTGCCGGCAAGTACGTGGCTCCGTCGCCCGAGACATCGGCGAAGAACCTCGCCGAGGCGGTTGTCGCTGCTGATGGCCTTGTGACACTGAACTACAGGGTCACCGACGGTGCTTCCTACCCGATCAACGCAGTGGCGTACGGCATCGCCAACACCGCTGCATCCTCGAAGGCAACTGCGGTCAAGGGTTACTTCAGCTACATCCTGAACGAGTGTGCACCGAAGCAGGGCCCCGGCGCGGGTTACGCACCGATGACCGGTGCTCTCCTCACCACGGCACTTGCCCAGGTGGCCAAGGTGGGCGCAGGCTGATCCTCCCCCAAG
Source organism: Acidimicrobiales bacterium (assembly GCA_046091145.1). Lineage (GTDB taxonomy): Bacteria > Actinomycetota > Acidimicrobiia > Acidimicrobiales > Ilumatobacteraceae > UBA2093. The sequence goes on along the minus strand of JBJTBF010000001.1, from coordinate 1,252 downwards.
AGTGAGCGAAGGGGCCCGGGCGCAAGCCCGGGCCCCTTTGTCGTTCCCCGGCGGCTGTGCCGGGGCAGTGGGAGACTTGCCGCATGGCAAGACTGCAGATCGTGAACCCCGCCACCGGCGAAGCCGTGGGCGATGCCCCGAACCACACCGTGGAGGAATGCCTCACGGCCGTCGAGCGCGCACACATCGCGTTCGCCACGTGGCGCACCGTTCCACAGCGCGAGCGGGGGGAGATGCTGCGCCGGGCCTTCGGCATCATGATGGACGAGCAGGAGGAACTCGCCCGTCTGATCGTGCGCGAGAACGGCAAGATCCTCGCCGACGCGCGGGCCGAGGTCGCATATGCGGCGGAGTTCTTCCGCTGGTTCAGTGAGGAGGCCGTGCGCATCGACGGTGACCTTCGCCGTGCACCGAACGGGCAGTACTGGCTGGCGGTCACACGCGAGCCCGTCGGTCCTGCACTGTGCATCACCCCGTGGAACTTCCCCGCCGCCATGGCAACCCGGAAGATCGGCCCTGCGCTCGCCGCGGGGTGCACGGTGGTGCTGAAGGCCGCCGGTGAGACCCCGCTCACCGCGTACGTGATTGCCGACGTTCTGGGACGTGCCGGAGTACCCGACGGCGTGGTGAACGTGGTGACACCCGTGCCGCCGGGCGAGGCGGTGGAGGCGATGCTGGCATCGGGGATGATCCGCAAGCTGTCGTTCACCGGCAGCACGCGGGTCGGCTCGGTGCTGCTGAAGCAGGCGGCCGACCGCATCATCAACTGCTCGATGGAGTTGGGCGGCAACGCACCGTTCGTGGTGTGCGACGACGCCGATATCGCGGCCGCCGTCGACGGCGCGATGCTCGCCAAGATGCGCAACGGCGGCGCCGCGTGCACGGCCGCAAACCGCCTTTACGTGCACCGGGCGGTGGCCGGCGAGTTCACCGACCGCCTCGTGGAGCGGATGTCGGCCCTCCGCGTGGGTGACGGGCTGGCCGAGGGCACGGGCCTCGGCCCGCTCGTGAGCGCCGCCCAGCAGCAGCGCGTCGCTGGCCTCGTGCAGCGCGCGGTGGATGCCGGTGCGCAGGTGGCGTGCGGGGGCAGGGCGACCCCCGCCCCCATGCACGGCTACGAGGCCACCGTGCTCACCGGGGTGGCCCCCGACAACCCGGTGCTCACCGAGGAGATCTTCGGCCCCGTGGCACCCGTGGTGGTGGTCGACGACATCGAGGCGTCGATGGATCTGCTGAACGGGGTTGACCACGG